>JAYKGX010000220.1:0-14507 GCA_035285565.1 Synechococcales cyanobacterium
CCTCCCGCCTCCGCTGCCTCAGACGCTAATAAACTAGCGCCATTGGCAAGTTGTAAAAAAATATCCATGACTCAACCCACAACTGCGCCGTCACAAAATGGTTACCAGGAATCGTTACCAGAAATCCAGATCAGGATTGGGGTTTGGAGTGCAAGCGGGTTGCGCCCCTAGGGAACCCTTTCCTAAACACCCACCAGTAGCTTATCCAGGATCTGTCGGCTGAGGCTTTCCACCTGTTGTTCAAGTTGTGCCATTGCCGACTGCTTTTGTTGGTCAAGTTCGGCTTGAACCTTCTCACGTTGGGCGATCGCTTCAGCTTGGGCTGCAGCCACTTGCTCGTCAGCAAGTTTCTGAGCGTCTGCCTGTGCCTTGGCAATGGTTGCCTGATATTGGCGGCGACTCTCAGCTAGCTCTCGCTCATACTGCTGCGTAATCGCATTGATCTTGTCCAGCCCTTCTTTTGCCCCAACTTGGCTATTGCGGATCAGATCTGCCCGATCTTCAAGCACTTTTGTTAAAGGCTTAAAGAAAAGGACATTCATGACCACCATGAAAAGAATAAATTGAGCCGCCATCAAGGGCAGCGTTGCATCAAAATCAAACATGATCGTTGGCTCTGGGCTAAGCGGTACTGAATAGGGGGTTATGGATCAGGTGACTCAGAAACCTGCCGATCGACCTGACCCACCCAACCCGCGATCTCAGCGATTTATTTGAAGGGGTTCGCGAACAGCAACACCAGCGCGATCACCAGACCGTAGATGGTCAGGGATTCCATGAACGCCAGGGTTAGCAACAGCGTACCGCGAATCTTTCCTTCTGCTTCGGGCTGACGGGCAATCCCTTCAACCGCGCTACCAGAAGCATTACCTTGACCAATACCAGGTCCAATTGCCGCCAGACCGATTGCCAGAGCAGCAGCTAGAACAGAAGCGGAGGAAACATCCATGGTGACCTTACCTTTAACGTCGTAGACAAATGAGAAACAAGGGTTTCAAACTCAAAAACTGCATCGCGGGATGCAAAATAGCAAATCTCAATGCATGAGCGCAATGCACCACAAATGGATTTGAATCCAAGATGTGAATCCAAATAGAACTCTCAACCAGTTCGAGCCAATTAGAACTCAATTTTGTACTCAATTCCCAAAATTCATTGAAACAGAATCAATGAATTAGTCGTGATGCTCGTCGCCATGCCCTTCGAGTGCTTCGTGGATATAAGCTCCTGCTAGGGTTGCAAATACCAACGCCTGAATTGCACTGGTAAATAGTCCCAGTAACATCACCGGCAAGGGTACAAACAAAGGCACTAGCAGAACCAACACTCCCACCACGAGTTCATCCGCCAAAATGTTGCCAAATAGACGGAAGCTTAGGGAGAGAGGCTTGGTAAAATCCTCTAGCACTGCGATCGGTAGCAAAACAGGCGTTGGCTGAATATACTTTGCAAAATAGCCCAAGCCTTTCTTCTTGAAGCCTGCATAGAAGTATGCGATCGAAACCAACAGGGCAAGTGCCACCGTTGTATTAATGTCGTTCGTGGGGGCGGCTAGTTCACCTTCGGGTAGCTTAATTAGCTTCCAAGGGACTAGAGCACCAGACCAGTTGCAGACAAAGATAAACAGGAACAGCGTACCAATAAAGGGCACCCAGGGCCGATATTCTTTCTCTCCAAGCTGGTTTTTTGCCAACTCCCGCACAAACTCCAGGGCATATTCCATCAGGTTTTGAATCCCTTTAGGAACTTTCTGGACATTTCGAGTCGCCAACAGTGCTGCAATAATCAGCACGCCCATCACGAACCAAGTCGTCATGAACACCTGTCCATGCACTTTGAGATTGCCAATATGCCAGTAAAAGTGTTCTCCCACTTCTAAGCTGGCTAAGGTGACAAAATTGGGTGCGTCTAAGAAATTCAGCATCTCAGTTCAAACGGCGTTTCCCAGGATGGTAGGACGCAGGAACCTAGTGAGGTTGACTAGGTTTGAACAATGTTTTCAGGGTGTAAATAATGAGCGTTGCTTTGAAGGTCATAAAGCCAAGAAATACCGGGAGTACGTGGAGTTGCTTCACTTGCGTTGCCAAAATGATCACCGCAACAAACAGCCCCAACTGTGATTTCCCAACCTTTCCAGACTCTGCTCCGAGGCGCTCAACATTTTTCCCCAACAGTCTTAAGTAGGCAAGTCCGGTGCATCCTCCCACCAAATAATTGAGGGCGATTGTGCGACCGTAATAGCCCCACACGGCGGGAAAAATTAGCCCCGTCAAGATCAGCGTGATTACCAATAGCTCGCGCTGAAGTTGGTAATAGTCCTCCATAGAACCCGAAGGTTCTGGAGATGATTCGCTGTTTTGGGTGGCTTCCTCCATCATCGGTGGTGACTCAGATCTGTAAATGAAAAACGCTCAAACACACAAATCATCAGGATCCGAAGCTCGTGCGCGGCTATCAAAAGCCAAGGGTCATCATACCATGAGGGGGTAACAATACTTAATAGGGATTTTTTTTGATCCCCAAGCTTGAAATTTTGTGACTCACCCTACGATCGCTAACAAATTGACGCTCTCCCCCCAACCGCAAAGCGGTATAGTCGGAGATTCTTGACTCATCGACTCTTAACCAGACAATGCCATTCCCTGGCGATGTCCCTGCCAGACCCTCTCCGCAAGCTTTTTGGTTTAACGTCCACGATGCGCCCCACCGCAGACTCAAAATTCTTATCGTGTTGTTGAGCCGTCTTGGGTAGTATCTGAATCGTTCCCTGAGCCGCCCGTGGGTGGACAAACCTTCGGTAGGGTGGTGGGGTGAGCTAATACATCCCTATATAGCAATCCTAATTGATGTGTGGGGCGAAATTGTGCCTGCACTGGCTAGAAGCCTGTCCCACCTTTACAACTGAAAGAGGATTGCTATATGTACCTAGATATACACATATACACTTAAGTGCATATACTTAGGTGCATATACGTATAAAACTCAGATAAACTATTTGTACTATAAAAATACCCAGATCGGGATTCCGTCAATCCTGGAAAAGTTGTGATTTTCCAGGAAGTGTATTGACTAAAACGCCCATCTAGCAAGCATGATATTGCCAATATGGATCGTCTTAGACCGATCGTCACCAGACATGGAACCAGCAATCACACCATCAGAGTATCCAACCAGACGAGGTGATCATTGTAAAGAATCAAATAATATTGATGAAGATTTATGAAGACTGTTCAGCTTAAATTCACTTGAAGAGAAACAGCGAATCATCTGACTCTCAAGGAAGCAGGGGAAAACTGTAGTAATTTCTTACTATATTTTTAAAAAAACCTGCTTTAGGTAGTTTTCGTAAGAATTTAGGTATATTAGCGAATAAACTGTTGAATTCAATAAGATGCACCGCCTGACAATTGCTCTTGCTAGGCATCGCTTTCTAGTAACTTCATTTTAGAGAGTCATTCATTTGCGTAATTTTATTGCTCCGTACCTTTCATGCTCAGCACTTTTACTGAGACCAGACTACTTTGTATGGTACAGCCCATCCCAAAGTAGGAGGTCACACTTAATGTAATTTTAAGGAAGTCTCAAGGATGAACCAGATTCCTGATCTGACAACGCTCGACCCTTGTACCTTATCGCTGCTACCGATTGGTTGCGCCATCTTTGAACCGGATGGAACTTGTTCCTACCTCAACCCAGCCGGAGAAAGATTATTGGGAGAGCAGGCGACAACCTTTGCTGAGATTCGCTTTTATCGAAGTCATCTATTGCCGACTCACGCAACGCCACATCCCCTCAGACCCATCTCCTTGGCAGAAGTTATCCAAAAATCTTATCCGACCGATCGCCTCCCCTTTCACCAAGCACTCCAAGGGATCACGAGTCAGGCTGAAGATTGGGTCATTCTACGATCGGAGCAGGATATTTTCTTATCCATTCAAGCCTCACCCCTGTGGAATGAAGCGCGCGCTTGCTATCAGGCGATCGCCACCTTCCAAGAGATAACTCCTCAAATCACCACTCAAGTAACGCTGCAGGCAGAAGTCTATAAATACCGCAGACTCGCGGATAACATGCCTGGATCCTTCCAATATACTATGGCCCCCGGTGAGCTGGGCAAGCTGACCTATGTCAGTCCTAATTTCTATGAGTCCTACAGCATTGAAGCCGATTGGCTCATGGCGGATCCTGCCAATCTTTGGACCATTGTGGCTCCAGAGACGGTGGAGGCGATGTACAACGAGCTGATGCAGTCCTATCAGGCTCTTACTCCTTGGATCCATCAGGGGATTTTCGTCACCCCCCGAGGCAAGCAATGGTTTCAGGGCTATGCCATGCCGGAAAAATTTCCCAATGGCAACGTGGTCTGGCATGGGTTCATCATAGATATCACCAGCCAAAAGCAGGTGGAACTGGCCTATCAAACCAGCGAAAGTCAGTTGCAGTGCTTGGCACAAACCTTCATGAGTGCATCGTTTTGCTACTTTGCCACACTGGAGGGGAGCTATGGGTTTAGGGAAATGGATGCCCAAATTGCTCAGATTTACGAGGTCGATCGCCAGGTTTTTTTAGATGACCCAGACTATATCTATACAGTAGCCCATCCCAGTGATGCTGAAGCGTTACAGCAGCTTGTGGAGAAAACTCGCGCGAACCCGCAGTCCTTGGATATGGAATATCGCATCGTCACGCCGGTTGGACAAGTCAAATGGACTCGGGTGATTGCCCACCATGTGCTGCAACCCTGTGGCAATAGTCTTTGGAATGGGGTGATCTTGGATGTGACCGATCGCAAGCAAGTTGAACAAATCCTGAGAGACTATAACGCCAATTTAGATCGCGAAGTTCAAGAACGAACCACCGCCCTAAAATTAGAAATCCAGGAACGTAAGCAAGCCGAGGCGCGATCGCGGAAGGCAGAACTGGCACTCAGATGTGCCAATGCAGAATTAGAACGATTGGCGAGCCTAGATGGGCTGACCCAAATTGCCAATCGTCGTCGCTTTGATGAAGGGCTGCAGCAGATCTGGAATATGATGCTGCGAGAAGGGCGGAGTATAGCAGTCATTCTCTGCGATGTGGATTATTTCAAGCGCTATAACGACACCTACGGACACCCAGCCGGGGACAGTTGTCTGATCCAAGTCGCTCAAACCTTACAGGCAACGGTTCAACGCAGTGGGGATTTGGTGGCACGCTATGGTGGCGAGGAATTTGCCATTATTTTGCACGATACAAACCTGACGGGTGCGCTCCAAGTCGCGGAAAAGGTGCAGACCGCGATCGCCAATCTTGCCCTGCCCCATCAGGCTTCCGAGGTGAGTGACCAGGTGACCCTCAGTTTAGGGGTGGCAACCATCGTCCCCAATAGCAGAAATTTGCCTAAGCATTTGCTCAAGATGGCGGATCAGGCACTCTACCAAGCAAAACAGCAGGGACGTAACCGGATCATCTGTCATTCCCCCCTAGCAGAAGTGGTACCACTCCCACAGCCGCAGCCAGTATTCCCCCAGGCCCGCTAATTGCGATCGCCCCATCCGCCCACACCACCACGCCCCTAACCTTGAACTGCAGCGATCGCCACCTTAATCACCCCCCAAAGATTCGGATGAACCAGCCAATCCAGATAGCGCTGGGCAACCTGTTTTAAATTGCGGTGATCTGCAAACCAGGTAGGAGTTGGGAAAATCTGAAACGGAGCATAAAAGACTGATTTTTGCGGATGCTCCAATAAATAGGTATTGTGAACAAAGCCACGACCGGATTGCACCGCTTCTAAGGGATTGCCCGCAAAAGCCCCCCAAGCAATGCCCGGAAACAAAAAAGCCGTCCCTGCCCAGATATTCACCCCAATGATGCCATATTGCAGTTGGGCGATCGCATTCTCCAGGGCAGTAGCATAGCAGCGTTGACTGCGGGGATCCACTAAAATCATGCAACCTAAATTGCCCCAGATAGTTTCATTGCCAAACGCCACCGCTTGCTGGAGATAGGTTTCCACATCCTGGGCAGGTAACGTCACTTCTGCTAAGACTCCACAGAAAGCTTCCTGCGTCAGAATCCATTCTCCAGCTTGGGCAGACACCTGGGGAATGAAAGTCCAGGGAATGGGGCGATCGGCGGCAGGGGAGTCGGCTGTGTCAGCGATCAGCAAGTGGGATGGGGTCAGTGGTTGTGCCTGGGGGTAGCGATCGCAAATGGTTTCATACCGTTCCCAAGCACCGGGGTAGTAAGCTTTGCGGGGGGGAATCTGAGCCAAGGTTTGCTGAACCAGCTCTAAAAATTCCTGACGTTGCGCCCAACCTTCCGCCAGCACTAACACCTTGCCCGCCACACAATCAAAACTGGCATTATGAGCGACCGAAGCTGCTACCTGACGCGCTTGGAATTGCAAGGCTGCCTTAGACCATTGACCCGGCACCACAAAAATAGGAGTCACACCGCCTAATTCCGAAGTAATGGGTTTTGGCAGGAGTGGCTGTCCGATCGCTTTTTGCTCGATCGGATTCTCTCCCCACACAATACAATCGTGGGTGTGATGGGATCCAGTAATGTGAATAGTATCCACCTGGGAATGTTGACAGAGATAGGCTCCCACACGGGCATCGCCATACACCACTTGCAAAAATCCAGCCTGCACGAGGGGCTGGAGCGCTTGTTGAATGTAGCGTCCGACATAATCATTCACCGGATTCATTTTCAGCAAGACCACCTGATCTTCGACAAATAGCTTGTGAATCGCATCCAAGATAGGAATGCAGGACAGATTCCCCGCCCCCAACACCAAGCAAAGCTGACCATGATCCGGTTTTTGCTGATAGACAAGCCCCGCACTAGCAGGCTGACCGGGTTCTAACCACACCTCACCACGATGCCCTAGAAATAACAGGCTTTCCATCCAATTTTCGGGAAAGACTTGGACGATCGCCTGCGAATTGGTTCGAGAGTTGACTGGAGAATTGGCTTGCAGTTCCCGAGCACGCACTTGGAGCGATCGCTGTCCCTTTGCTTCTAGGGTGGTCATCAGCGATCGCAAGCCCATCGCCGTTGCCACAGCCCCCGCCAACCATTCTTCCCCTGCTAATGCCGTATCTGGATCAATGCCCTTCGCCAAACAGGAAGCCTGAGACCAAGCTGCCGCCACCGCCTGCACCCCTGTCAGACACTCACGAAGATAGATGAGGCGATCGGCGATCGACACCGTCAGCCAATCTGCTTTGCGATCGCTCAATTGGGTAATTTGCGCATCCAGAGTTGCAAAATCAGGCTGAGTTATCGCGATAGAACTGGTTGAAGCATTCAATACAGGAAGAGTCATAGGAAGAAATCCAAGAATCGTAAGAGCAGTGGTCTAGAAACCATTAGTCTAGAAGTCATGGTCTGGGCACCATTTTCAAAGATTACGCACCGATTCCCACTTTGGTTTCCTCCTTCACAAATTGCGCTACACCCAAGATTGCGCTACAACAGAGAATCAAGTGGCAATACAATTGTATGGATAGGGTATGGATTCCAGTGAACTGCTGAAAGCGATTTTAGAGGAACTGCGGGCGGCTCGGCAGCCGTTAGGCTTTGGGCATCCTCCTAAACCACGTTACATCTATGCCAATCGCCAATATCCAGACTGTTTATGGTACTTCTGGAATAGCGCTAAGAACCAACATGAGCCGATCGAGTACCAAGCTCTCACAGGGTTTATTGAAAAACTGGAACTGGAAGAGAAGGAATTTCGCGGCAAGCCCGATCTCAAAGTGAACTTGCACCTGCGCGCCGATCGCTACTATGTCATCCAATCCGGCTATGAAACGCTATTTGCCAAGGGACTGCTCTATACATTGTCGCGCTTGCCCGTAGAAGCCTTTGCCAAACCCATTATGATCGCTGTGGAAGCGGGAGATACCGATCAGGTTCTCTTTGCTCGCATTTATAATCCGATGACGGGCAGTTCCATCTATGCTCCCTATCCAGAAGATACAGATTGGGAAGTGGTGACAAAACGGGCGATCGAAAAAATTGAGCGGGGGCGCGATCGGCTATAATTCCCGAGCGGGTTGAGAACTGCATCAAGAGGTTAGACAGATTGTGATGAGCTTGCAAGTTTACGGAATTCCCAACTGCGGCACCTGCAAAAAAGCGATCGCCTGGTTAGCAGCCCAAGGCATTGACTATGCCTTTATTGACACCAAACAGCAGCCCCCCGACCTACAAACCATTACAGCTTGGGTGGAAACCCTCGGTAGCAAACCCATGCGCAATACCTCTGGGCAATCGTACCGCGCCTTGGGGAACACCAAAGAAACCTGGAGCGAGACCGATTGGATCACCGCCTTCAGCCAAGATGCCATGTTACTCAAACGTCCCCTTTTTGTGCGAGATGGCAAAGCGATCGCCGTCGGATTTCGAGATCCAGACACCTTAAAAGGACAACTCACCTGAAGAGCATGAGTCATTAGATCAAGAAACGATCGCATTCAGAATCAGGATTCTCCATCAGAGGTCTCCAGAGCCATCCATTGGTTCCGGTTTATCTCACTCTGAGTTAACGAGGGGTCGATCCCTGTCTCAGGTTGAGTTAGGGCTGGCAGGGTTCAATTTCTGCTGAGTCTGGGTACTCTGGCGTTATCGCAAATTGAGTTGTTAGCGTGCAATTTACTGTGAAATGCGAATCCCGTGGATGCGAAAAAAACAGTCGAAAGTGACTTCACAAGTGACTTCACCATCGGGCATGGCTGCAAAGGAGCATTTGGCGAAACACCCTTTGCAGGAAATCATGGCGCAGGATCTGAGGAAGCGGCGATCGCCCACATCCCTGACCCGAAAAACCCTACTATTGATGGCTATGAGCCTAACAGGTGTGGTGGTCTTGTCTTCTGGGGTGAGCTATCTCAATCTCAGAAAGCAAGTAGAGCATAATACTAAAAAGCAGTTAAATCAATATATTCTAGAAAGGCAACAACGGGAAAATAACCGCTTTCAAAACATTCATAAAAAGCAACATCTGCTCAAAATGGAGTTTCTCCGACGCTGGCAGAACACTGAACGCTTGGATCTTAAGCCTCGCTTTGAAATGCTCTTTCAGCGCAAGCCGGATGGCACTTACCGCACCAGACCCGAACTTTACTATGGTCAATCGGAAAGCTATGGCAAGGTGACCCGCCATGTGAATGCCATGTTAGTGCGGGAAACGGTTTTAGATGCTTCAGGCTATCGCCACTGGTCCATTACCTATGATTTAATTCGCGAGTATGGTCCAGCTTGGTCTACCAGCGTAACAGGCAGCTATTTCGTCACCCCCAATGGTTCTTCTATGGGCTATTCCAGCGTATCTCCTTGGGGGCTGGATGTGGCAGCAGACTATGACTTTCAGGCACAGGAATGGGTTTATGGAGCGACGATCCGGCACAATCCCCAACGCAAAACAGTCTGGACGAGCCTCTACTATGATTCTGTGTATCAAGATTACATGGTCACCTGTCTGACTCCAATTGATCTCAACGGGAAACATCTCACAACGATCGGCAATGATATCTTCCTGGGTGATTTTCTCACGCAATCCCTACAAGATAGTTTTGGGAGCGCATACAATATGATTTTCCGGGCGGATGGACAGTTAATTGCCCATCCCCAACTAATGCAACAGTTGCAGGATAAACAGGGGAGCTTAAATATCAAAGAGATTGCTGATCCAGAACTCCAGTTGATTTTTCAACAGACGACTCAGACACGATTAAACCAAACGCAATCAAGCCCAACGCAATATCAGAAAGAACCGCAGGTCTATCAACCGATCGTCTTGGATCTGCCGCATCATCTCATTGCCGTGAGTCAATTAACAGGACCTGATTGGTTTTTTCTCGTGGTTTATCCCAAGGCTGAATTAGAGCAAGGCATTCTACAGATTTTGCGCTATGCACTGATCATCAGTAGCGTCACTTTACTGGCAGAAATTGGGGTTCTCTTCTTTGTACTGACGCAACAGGTGAGCTTACCCTTGAGAACCCTCACCCAAGCCACTCAGAAAATTGAAGCTGGCGATTTTGATCTGAAATTGAATATCACTCGTCAGGATGAACTTGGGCAACTTGCTTGGGCTTTTCAAAATATGGCTACCCAAATCCAACATTCCTTCCAAGCCTTGGAATCCGCCAATAGTGAACTAGAAGATCGAGTACAACAACGCACTGAAGAACTACAAATAGCGTTGGCTGATTTACAAAAAGCCCAGTTGCAAATGGTGCAAAATGAAAAAATGTCAGCATTAGGAAAAATGGTAGCTGGCATTGCCCATGAAATCAATAATCCTGTAAGCTTTATCCACGGTAATATCACTTACATTCAACAGCATATTCAAGATTTAATTCATCTTTTGTATTTTTATGAGCAGGAATATATGTCTCCTTCTAAAACTCTAAAACAGAAGCTAGAAGAAACTGATCTGCCTTTTATTCAAGAAGATACATGCAAAATTTTAAAGTCCATGCGCTGTGGGAGCGATCGCATTCGAGACATTGTTAAATCACTACGCAACTTTTCTCGGTTAGACGAAGCAGACTTAAAACGGGTAGATCTGCATGAAGGATTAGAAAGTACAATCATGCTGCTTCAACATCGTCTGCAAGAGACATCCGATCGCCCTGCTATTTCAATCATCCGAAACCGTGGTGAATTGCCAAAAGTAGAATGCCATGTTGGTCAATTGAATCAGGTTATGATGAATTTATTGCTCAATGGAATTGATGCAATCGAAGAACGATGGCAGCAGGAACAAGATTTTGAACCAGCCATTACAATCACAACCGCGATCGCAACCCCGCAAGACATCCTGATTCAAATCAGCGATAACGGCATTGGCATTGCAGAATCCACTATGCCTTCAATTTTTGATCCCTTTTTCACCACAAAACCGGTTGGTCAGGGGACTGGAATGGGACTTGCCATTAGCTATCAAATCATCACCGAACTTCATGGTGGACAACTGCGAGGTCAATCCACAATTGGCACAGGGAGCTGCTTTGAAATCATTTTACCGATCGCCCATCCTATCAAACCAAAAACCACCGCAGCATAACAATCAACCGTGATCCGCAACTCCACAATCACAAATCTAAAATGGCTCAAGAATCTGCTCTGCTGTCAATTCTAAGTCCGGCACCATTGCAGAAATTAAGCGTGCTTCTCCTTGAAAAATAGTCTCCTCATACCACCCCTGCATCAAGGTGAGCACTGTAATTTTTGCTGCCCCTGGATCGACAATCCAATACTCTGCAATTCCCCGAGCCGCATATTCCGAGCGTTTGTAGCGATAGTCTCGATCGTGATTGGTCGCACCCGGAGAAACCACTTCTACCACCAAAGCAGGTGGTGGCATATCCCCTGTAATTAACCCGCGTGAGCTATCTCGAAGTGCCAGCGCACCTACTTCCGTTAGAATCATGAGATCTGGCAGACGTACCGTTGTGCGGGGACCTGTGACTACAATTTCAGTATCCTTATGACAAAGCTGTGGTAAAGGGAAAAAACGTAAAAAATGCGCCAATAGGAGTAGAGCGATCGCGTTATTTAAAGGACTTTCCGTTGGCATTTCCACCAAGTTTCCTGCAACAAGTTCATAATGGGCTGCGCTTTCAACATCATAGGCAAGATACTCCTCTAGGGACATTGGAGAAGTGAGGTGACTAGAAGAAGTGACCATGGTAATGGATGAAATGAACCGCAATGAATGCAGAATAACTATGGGTAACTATGGACTATCTTATCCTGTGCCGATCTGCCTGTGAGATTATCTTATGATCTTATTGTAATCATTCGCTTAAGTAACGTGAATGCCGTATAAGTAAGGTGTTGTCATGCGAAATGCTGTCCTATGAATCAAATGCGTGCTGTGGTTGTCAATCCCGCTGCTCCTGGCAGGTTGGCGATCGAGGCTGTCCCCCGGCCTGAACCATACCCCCATCAAGCGATCGTGCAAGTCCATGCCCTGTCGGTCAATCGGGGTGAGGTACGGCGTGCCCAAACTGCCAATCCGGGCTGGCGCATTGGTTGGGATCTAGCAGGAGTCATTGAACAGGCAGCAGCAGATGGGTCTGGCTTCCCAGTGGGCACTCGGGTCGTCGGCTTTTTGCCAGCAGGCGCTTGGGGAGAATCGGTAGCTGTCCCCACAGATGCGATCGCAGCCCTACCCCACACAATGTCCTTCAATGTGGCAGCAACAATCCCGGTGGCAGGTTTAACCGCATTGATGGCACTGGAAAAAGGGGGGCTATTACTGGGGAAGAAAGTGCTGATTACAGGAGCCTCGGGTGGGGTGGGGCATACCGCTTGTCAACTGGCTCATGCCGCTGGTGCAACGGTAGTCGCCCATGTGCGGCGATCGCAGCATGTCTCGTTTGTGAAAAATGCGGGGGCACATGAGGTCGTGGAAGGCGAAACGCCCATGGATGCAGCTCGCTATGGTGGCTTTGATCTGATTTTGGATTCCCTTGGAGGCAGCGTTTTGCCGATCGCCCTGGAACTGCTGAACCAGGATGGTACAGTCGTGACCTTTGGCTCCACCGCAGCAAGGGAATCACAAATCAATGTGGGAAATTTCTACGGCAAAGGTGGATTAAACCTGTATGGATTCATTCTGTTTCATGAAGTCTTGAAATCTCCAGCCACCTTAGGCTTGCAACGCTTAGTGCAATTAGTGGAAAGTGGACGATTGCAGCCCCATATTGATTTGGAAACCTCTTGGGAAATGGTAGGAGAAGTAGCACAGCAATTGCAGGATCGGAGTTTTGTCGGCAAAGCTGTGCTACGCGTGCGATAGCGAGGATGCCTATTCAGCTTGCTCTTGCTTATCAGCAATATGATTTAAAGGCAGACTCAATGCACAGGAGAATGTCAGCAGAATCGAAATGGCAGATGTCAATTTCAGGTTCATCATGACCCAATCCCAATCCGGCAGAATCCACTTTTGCAACGCTGCAGCAATACAGTGAACAATCCAATAGGCAAAGGTCATAGCAAACAGCATCCATTGCGACTCATCTAAATCCTGACGGCGAATGCGGGGATGATTGTAGAGAAAAAACAGCCCGATCGCACTGGCAGAAAAGGATAACAGGCAAGTCCACTGATGCAAAACTGAATGCGCCATGGGAATTTCTCATGCTAAAAATTTTCTCTTTGGCATTTCAGTGTACGAGAGGTCTTTCTAACTTGCGAGAAACCCTTACAAATGGAAATAATAGAAGGGTGAATGTTAACAAAATGCAATTTTTCTCAGACGCACTGGATTGATGGACTTGCCCCTCATTTACCATCCTGACTACGTTGCACCCCTGCCAGCGGGACATCGCTTCCCCATGGAAAAATTTAAGAAACTTTACGAGTGTCTGCTGCGGGAGGGAGTCATCCGATCGCACCAAGTCCATCAACCAGACATCCCACCCCAAGAATGGATCCAATTAGTACATCATCCCGAGTATGTACAAGGTTATTTGCAAGGCAACCTAGAACCCAAAGCCCAACGTCGCATCGGATTACCCTGGAGTCCGGCCTTGGCGAAGCGAACCTGTACGGCAGTGGGTGGAACAATCCTCACAGCTCAACTGGCACTGCAAACCGGGCTGGCTTGCAACACAGCAGGCGGAACCCATCATGCCTTTCCCAGTTATGGCTCGGGCTTTTGTATTTTTAATGATCTAGCGATCGCCACCCGAGTGTTGCAGGCGCAGGGATTGGTGCAAAAGGTATTGATTCTAGACCTCGATGTGCATCAGGGAGATGGCACCGCAGCAATCTTTGCAGGCGACGATCGAGTGTTTACGTTTTCCATGCACTGTGAAGTCAATTTTCCCAGCACCAAGCAACAGAGCGATTTGGATATCCCCCTCCCAGAAGGCATGGAAGATGAAGCCTACCTGCAAACTCTGGCGGACTACCTCCCCGATCTACTCACCCAAGTCTGCCCCGATCTCATCCTGTATGACGCAGGTGTGGATCCCCATGGGGGCGATCGCTTGGGGAAACTCGCACTGACGGATAGCGGTCTCTATCGGCGAGACATGCAAGTGCTAACCACCTGTCTGAGTCAGGGATATCCGATCGCCTGTGTCATCGGCGGAGGCTATTGCGAAGACATGAATGCCTTGGTTTACCGCCATTCTCTGCTGCACCGAGCTGCTAGCGAAACCTATCGTCTCTACCGCGATTGACGCGCACAAGCCAACCCTAACGAGTATGGACTCATCGACTCTTAGTAGCTTGGCATTGCTAGCAACCCCCACCCCACCCTTTCTGCAAACATTTTTCCGGATAGAGCTTTACCTCTGAGGAAAAGGGAATTGGTAGATGCACCCTGATAATGAACCCTGGCTCTGGTCGGGGTTTTTTATTGCCAACTTTGATCCTAAGCCTGCTTTGGGCAATCCATCTGCTGCTCCCCAAGCTCTAGACGGTGATCCTCAAGTTGCAGAAAGAATGATGTGCTCTCTCTCAGGACAGATTATTGATAGAAATTTGAGTTT
>JAYKGX010000221.1:0-11400 GCA_035285565.1 Synechococcales cyanobacterium
GAAGCAGCGATCCGGCTTTTGCATGTGCTCAATTTCATCAGCGCCCACGCCTGGAGCCGACCCGTCCGTAAACGGGGGACACTTACCGTCGTGTGTGTTGCCGCAAGTAGAGAACGCAGGAGCGATCGGGAGAAGTTGAACTTTTGCAAAAGTCAACTTCTGGGCAACTTCTGGGAGGCTAAACTAGGGTGCGAACGTCGGTGACTTTGCCGGTAATCGCTGCGGCTGCTACCATCGCCGGACTCATCAGTAACGTGCGACCCGAAGCCGAGCCTTGCCGTCCTTTGAAATTGCGGTTGGATGAAGAAGCACTAATTTGCCGACCCTCTAGGCGATCGGGATTCATCGCCAAGCACATGGAACAACCGGGTTCCCGCCACTCAAAGCCTGCTGCCTGGAAAATCTGATGTAAGCCTTCTGCTTCTGCTTGCTGTTTCACCCGCTCCGAGCCAGGTACCACAAAAGCCTTCACCCCATTGGCCACCTGATGACCCTGGGCAATCTTGGCTGCTTCGCGCAGATCGGAAATGCGTCCATTCGTGCAACTGCCAATGAAACAGACATCAATTTTGGTGCCTACCAGGGGTTGACCAGGTTGTAGATCCATATAGACATAGGCTTCTTCCGCTAAACTGCGATCGCCTTCTGCCAGTTGATCGGGGGTGGGAATACTTTCATCAACACCAATGCCTTGACCCGGTGTAATACCCCAGGTGACAGTTGGTGCAATGTCTTCTGCCTGGAAAACGATAACATCATCGTAAACAGCATCCTCATCACTGCGCAGACCATTCCACCAAGTGACAGCTTCCTCCCAAGCGGCTCCTTTTGGGGCAAAATCCCGCTCCTTCAGATAGTCGTAAGTCGCCTGATCAGGATTGACATAGCCACAACGTGCTCCTCCTTCGATCGCCATATTGCAAACGGTCATGCGTTCTTCCATGGTCATCTGCTCAAAGGTGGTTCCGGCAAACTCATAGGCATAGCCCACACCGCCCTTTACCCCTAATTTACGGATAATATGCAGCACCACATCCTTGGCATATACACCGGGACACAGGGTGCCATTGACTTCCACACGGCGAACTTTCAACTTGGTGAGGGCTAGGGTTTGGGATGCCAAAACATCGCGAACTTGACTGGTACCAATGCCAAAGGCGATCGCTCCAAAGGCTCCGTGGGTGGAAGTATGGCTATCTCCGCAGGCGATCGTCATACCGGGTTGGGTTAACCCTTGCTCTGGGGCAATGATGTGGACAATGCCTTGGTTGCCCGAGCCGCTGTTATAAAAGCGAATGCCATGGGCTACCGTATTTTTTTCCAACTCCTGCAGCATCGCCTCGGCCATAGAGTCGGCAAAGGGACGCGCTTGATTATCGGTGGGAATGATGTGATCGACGGTGGCAACGGTGCGATCGGGCATCAGTACTGGCAGTCCCCGTTCCTTCAGCATGGCAAAGGCTTGGGGGCTGGTGACTTCATGAATCAGGTGTAGCCCAATGAAAAGCTGAGTCTGTCCAGAGGGGAGGGTGGCAACGGTGTGCAAATCCCAAACTTTGTCGAACAGGGTACGCTGACTCATAATGGTGTAGTTCAATACAACGGGATCCTATTGTATCGAAGCAGTGGGCAGTTGGGGAGAGGGATTTGTGAGTTGGCGGTCTGGGAGAGGGGGAGTGGGGGAGGGGGGGAGGGGGGGAGTGGATTGATTCGGTTGCCTTATCACCCCCT
This sequence comes from Synechococcales cyanobacterium, assembly GCA_035285565.1. Taxonomy (GTDB): domain Bacteria; phylum Cyanobacteriota; class Cyanobacteriia; order Leptolyngbyales; family Leptolyngbyaceae; genus JAYKGX01. Next base: position 1,732 of record JAYKGX010000221.1, read on the forward strand.
CATAAGTTCATCCCTCGCAATAGACAACCAGAGACAACCAGAGACAACCAGAGCACTATTTCGCGGTGGTTAATTGTTGGTTGGCGCGGCGGCGTTCCCGTTCAATTTGGCTGACCAGTGCATTGGGGAGTTGAGTCTTGCGGGTCAGGGCTTGGTCGAAGAATTTGATGGCTTCTGGATAGTTTTTCTTCTTAACAAAAATTTGAGCCTTGAGATAGTGCAGTTCTGGGTTGTCTGGTGTGCCCTTTAACGCGCTTTCTACGGAATTCATGGCCTTATCGTATTGTTTTAAGTCGCGATAGCCCCAAGCTAGACTGCGATCGACAATGTAACGGGGACCTGCTTTGCGATCGAGGCGGCCAATGGCTTGATCAGCACTGGCAAGGGGTAGGTTCACGTTCACCGCCAGCATCAGATCCATCGTCCCTTTAATCAAATTCAGCTCGGCATCATTGGGATCCACTTTTTCCGCTGCTTCTAATTGCTTGAAGGCATCTTGCAGTTTATTGAGGGCGGTGGGCATTCCCCGCACGACACCCTGGGACCCGACGGTATGGGCGGCATCCAAAAAATTCCCGACGGCCATATACAGGTTGCCCCGCAGTGGATCGGTCTTGACCAATTGTTCGGCTTTTTGGCGGGTTTGCTGGGCATAGGTACTAAAGCGCCCGGAAGCAGCTTGTTGTTGGGCACTATCTCCTTGGCTGTTGGCAAAGGCGAGGGAGGCTTGCAGGGCTGGGACGAGGGGATCATTGCCTTCAGTTTTCTCTGCTTGATTCAGGAATTCCTGCGCCTTGATATAGTTTCCCTGCTCAAACATGGCTCGGAACGCCATTTCAGTTTTGTCGCCGATCGGGCGTTGGTTAACAGTGCGGAAGGGATCCTTTGCCAAAGCAGGTTGGGTCAGGAGTCCGATCAGAGCCGCTGTGCCTGTAAAGGTGGCCAGGGTTTGGAACGTTGTCTGAACCGTTTGGGTCAGGGGTTGACGGATTTGCGGGCGGGTCAGAGAAGAATTTGCTGCCGGAATCACCATAGCACTTGCCAAAGTTACGCTGCTGGAATTGTACAAGCCTTCCCGACGCGAAAAGCTGATCGCAGGTTCCCTAGCCTGAAACTTCTCAGCCCGATCAAGTTGCTTTAAGCCATACATTCATTGGTTTTTGGGTTTCAACCTCCTCCCCAATATCTTTCCAGTGATAATACACAACTCGATCGGGATCTTTCATAAAACCTAACCTTCTCCAAAGTGAATCGGGAGAACGATAATTGGTAGGGCATAAGGGATGATGAGGATCTCTTTCTACGGTGTAAAGACAGATCTTCTTATACTGACTGGTATCTATCAATCCCATGATATTTAATAACAGGTTCGTTCCCACCCCTTTCCCCCTAGAATCAGCTCTGATCATCACTTCACCAATATAAAAAATCTCATCTAAGTTGTCTTTTTCAAACGGCTTTTTAAAGTCTTGATCTTCATCGCTCAATGGAATTGCTGTACAAGCTCCAAGCATCCCTTGCGCATCGTGAATCATTGCCAACATGCTTTCAGGACTTCTGGAATAGCGGCTCAAATATTTCTTCTCATAATCTAGATCGCCTTCATATAGATAGGGATATTCCTGAAAGATTTCGATTCGGAATTGTCCTAACGCTTCAATATATTTTTCGATGTTTATGCCACGAATTAACTGCATAACTGATACCAAATCCATGGTTTGTCGATCCCGATCGTAACGCGGTCAGCCCCCATTCATCAGGGTTTGCCCAGCCAAAATCGCAAATCTACACTCCAAAATTGGTATGAGCTGCTAGGGAACACGATCGCCCCACAAATCTGCTGAGACTAAAGACCAATCCTGACCGTCTGTGGTTTGGCATAGAATAAACAAGGTCTGAATCACCCAGGCTGAACAACCCCTTCTCAATCGGAACGCGATCGCAATGCTGTATCTTCGGGATCTCTGTTATCATCCTCCTGCCACCCCGGAACCGATTCTGCTGAATGTGGATCTGGATTTGCCAACGCAACAACTGGGCGTGATTGTCGGATCAAGTGGCTCGGGTAAGAGTACGTTGTTAGAGATTCTGGCGGGTTTGGCAGAGCCGACGGCGGGTAGTCTGTATTGGCGAGAACAGGAGTTGACCTTTCTGCACCTCCAGCAACTCTGTGGTCTGGTATTCCAATTTCCTGAGCGACATTTTTGTGGCAGTACGATTTTGGAAGAATTGCGGTTGGGGCATCCGGAACTGAGTGGCGATCGCATCCGGGAAGCCTTGGCAGAGGTGGGACTCGATCATCTCTCGTTGCAAAATTCGCCCAATGCCCTCAGCGGTGGACAGCAGCGTCGTCTCGCTTTGGCGGTGCAATTGATTCGGCAGCCCCATGTGCTGTTGCTAGATGAACCAACAGCGGGGTTGGATTGGTCGATGCGGCGGCAACTGGTGAATTTATTGGCAAAGTTGAAGAAAAACTGGACTCTCCTAGTGGTCTCCCACGATGCGGCGGAGTTGCTGGAAATTGCCGATCGCACTTGGAAAATTTCCCAGGGTCAATTGCAGGAAGTTCCCGTCTCAGAAATGCAGACAGCGATCATACAATCAACGGGATGTACTTTGTCGGCGTAGGGGATGTCGGGGTAAGGAGCGCAAATTCTAGGGGAGAAAATTCTATGGATCAGTCTGCTGAATCTGTGTTGCCTGCCTATCCTGAGCAATGGCAAGCGCTCGGTTGGCAACCTACGCCTGAGCAACAGCAACAGTTGAATGGATTGTATCGGCTAATTGTGCTGGGTAATCAACAGTTGAACTTAACTCGCATCACGGATCCACAGGAATTCTGGGAGAAGCATCTCTGGGATTCCCTACGAGGAATTGAGCCAGCGGGTTTGCGCGCGACGGCTAGGCATCTCCCCCTGTTTCAACCCCAACTGCGGTTGATTGACATTGGTACCGGGGCTGGCTTTCCAGGGGTGCCGATCGCGATTGCTCGACCCCAATGGCAGGTGACGCTGCTGGACTCTACCCGTAAAAAGATCACCTTTCTGACCCAAACGACCTCCGCTTTAAACCTTCACAATACGCTGGGCTATGTCGATCGGGTGGAGCAGATGGGGCATGATGCCAACCATCGACAACAGTATGACGTGGCAACGATTCGAGCCGTGGCCGGTGCGACGGTCTGTGCAGAATATGCCTTACCCTTGGTGAAAGTGGGCGGGATTGTGATTCTCTATCGCGGGCAATGGATGGCGGAAGAAGCGATCGCCTTGGAAGAAGCGGTGTGGCAGTTGGGCGGCGAGATTTTACTGACCGATCGCTTTACCACTCCCCTCAGCCAAGGCATCCGTACCTGTCTCTACCTGCGTAAGCTAGCTCCCACTCCTGAGCGATTTCCCCGTGCGATCGGCATTCCCACCCAAAAGCCCCTGTAATGGCTCACAAAAATTGCCCCAAAAAAAGTTCCGTGAAAACCAAGGGCTTTTTTTTCCGGAACCTTTTATCCAGAAGGGAAGACAGTGATTGTAAGATGCACTCTGACAGCGCCCCTAGGACTTGTCTCCTGGGGTTTTTTTATGTCTTGTCGGTGCTTAAACGTTGAAATTAATTGGCGAGTACGAAAAACCGCAAGAGGACGTAAAGGGCTGCGGTGATGAGTTGCAACGCTGTGATCGGTAAACCATAGCGGAGAAATTTTTGAAACGACATGCGCTTGCCATGCTGTTCAGCAATTCCGGCGGCGACAATATTGGATGAAGCTCCCACTAAGGTGCCATTCCCGCCCAAAGTTGCCCCATACATCATGGCGTAGAACAGGGGTAACACCTCCGGCGGAAAGGATCCCTGATAGTCACTACTGGCGATCGCGGGTGTGATCATGCCGACAGTGACCAGGTATTGCTTGAGCAAAGGCACCATTGCCACTACGAGCGGAATATTGGGTACCACGCTGGAAATCATGCCAACGATCAAGAGCAGGGCGATCGAACCCAGCAGAATGTTGGTGCCCAAGACGATCGCCAACAACCCCGATAAACTACCGATGACATTGGTTTTCTCTAGACCTCCAATCAGCACAAAAATAGACATGAAGAAAATTAAGGTGCTCCAGTCTACATCGCGCAAAATGTGGTTTAAACTGTCAATCCGACTGTGATGCGCTAAGAGTAAGGCAAGGGCAGCACCCATCAGAGCAACGGTCGCTGGGTTGACGGGGATCGGTAAACTCTCTCCAATGACGAAGAATAATAGGACAAAGGCAATAATGCCGCCACCCAATGCTAATACGCGAGGATGATTGATTTTGGGATGGGGTAAATTGGCGAGGGTAGACAGTTTTTTTTGCCAAATTCGCCGAAATAAAAAGGGCAGCGTTGCTGTGACCGTCAGAACGGCGATCGCCCCTCCCAAGCTTAATCTCAGCAAGTAATCGGTAAAACTTAAATTGATGGCATCTCCAACGATGAAGGTGGCAGGATCACCCACAAGAGTTAACAATCCAGCACTATTAGCAACAAATACTAATAAAATTAACAGGGGAATAAAATCCACCCCCACTTCCTCTGCAATGGGTGGGATCAGTGGCGCAAGCAGCATGACGGTCGTGGCATTGGGTAATACAGCACAGATGGGAGTCGTAATGCCAACAATCGCCAGCAGTAGGCGATCGCCCCTCCCCTTCGCCCAAATCACCATCTGAGTGCCCAGATACTGGAAGATATTCGTTGGTTCAAACGCTCGCACCAGCACCATGACCCCAAAAAATAGCGCTAGGGTGCCATGGCTGCGGCTAATATAGTTCATCGCATCCGGCAGGGTCATGATATTGGTTACAACCAACAACAAGGCGCCTAACATCGCGGCGATCGTCATGTGAACCCACTCCGTCATGACGAGGAAGATGACCCCCAGGAAAGTCAGGGCAGCCATCCAAGCTTGCCAGTTCTCCATCGATTTTCCTCCCTTCTCAAACTTGTTGGCATTCTAGACTGGAATCCTGAAAAGTCGATAGCTTCCGGGCTACTTTGCCAGGTCGCTTTGCCAGATTACTCTCAGAAGGACTCTCCTTCCGGCAGTCTTCTAGTTGAATAAAGATTTCCGGGTTGAATAAAGATTTAAGCTGCTTTCGTGGTGGAAAAATATCAAACGGTAGCAGAAGTGCTCTAATCAAGATAGTTAGAAATCAGATCTTCAAGTTTCTAGCGATCGTGCTGACTCGGTGGTGCTCTGCCCAAGGAGAAAAAAGAATGAAGGTGCTACAAGCTGCCCAATTAGAAGAAAAAGGGATTCCCTATCGAGGGGTGTCGCGGCTACGCATTGATGGTCGCCTCTTTCATAAAGGTGAATCCTTTTCCAAGCGAGTTTACAGTGTTGCCTTAGAACGCTGCCGCGCCGAACAAGCCCAAGGGGTGGAATGCCTGTTGGTGGAAATGGGTGAGCATGTGACGCTTTGGCGGGAGATTGAACCTCCGAAGAATCGCTGGCAGGATCCCCGTTCTCTTTCAGAAGGCTGGGTTTTGGACAAGGAGCACTTCAACAGCTCAACGACCTCGGTTCCCCCGGAAAAACTCCTCTCTAAAAAATCGACGCGGAATTTACGCTGAGCGATCGGATATGATAGGGGGTCGCAGGGATCTTGAGTTTCTGCGGTTTGATCGTTGATGGAAGGGTTAGGGTTGAGCAACAGGTATGGCACAGAGTTATCGCATTGCACTGCTTCCTGGTGATGGCATTGGGCCCGAAATCATGGCAGTGACGGTTCAGGTTCTTCAGCGCATTGGCGAAAAATTTGATCTCAGCTTTGAATTTAAGGAAGCCTTATTGGGCGGTGCGGCGATCGATGCTACGGGGGAACCGTTGCCTAGTGAAACGTTAGAGGTCTGTCAGCAAAGTGATTCGGTTCTGTTGGCGGCGATCGGCGGTTACAAGTGGGACAGCTTGCCTCGGCACCTACGCCCAGAAACGGGATTGCTCAAACTGCGGGCTGGACTTAACCTCTTTGCAAACCTGCGCCCTGCAACGATCTTGCCCCAATTGATTGATGCCTCTAGCCTGAAGCGATCGGTGGTGGAAGGGGTCGATATCATGGTGGTGCGGGAGTTGACCGGAGGCATTTATTTCGGGCAGCCACGGGGGATCGTGGAAACCGAAACCGGGGAAAAACGGGGTTTCAACACCATGGTCTACAGCGAGTCGGAAATTGAACGCATTGGTCGGGTGGCGTTTGAAACGGCTCAGAAACGCCGCAAGAAACTCTGTTCCGTAGATAAATGTAATGTTTTGGAAGTGTCGCAACTCTGGCGCGATCGCATTACGGCACTGGCAGCGGACTATCCCGATGTGGAATTGACCCACCTGTATGTAGACAATGCTGCGATGCAACTGGTGCGCAATCCGACCCAATTTGACACGATCGTCACGGGTAATCTCTTTGGCGATATTTTGTCCGATGCGGCAGCGATGTTAACAGGCAGTATTGGCATGTTGCCTTCAGCGAGTCTGAGTGCCACCCGCCCTGGGATGTATGAACCAGTCCATGGTTCTGCGCCGGATATTGCAGGTCAGGATAAGGCCAATCCCTTAGCTCAAGTGTTGAGCGCGGCAATGATGTTACGCTATGACTTGAACCAGCCAGCAGCAGCAGCAGCGATCGAAGCGGCAGTGAACCAAGTTCTGGATCAGGGCTATCGCACGGGCGATATTGCCTCGGAGGGCATGGAAGTAGTGGGCTGCAAAGCCATGGGAGAAGCCTTGTTGAAGGCACTGGACTAAAAGCCCATTCGAGTTAGGGAGGCTGCATGGCACTGAACGATCGTCAGATTAAAATTCTGCAAGTGATTGAGGAGGGGAATATGACTGGCGAAGATATTGCCCAAGCCATGGGTTCCTCCATGCAGCTTCTCAGTTATTACCTGAGTACGATGGCGGATGATGGCTATCTCAAAGTCGCCAAGGTCTACGACAACTTCACGCGGGAGTTTCAGATTGTACGTACCTACCTGACGGATCAGGGCAAGGAAGCGTTGCAATCGGCAGGGAACAGTGCTCCCAAGATGCCACCTGCAAATCCCGGTATGGACAGTCGTTCTACGGCAGCGACCTGTTCGGAAAGCGACAATGCATCAGCAGGTCAAACTCCACCCCAGGAAGCGGCGCGATCGACCGACAGTGTTGGACTGGTGAACCCATTTAAAATGGGGGTGGATTTTACGGCGATCGCCCATGACATTCAAGGCTTAAGTCAAATTCTGGAGCATCTGCCCCCCAATCGCCGGGAGTTAGTGGCGGTCTATCTAGACGATTTGACCACTGAGGTGAATGTTGCCTATCGCCGCCGACCTGAACGGGTACGGGCCTATTTCTTTGCCACGCTGAATACGGTGGTGCCCCTTTTAAAGCAGCTTGCGATCGCGCCCCAGTTTATTCACCATGCCAAAAGTTTAGCCGCGCAGTTACAGATCCCCCTCTCGCTACCAGACTTGTGAACGCTCAACGCTTTAAAAGTCAGCGATCGTCTGTTTCAATTCATCAAATTTACTGCGAACCGTTTGAATATCTTGCCACATCAACCATTTTGGACTGCCTTGGGCTTTGGATTGGTTACGCAGTAAATAGGAAGGATGAAACACAGGCATACAGAGCCGCCCTTCCCATTCGCGCCACTGCCCCCGCAGTTTGGTAATCCCGGTTTTATCCCCTAGGAGACCTTGAACCGCAGAAGCGCCCGCTAGAAGAATCAACTTCGGATCAACCAGGCGAATTTGTTCCATCAAATAGGGACGGCAGGCATCCATTTCATCCTGGCTGGGCTTGCGGTTTCCCGGTGGGCGGCACTTGACAATATTGCAGATGAATACGTCCTCCTCGGTTAGCCGGACGGATTCCAAAATCTTGTCCAGCAATTGCCCTGCCTTGCCGACAAAGGGTTGACCCGTCAAGTCCTCATTTTCACCGGGTCCTTCCCCAATAATCATCAAAATGGCTTCTGGATTGCCACGACTGACGACGGCATGGGTGCGGGTGCTGCCCAGGTCACACCGTTGGCATTGATCGCAGTGTGCTTTCATTGCTGCCATGGAATGATAGGTACCACGGGGAATGGGAATGCTGGCAGCGGTGGGAATCGCGGCTGGGTCAAAATTGCTAGGAACCGCAGGAGTCGCTGGAGTTGCTACCGGGGTGGAAGGGTCGATCGGGTCAAGATCAAACAGGCTGAACTGTTGGTCGGACATGGCATTGTGCAACTCGTGGGAGGAATAAGCACCATTGGACATGGGTGTATCAATTTTATGGGAATTGGCAAACGGTTGCAGCATCAAATTTGGAATCTTCAGATTTCCTTCGACAAGCCATAAAATAAAGCCATCAGAGTTTAGGGATGAATCGATGAGTTGTATGACCCGCCGAACGTTTGCGCGCCGCCTCAGTTTATTCACGGCTTCCAGTTTATGCTCGCCCCATTTGGCCCAAGCAGCCCCGCATCTGTCCCGCAGGATCATGCACCCGATCGCCCCGCAACGTCCGCCTCATTTGGGGACTACCTTCAGTCAATTGCAGTGTTATTACATGGAACTGGACTCTCGCAAAGCCTTTTCAGAAATTTGTAAACTTGGGTTCGATCGCATTCGCCTTTGTGCCTATTGGCATGAACTGCAACCGCAGCAAAATGAATGGAATTTCTCCACCTTAGATTGGTTACTCGATCGCTGTCATCACCATAAGATTGAAGTGGTATTAGCGATTGGCATGAAAGTTCCGCGCTGGCCTGAGTTTCACTTTCCCCAATGGGTGAGCGATCGCTATGAAACCGGATCTGGGAATGAACCGTTGGATCGGCGCAGTCCGGCGGTGGCAGATTTGAGCTTACAGTTGGTGGAGACGGTGGTCGATCGCCTGCGATTTGCCCCAGCGATTCGCTATTGGCAGGTGGAAAACGAACCCTTTACCCAATTGGAAATTGCAGGGGGGCGCTTTCTGAGTCCAGAATTTGTCTGGCAAGAAGTGGAACTCGTGCGATCGCGTCTCTGGCAAACTCAAAAAATCCTCCTAACCAATGCAATTCACCTGCCCCAACCCAAGCTGGAAGAAGATGAACCCGCTTTCCAAGCTAGTTTAACCACAGCGGATGCGATCGGATTTAATGTCTATACGAAAGTGCCCAATGGCAATTCAGGCGCTTATCTAGAGCCTTTAGAATCTTTCTGGCAACAGTTAAAACAATGGCAAAGAAAATTGAAAAATCATCAAATTGAACCTTGGATTGCAGAAGCCCAAGCGGAACCTTGGGAACCCCAAAAATTAGTGGCGATGGATAAAGCTGAATATCCCAGTGCAACCCCTAAACGAATGCAGAACCTCGTATCTCAGCTAACGGCGATCGGCTATGACACAGTCCTTCTCTGGGGGTGTGAATATTGGTATTGGCAACATCTGCAACGGCGTAATCTCTGGTGGCACACGATTCAAAAGCTGATCCAAGCTTAGGGCTTGCTCGTAAATAGAATCTCCTGACTCCGTTCTGCGCCGTTCCGGAATAGTATCTCATACCAATTTAAATGAGCGTTGGTGCAAATAGGGGGTAGACTAAAGAGTGCTGTTAAAAGTCTCTCTATTATGGCTGGTGTCACCTCAATTGAAGTTACGGAAAGTCTCGATGAACTTGTCCAACAG
>JAYKGX010000222.1:0-3749 GCA_035285565.1 Synechococcales cyanobacterium
CCGCGATCGAAATCCCATCTTTATCTTGTTTCGCGGAATACCGTCCGTCTACAGGGCAGGGATGGATTGCGATCGTGTGACAGCGCTTATCTCTCAAGTATAGAAGCAGCAAGACGTTCAACGCATCCTATAACAACACCTGGGGTGGATTGGGGGGACACCAGAATAGATTCTTGCTGGAAATGCCGATCGACTCTAGGATTTCCTTCATGATGTTGGTGCAATACATCCAATGTTCCAAATTGTCGTACATCAGATCCGGGTTGAATTCAACATTGTGATGTAATACCTGGGGCAGGTTGTCAAATTCTGCAGAATCCTGAGGAGACAGTAGCAGAAGGTGGAAGGGCTTCCCTTGGGAATGTTTGGTGAGTTTTTCTAATAAATCCACTACGCCAGCGCGATCGCAAATGCCAGTGCGGACAAACAGTAATTCATCTGCTTGCTGAATCGTATACCAAAATCGGTTAGCACGGGCACTATACCGCTGCTTCATCCTGGCAAAGACAGGTCTCATATCCCGCACTGGATCGTCAGAATCTTCAACCTCATGGGCAAAGGATAACCCCGACCATTTAAGATGATAAATTCGCCGAATGTAGCTGTCATAGTGGAGCAACTCTGGCTGCCACATCTCATCAAAACCTGTATCAATGATGTCGGCAATGTCAGAAATTTGAGTGGTTCGGGTCAGATCAAAGGGGAAAGCCGGTCCATCATATTCCATCTTGTAGAGCATCATGCGCGCAGCACAGCGATCGCCCAGGGGAAGAATGGCAACTCGGCTAATATCGTTCAATGCACAACAGTATTGCAGCATGACGGCGGATCGGGCGGGAACTTTTACCCGACTTTCTAGCCCATCTGGACCAATCATCATCGTGCGGAAGGGTTCTTCGGGAAACAGCGGATCTTCATAGACTCCAGCAGGCATGGCTTTCAGCACATTCCGCACTTCTCGCCACATGGGATGCACATTGTAGGCTTGATAGGCCTCGTTGATAATCCATACATGTTGTTCATCGGCTTTGAGAATGCCCAAATGTCCGTCATAGAACAGGAGCTGCGAATTGCCCGGTGAGAATAAATCAAAGACGCTACTGTATTGTAAGTTTGTACCTGCTGGAATTTCTACTAGCGTTTCGATCGCTCCCTCTTCCGATACCGTAAAGTAGGGAAGAATCCCCGGTTTAGCATTTCTAGCAATGTAGATGCCAGGAATTAACTTGGCATTGCTTTGGAGTGCTGTTTGCAATTCTTGCCAGTAAGCGGCAATCTGATAGGGATAGGGTGAACCGTTGATAATACGCAGTTGTTTGTCTTCCAAATTAGCAGAGATGTGAAAGCCAGATGGATCAACGTAAACGGGGACTTCATCCCGCAGTTGGCTCTGTTGCAGCGATCGCTGAATATCTTCCTGGGTGAGGTTAAATAGACTGAGATCGATCGCCTCATACATCAACTGATGTCCTAGATGGTTGGGATGGGCTGGATCAAAGGAAGAACTAGGCTTCCAAGCGCCTTTGCCATCATTCAAGGCTTCTAACCAATTCAGCACGGGCACGTCCCAACTCATCATGCGGCGATGGGTATCCTGCAAGAGGGCATGGTGTTCTGATTGATAGTCTCCATGGGGGTAGACGGCTCCCAGCATCGGTAAAGCACCCAACTGACGGGTCATTTTGATCAGTTGCTGCAGTCCGCTTTCAAAGCGCCGTTGCACCACACGCCGATCCTGGGGACGACAATGGGCTAATCCCTCATTCCCCAAGGACAGAGCAATAATGACAATATCCGGCTTTTCTGGAACCACCACAGTAGGAAAGCGGGCGATCGTCTGCCCCACATTGGCTCCAACTTCGGAAACATTGACCAACTGATGCCCATATTTTTGTTGGAGAGTTTTGCCCAGCCTTGCTGCCCAGCCTTCCAGCAGCCAAGCCCGGTGCCCTAACGCAACAGAACTGCCAATGACCACAACCTTCAACCCATCAGGATTGTCGGACTGAGTGGTTTCAGCCTCTGCAGTTTCCAGGTAGCCGAAGGGATAGGGTTGCAAATAGCCAAATGCACCATCATCTACAACGATCGTGGGGGAGCCATGCGTTCCGGCTTGTCCCACCAGTTGCCCAGCCGATTCAACAGGCAACCAACGGTTCCAACCCCAAGCTTCCCAGGAGGCAATCCCCTTTGCATCAATGTAGACGTACTTGTACTCTATCTGCTGTACCTGTCCATCGATCGCATGGGTTGGCAGTGTAATTTCCCTGTCTGTCCACCACAAGGGATAGCGATCGCCACTAGTTCGCAGGGGAATATAGCGCGTGATATCCCATCCGCCTAGTTCTGGTGCAGAACCGACGATGCCAATCGATTCACCCACTTTGGTTTGGGCTTGAAGTTGAAATCGATACTTGACGGATTGCGTGGACTGGGCGATCGGTTGGGACATGAAGGACTTCCGAGTGAGGGACAGATCGCTCTTTTCATTAAGACCGCGATCTACTTATGACCCTAGCATAACGGCGATTCTGGATCTGTCGTGAGAATAACTTTGCCACCCGTTATTACCGCGATCGCTTGGCTTCGGCATCTAACCGTTTTCGCACCGATAGAGTGGCAATCCCGTCCGATCGCACTTGAATTTGTTTCTGAAATTGGCGCACGGCTGCTTGGGTGGCTTCATCGTACCGTTGAGTCATTTTGACTTCGTTGTCTTTCACCACCAACCGCAGATTATGTTGCAAATTCCGCAGGATCAACTCCGCCTTTTCCTGGGTTGCTTGGTTTGCCACTCCAGTTTTTGGCAAGCCATAGAGTTTTTGAAAGTCCTGAATAGCCGCGATCGCAGGCGCATCACTTAAAGGCTTATTGGGATTAATGTCATAACCAAGCCCCAGCAGAATCGCTCGAAAATCGGGAGCTGTATACTTTTTGCCAAAGGAACGATCGAGCTTAGCGGGTTCTGGAGTCGAGTCAGGCTTTTTCGGTTCCGGCTTTTTCAGTTCAGGGGATTTCACCGGAGAACTGGGTTTCGTGGGAGGGGTTTCCGGCACGGGAGCATTGGCAGCCGCCCCTAATTTCTGGCGCACTTCCAGAGAAGCGATACCCGTAATGGGCAAACGGTTGCGCTCTTGAAATAATCGGATGGCTTGCTCAGTTTGGGTGCCGTAGAATTGGCTGCCTGGTAAGGGAGGATTGAGTTTGAGGGTTGTATTCAGTTGCAGTTGCAATGCTTTAACGATCGCCGCCGCTCTATCCTGAGTTTGTGCGCCCGCAATACCATCAACGGCTAAATCATTCTGCAATTGAAAATCACGGATTGCCTGTTCCACCCTAGGATCGCTCAACCGACTGTCATTTGCAACAGGGTAGCCCAGCCCATTCAAAACCGAGAGAAATTGATTCGCCGTATAGTCCTGAGTCCGCAAAGCCCAACCGGGAGAAGCGATGGCAAAGCTAGCCACAATCGCGATCGGAGTCGCAACCCAAGGATTCACTAAAACCCCCAATACCCCCCAAGAGAGTTGCCCATAATGCTGCCGAAGACGATCTTGCCCACCCATGCTGCACTCCTTTACGCACCACAATAATACGCACCAATCATTTTCAGACCACTCAACCTTTGACCCTCATTGTACGGAGATCACGGAGGAAGGTAACAGAATTGTAGACCTAACCTTAGAGAAAATCCTTCCCCCCCTCCCCCCCTCTCCCTCCCCCCCTCCCTCTCATCATTCCAGCCCAAC
>JAYKGX010000223.1:0-6611 GCA_035285565.1 Synechococcales cyanobacterium
TCGATCGCTGCTCTACCTAGGAATGTTGGGTTTCACGTTGGGTGGGATAGGTTCGGTACAGGCGCAACAGGTGGTTCCTGATGGTACCATTAATACCCAAGTGACGCGATCGCTCAATGACTTCACCATCACCGGAGGCGGGCGATCGGGCGGCAATTTATTTCATAGTTTCAGTGAATTCTCGGTGCCAACGGGTGGCGCAGCGATCTTTAACAATGCGCTGGATGTGCAGAACATTTTTGCACGAGTGACGGGTGCGAGCGTTTCCAATATTGATGGTCGTTTGAGTGCAGCAGGCAATGCCAATTTATTTCTTCTCAATCCCAATGGTATTTTGTTTGGACCGAAGGCTTCGTTAAATTTGGGGGGTTCTTTTGTTGGGACAACAGCGCAAGCGATCCAGTTTTCGGATGGGATGCAGTTTAGTGCAACCCATCCAACTAATCCACCTTTATTGACGATGAGTGTGCCTGTAGGATTGCAAATGGGGCAGAATCCAGGCGCGATAGCCGTTCAAGGTAATGGGCATCAATTACGCAGCACCAATGTTGAACTCGGATCAATTAATCGCAGCGCTAACACAGGTGGATTAAGAGTTGCAACGGGTCAGACACTGGCTTTGGTCGGTGGTGATATTAATCTGCAAGGTGGAATGTTGATCGCTGGGGGTGGGCGAGTTGAATTGGGCAGTGTGAAACAGGTCGGTACCGTTAAGTTAACGACTGCTCCAACAGGGCTGATTCTGGATGATGCGAACCTGAATCATTTCGGCAATATCCAACTTTCGCAGAAGTCATTGCTCGATGTGAGTGGGAGTCCTGCAGGCTCCATTCAAGTGCAAGGTCATCAGGTCAGTCTCAAAAATGCTTCCTTGCTCCTTGCCCAAAATCAAGGTGCGCAAGCGGGGGGACGGATTCACGTTGATGCCAAAGATACCTTGACGATCGATGGCTATTTAGCCAGTCAAACAATCCGCAGTGGTCTGTTTACTGAAACGTTGGGAGATGGAGCTAGCCAAGATACGACGGTGAATGCGCGTCAGTTGACGATCCTAAATGGGGCAGGTATTGTCAACCGTACTTTTGGGAAGGGGCAAGGGGGCAACTTATTGATCCAAGTATCAGATGCAGTTGTCGTGCGTGATCTGCATCCAGCCAGCTTTAGCGGAATTTCATCTACGACCGTGGGGGATGGTAACGGGGGTAATGTGACCGTCTCCACTTCCAAATTGACGGTGGCGAATGGGGCGGCGATCGGAAGTGTCACATATAGCCAAACTAAGGGGCGTGGCGGTGACCTGACCATCAATGCCGATCAAATCGAAGTAATTGGCAATAATTTGGCGAGTTCAACTGCCTTATCAACAGCGAGTTTAATTTCTGGCGATGCAGGGAGTGCAATCATCAACACGCGTACCTTAATGGTGCGTGATAGTGGGGTTGTCACGAGTTCAAGTTCGAGTCGCGGAGCCGCTGGCAATATTACGATTAATGCATCCGAATCTGTCACGGTGCAAGGTCAGATGACTGGAGCAAGTGGTCCTAGCCAAATCCGTTCCGCTGTGAATGCGCCTACTCGGTTTGGGCAGACTTTTTTTGGAATTCCTGCGGTTCCTGTGGGCAAAGGCGGAAATGTCAGCATCAATACGCCCTCGCTTGTGATCAATCACCAAGGTTTAGTCACTGTGCGCAATCAGGGAATTGGGGATGCAGGTAAAATCACAATTAATGCTAAGTCTTTACGTTTAGATAATGGTGGCTCCATCAGTGCCACAACCAATTCTGGTGAAGGCGGCAACATTAACCTCGCTACGGAAACATTGGTGCTACGCCATGGTAGTACCATTTTGAGCAACGCTGGCAGAATAGGCAACGGCGGTAACATTAATATCAATGCGCCTATCCTGTTGGGTTTAGAGAACAGTGACATCATTGCCAATGCTGGTCTTGGTCACGGTGGCAACATCACCATCACGACCCAAGGCCTCATTGGTCTAGCATTCCACAATACACTCACCCCCCGCACCGACCTTACTAATGACATCACTGCCAGCTCAGAATTTGCTATCAATGGAGAGGTAACCATCAATAACATTGAAACTGACCCCAATTCCAGCTTAACCGAACTTCCTACCGATTTGGGGGATGCCAGCCAAAAAGTTAGCGATCGCTGTAGCGCCAAACAAGGCAGCAGTTTTGTCATGACTGGACGCGGCGGAATACTGGTCGATCCTGCTCAGGCAATAACCCGCGCCGCTTCCTGGATTGATTTACGCAGCCTGCCCGCCAATTTTGAATCGGGAGCAAAATCAGCTCCAGTGGAAAAAGCAGGGCTTCCAGCCGCCGCCCACTCTCAGGCTGTTCTCGTTGAAGCAACTAGACTGCACAGGGATGCTCAAGGCACGATCGCCCTGTTGAATCATGCTCAGACGGTCGCTTTAGGAACCCCGATCCCCTTAGGTTGTCATCCAGCCCCATTAAATGCCAGATTTACCAGCCCCAAGGTCAGCCTCGCCCAATAGGGATTGGTTTTCCGGGCGTGGAATGCAAGCCCCTCTGGATTTACGGTTTTTACGATCGGGCGATCGCAATTGGTTTAGTCAGGGCGGGAATTCCGGCACGATCTAAAATTTGGGGAATCAAATCTTCCCGTTTGACTGCCATCAAATGCACGCCTTGGCAAATTTGTTGCGCCAGTTTGACCTGTTCAGCCGCGATCGTAATGCCTTCCTCTAAGGGATTGGCTGCTTGTTCTAGGCGATCGATAATCGAATCTGGGATATACACACCCGGCACAGCTCGGTTAATAAAACGGGCATTCTTGGCAGACTTGAGGAGAAAAATTCCTGCTAAAATTGGCTTGCCCGCCGGACGACCCAGTTCCACCATGAATTTCTCTAGGCGATCGAAGTCGGAAATCAACTGGCTTTGGAAAAAATCTGCCCCCGCTGCCACCTTGCGGTTAAACCGACTCTTTAAACCAGACCAACTGGGACATTGTGGATCGACTGCGGCACCCACACAAAGATCGGTGGCTCCATCGGTGAGGGCGTGATCAGTCCAATCAAAGCCAGAATTCATTTTTTTGATCATTTGCAGCAACCGCACGGACTCTAGATCAAAGACCGGACGGGCATTAGGATGATCGCCTGCTTTCACCGGATCGCCCGTTAGTGCCAACACATTGCGAATTCCCAAGGCATGAGCCCCCAGCAGATCTGCCTGTAGACCAATGGCATTGCGATCGCGACAGGCAACTTGATAGACTGGCTCAATTCCCCGCTCCAGCAACAACAGCGCCGATACCAACGATGACATCCGCATCACTGCTCGGCTACCATCGGTAATATTGACGGCATGAACCCGGTGTTTCAGCAATTCTGCCATCTGAATCATGTGGGCTGGATTGGTGCCTTTGGGCGGTGCCACTTCAGCAGTCACTAAAAATTCACCCGATTGAATTGCTTGACGGAACTGGGTCAGAGGTTGATGGCTGTATTGCATGGAACTCAAGGATAAAAGGGTTTGCTAATCGGAACTGTCTCAGCAAGCGCCCCCGACAATCCGGGATTCTACTCAACAATAGATTACGGTGAAGCTTGCAAATAATGGCAACTCTTTCTACAAAGCTTCACCAGAACTTTAAGACCTCATGCAGGATACGATCGTTTTCCCCCGAGTCCCTTCAAGTCCTGATTGACGTTAGATTGACGAAACTTGATTCCCGTCAATCTCTCGATCCTCCTCAATCCCCCTTCGTCAGGGGACTTCAAACCGAAAAAGTCAGCTAAAGCGGCATAGAATACCCTAGCGCTTGTTTCACTTTGGCTAAGGTCATTTCTGCCACCGCATTGGCTTTCTCTTTACCCTCGCGCAGCACCGATTCCAGATAGCCCCGATCGTCCATAATCACCTGGTATTTTTCCTGAATGGGCGCTAGAGCCGCGATCGCCGTTTCAGTCAGAAGTGGTTTAAATTGTCCCCACCCCATGTCCCGACATTCTTCTACCACGGTGGCTTTCTCTTTGCCAGATAGCAGCAGGTAGAGGGTCAGCAGGTTATGGCATTCCGGGCGATCGGGGTTATCAAATTCCAGCCCCCGCACTGGATCGGTTTTGCATTTTTTGATCTTTTGGGCGATCGTCTCGGGAGAATCCAACAGGTTTAAACGACTCAGATCTGATGGATCCGACTTAGACATTTTTTTCGTACCATCTGCCAAACTCATCACCCTTGCACCTTCTTTACGAATCAGGGGATTGGGCGATTTCAAAATGGGTTGGTCTTTGCCAAACAGGTGATTAAAGCGATTGGCGATATCGCGGGTCAGTTCCAAGTGTTGCTTTTGGTCTTCCCCCACGGGGACTTGATCGGCTTCGTAGAGGAGAATATCCGCCGCCATGAGAACGGGGTAATCTAGCAGTCCCACACTGACATCTTCGCCCTGTTTCATGGCTTTTTCTTTGAACTGAATCATGCGTTCTAGCCAATTCAACGGGGTAATGCAGTTGAGTAGCCAAGCCAGTTCGCTATGGGCGGGCACATGGGATTGAATGAAGATGGTCGAACACTGGAGATCGATGCCACTGGCAAGGTACAGGGCAGCAATTTTGTAGCTGTCGTCTGCGAGGGTGGCCGGGGTGTGGGGCACGGTGATGGCGTGCAGATCGACGACACAAAAGAAGTTGTCATATTGGCTCTGACCGTCTACCCAGGTTTTGATCGCCCCCAAGTAGTTGCCCAGGTGGAGATTGCCCGTTGGTTGAACGCCAGATAGAACGCGCTGCTTCGCCATAAAACTTGATCAGAAAACCTATTAACAACTGTAACGAGTCCATTCTACTGCGTGCTGGTCTTCAGTTGACCTTCTCCAGCTAACCTTTCCAGGGCATTCTTAGCAGCTTCCTTTTGAGCCGCTTGTTTCGTGCGTCCCATGCCGATACCATACTTTTTGCCCAAAATGGAGACTTCTACAATGAATTCCTTGTTGTGATCGGGACCCCGCGCTCCAACGACGGTATAGTCGGGATTTTCCTGGTGGTGAACGTTAGCCCAATGTTGCAATTCGCTCTTATAGTTGGCTTGCTGGCTCTGCTGCAGCACCTGCTCCACCACTCCTTCCAGAAAGGGGGTTAGGTAATCTCTCACTTTTACCATATCCGACCCTGTATCCAGGTAATAAGCTCCGATCAAAGCTTCAAAGGTACAACTAAGCACATAGGCATTCGTGCGTGCCCGATCGTTTTCTGCTCCTTTTCCTAGGCGGAGATATTGACCAAGGTTGAGGGCGATCGCAAATTGGGCCAATTGTTTTTCTTCAATCAGAGCCGATCGAGCGATCGTCAGTTTGCCTTCGGGCAAGTCGGGATAGCGCTGGTAGAGAAATTCGCCACAAAGGAAATTTAAGACAGCATCCCCCAAGAATTCCAGCCGGTCGTTATCTGGGGCACCTGTCCCTTGTTCATTAGCATAGGAACGATGGGTCATCGCCCTTTGGAACCCATGTTGCTGTTGGAAAGCAGGTAATTGGAACCGTTTCACCATAGCATCACCCTAATATGGGCCATCCGAACTCGCGTCAACTTAAGTTTACGATAGGATTTGCACAAATTATTTCAATAGTAGCAATTGTATATGAGTATGGATGTGATCTTAAAGAATTACAGATCAGGAAGCACATTGAAACTGGAATTGAATCCCTTAACACGATCGCCCTATGTATAGTTTGAGTCATAAGAATTGGCGGTCGGCGATCGCCCTTTCAATAATCCTAGTTGCATTATCTCAAACGCTCTATTTTGTGTTGGTTAAGAAATGCGATCGCCTCTTTCCCCATCCAACATCCAAAATCGATCGCACCCCCACTCCCCAATTATTCTACCAAAAACATCTAAATAACCAGTTGACTTACCCAGTAAAATGTTTTATTCTTCGTTGCTAAGCTAGCGGATCGCCCACAAGCTCCGTGCTAGCCCAACCCCAGGAATCTGGTTCATTCACGTCACCCAAGGCTGTTACCAGCAACCCTGAGTGACTAACCTCTCCGTTGTACACGGCAACGCAAAGGCTTTGGAGATTTTAACATTTCCGGGCATCCTGCTTGTCACCACCTAACACATCAAGAGGCAGGATGGCCAGGTTTTTGGTTTCCTGTAAACCAAAGCCAAAGTCTGTTGGAGGTTGTTTCATGACGAAATTAATAGGCGATCGCTCATACAGAGGGCGATCGGGGCATTCTGCTGCCAGAAAAATTGAAACCGGGGGAACCGATCGTGATCCCATTCAAGTGTGGCTAATTGGCAAACCCAAAGACGTGCAAGCCACGATCAACAACTTACACGTGCGTGGATTTGCCGAAACCCATGAATGGAGTCGTCCCAGTCCTTGGAACGAAACGCAAACGCAAAAGCTGAATTTACCCGAAGGCACCGTCATGAGCGTTTGCACCAAATCTTTGTTGTAAGAACGATAACCCCGTAGGGGCGCGCATCCCGCGCCCAAACCCCCGCCAACAAACAAATCAATTTCGGATTTCAGATTTCAGATTTCAGATTTTAGAATGAGGGGCGATCGTCATTTTCAACATTCCTCATAAAATCATGATAGTTTTGG
>JAYKGX010000224.1:0-10555 GCA_035285565.1 Synechococcales cyanobacterium
ATTCAACAGCATTCCTTAGAAGCCTATGCAACACGCTTATCCCACATTGACGAAGATCAATTAGAATTAGAAATCTCCTACGCGATCGCCAATCTCTCATTAATTATTTGCTATAAATTGAAACATCTTGAGAATGCCACCTCTCATTTTAAGTGGGCGATTTTATTGTGGGCGGTGCTATTTTGCTTGACAGGAATTTTGGAAGTTGGGTTGTCGAATGTACCTTGAACCCAATTTCACCTCAAATTTTATCCCAGTTGCGTGATTGCTGTATCCAGCCTAGTGGATTGTAACGCCTGAAATGATGGATACAAGCTGAAGAAGTCGGGCCCCAAGGAGTGACTGTCCCCCCCTCTCCCCCTCCCCCCCTCCCACAATTTATCCCTCAAAGCAAGATTGACTAACCACTAGGTTCCAGGAGATCGATCGGATTCGATTTGACCGTAGTCTAGTTTGAGAATGCGATCGCCCAGGTGAAAATAGCGATCGTCGTGGCTAATGACCAGAACCGTTTTACCCCGTTGTTTGAGATCAAAGAGAATGTGATTGTAGAACAGATCCCGAAAGATGGGGTCTTGGTCAGAGGCCCATTCATCAAACAAATAAATCGGACGATCTTCCAGATAGGCGTGCAGCAGTGCCAACCGTTTCCGCTGCCCCGTAGAAAGCGCTGTGGTGGTGAGTAGCCCTTCCTGAACTTGCACCTTGTGGGCAATTTGCAATTTTTCTAAATAATCCTGAGCATGGCGATCGAGATGATCCAAGCTGTGGGCATGGGGACTGACGATACGATCGAACAAATGAAAATCAGCAAACACGACGGAAAAATTTTCTCGATAGGCTGTCAAGCGATCGGGCGTAATCCTCTCCTCTCCATAGAGCAATTCGCCAGATTCAGGATAATACAGACCTGTTAACAGTTTAGCCAACGTCGATTTACCACTACCGTTGCCCCCCACAATAAATAACAATTGCCCTGCTGGAATCGTCAGATGAGGGATCGTAATCGAAAAAGGCATTTCATCGCGATTGGTTTTGTAGGTGTGATGAATATTGTGCAATGTAATCCGATCCGGCTTGATCGCTCCTGGATTGATCCCGATCGCATTGGCGTATTCAGGATTGGTTTCCAGCGTCAGTCCCATATATTGCACCTTTGCCAGCGACACATTCGCCTTAAAGAGAATCGGCAGCCGTTCCAATAAATTCCGAAACGGTAGCATCAAAAACGTCAACGTTAAAATAAACGATGCTAGCGTACTAGGCGAAACCGTCACTAAATTCGGTAACAAAAATAGAATACAACCAATAATGATAAAAAATAGAAGATTGCCCCAACCCATTGCAAACGAAAATAACGTCAAAGCACTCACATTATAATGACGCGATCGATTGGCACTCACAGATAAATCCTGCTCAAAAAAAGCCTGTCGCCGTTGCTGATTTAGTTTCAGTTCCTTAATGCCATCCGTCAGCGTCCGAAAATGTTTGAACAACATGTCATTTTCATTACGTGCCCGTTTGAGATACTTGCGGGCGCGCCCCAGGAAATATTGCACCGTGGTAATGGAAAAGACCATAAACGCCAACAGCCCCAGAAAAACTGGTACCGATTGCAGCCCCAGATAGATCATGCAACAGAGAATAATTGCCAGATCAATGCATAGGAACGGAATCGCAAAAATCGTATCCGCGATCGACTGCACATCTTCCGTCAGGGTGGCAAGCAGACGGCTGGCTCCCAATTCTTCCAGTTGACGCAGTGGAGTCGTCAGAATAGCACGGCTAAGACGGAGACGGAGATTATAGATAGCATCCTGAGCCAGACGGATCAGCAGAAATTGGGAAAAGACCGTCGTCAGCAAAGAAAACAGAGTAATGCCAACAAAGTAGGGCAGAGAAATTGGCTTTCCGGCGATCGCCCCATTAATCAAAGCAATGAGTTGGGCACTACAAGCCCCACTGATCAGACCCACCAGAATGGCGATCGCCACGTTGCGGGCAGAAGCTTTGAGCAGGAGCCAGAGAATGTTCATAGGGCTGGGGGTGGCAAAGAACAGGACGACGGCAAACGGGCTAAAATCAACCATCAATTGGGGTTGGAAGGATCAATTTTCGCATGTTGGGTCAAAAATTGGTTGAACGTGGAGCGATCGCTCATCGCCACCTGCGCCCCCACTTGAGTTGTCGCTAAGGCCCCTGCAGCACAGCCCCATCGGATCGCTTCCGGCAACGATCGCCCCTCCACCAGCGCCACCGCCAGTCCCCCTGCAAAAGCATCCCCCGCCGCCACGGTATCGATCGCCTCGACCCTAAAAGCAGGTACAAAAAACGCCTCCCCCCTCTCCGGTAAACCAGGGCCCGGTAAACCAGGGTTCGGTAAACAATAGGCACCCTGAGCACCTAACTTAATCACAATGGTTTTTGCCCCTTGCGATCGCAACCGTTGAGCCGCCTGGGCAGCGGTTTGAACATCCTGTACCGGAAACCCCACCAACTGTCCTGCCTCCACTTCATTGGGTACCAGAATATCAACCAATGGATAGAGATCAGCGATCGCCTCGGTGGGCACGGGGGCGGGATCCAGGATAATGGGAATACCAGCTTGATGGGCGGTTTGAATCGCTAAGCGAATTGCCGATAGATTGACTTCTAATTGCAACAGCAGCAGCTTGGTCCGTGGGAGATGCACTTGTAATTTAGCAATATCGCTTTCGTCTAACCTGCCATTTGCTCCGGCAACCCCAATAATTTGATTCTCGCCATTGTCTGCCACATTGATAATCGCTACTCCGGTATGGGTACTAGAATCGATACCAATATCATCAATTTGAATCTGCTGCGATCGCAACCCTGTTAAGAGTTCTGTGCCAAACCCATCATTCCCCACCCGCCCAATCAGCACCGTGGGCACCCCCAACTTGGCAGCCGCCACCGCTTGATTTGCGCCCTTGCCGCCGGGGGTGGTGAAAAACTGCTGTCCCATCAACGTTTCTCCAGGGTGGGGCAAGCGATCGGTGCAGGTGACCAAATCCATATTCAAGCTGCCAAATACCACAATGCTCATCACAATCCTCACCCCGAAATGTTCTAGGCTAGAGTCAATCTATTCCTATCATTGCACGCTCCTCCGATGCTGGAAATCCTGGAAGCTGACCCCAAGCACCCCAACCATGCCCAAGCCATCCTCACCTTGCTGGATGAATATGCCCGCGATCCCATGGGAGGTGGTCAAGGGCTGTCCGAATTCGTGAAACAAAATTTACCCAAGACCCTCGCCCAGCGATCGGATGTTTACATTATTCTTGCCTTTGTGCAGGGAGAAGCCGCCGGACTCGCCATTTGCTTTGAAGGGTTTTCCACCTTTGCTTGCCAGCCGTTGCTGAATATTCATGATATCGTCGTCTCTCAGCCCTACCGAGGGCAAGGTCTCTCAAAAAAACTACTCCAGCAAGCTGAAACGATCGCCCGTCGCCTTGGATGTTGCAAACTCACCTTGGAAGTCTTGGAAGGCAATGCGATCGCCCAAGCAGCCTACCAATCCTCAGGGTTTAGCGGTTTCCAACTCGATCCGGCGATGGGAAATGCCCTCTTCTGGGAAAAGAAACTGTCATGCGATGCAAACCCCTAACCGTTCGGTATGATCAGGAAATCCTATTCCCAAGCCAGCCACTCACGTGACAGTTCCGATCTCCCGACCCTCCCTGCTTAAGGAAATGAAACCAAAATGGTTTTAAGTCATCTGATCAGGGGGGATTTAGGCAGTTTGGGCTGTGGAATAAGCGGTTGATTGGGGCGTAAACGCTCTCTCCTCACTATCTCCACCACGCAATGCAACCGTCTGATATGCCAACCTCTGACTTGCCAACCTCTGACTTGCCAACCTCTGAAGCGCCCTGCACTGACCTGTCCCTCTCTGCCTGCGATCGCATCCAAGCCATTGCTAGCAAACTAGCTCCCCGCTTGATCGAGATTCGCCGCCACCTCCACAGCCACCCTGAACTGAGTGGTCAAGAACATCAAACCGCTGCCTATGTTGCTGGCGTGCTCTCATCCTCAGGGTTACAGGTGCGGGAAGGGGTGGGGCGCGTGGGAGTGGTGGGCACCCTGCGGGGAAATGGACAAAGTCCTCGTCTCTTGGCAATTCGCGCCGATATGGATGCTCTACCCATTCAAGAACGCACTGAAATAGAATTTGCGTCACGCAATCCCGGCATTATGCACGCCTGCGGTCATGATATTCATACAACGGTGGGCTTAGGCACCGCCATGGTGCTGGCGGAGTTGGGGGATCTGCCGGGGAATATACGCTTCCTGTTTCAACCCGCTGAGGAAATTGCGCAAGGGGCGGAGTGGATGGTCAAAGATGGGGCCATGGATGCCGTGGATAACATTTTGTCTTTGCATGTATTTCCCTCTATCCCAGCGGGTAAAATTGGCATTCGTTATGGGGCCCTGACGGCAGCGGCGGATGATTTGGAAATTACGATCGTAGGCGAATCTGGGCATGGAGCCAGACCCCACGAAGCCATTGATGCGATTTGGATTGCTGCGCAGGTGGTGACCGCATTGCAACAGGCGATCGCCCGGACCCAAAATCCCCTCCGCCCCGTGGTGCTCACCTTTGGACAAATTAGTGGCGGTCATGCACCCAACATCATTGCCGATCAAGTGCGTTTACTGGGCACCGTGCGATCGCTCCATCCCGACACCCATGAACAACTCCCCAGTTGGATTGAACAAATCGTCACCAATGTCTGTTCCGCCTATGGAGCAAAATATCATCTCAACTATCGTCGTGGAGTCCCCTCGGTGCAGAATGATGCAGGTCTGACTGATTTGCTGGCGGCGGCGACGGAAGAAGCCCTAGGCAGCCAAGCGATGCAACTGATCCATGAACCTTCCCTGGGAGCAGAAGACTTTGCTGTTTACCTGCGATCGGCTCCCGGTGCGATGTTCCGGTTAGGCGTGGGCTTTGCCGATCGCATCAATCACCCCCTGCACCACCCCCAATTTGAAGCGGATGAGCAATCCATTTTGGCAGGAGTGGTTACAATGGCTACAGCCGCTTATCGCTATTGGCAATTGAGTTAGGGGGAATGGGTCTATGAAACTCCGGATTAAACAAAATACATTTTTTAAGCAGTTCACCCTCGATTCTTCTAAAATTGCGCCTCAGGATAAAGTGGCAGTTTCCGCCGGAACCACCTTTGAGGTCCATTCCTGGAAGCCAGCGGGTAAATTTCATTGGAAAGTTGCCCTGATCGACAAATTTTTGGGAACTCCGCCCCGCAATACCTGGTACGTTTTCACCCCCCACATCGAACTCCTCAATCGCAAAGGGCAACCCCCCAAGGTCTCTCCCAACCCGACGCGATCGCTGCCCCAATTTGGACGACTGCCCACAGAAAAGCTCCTAAATATTCCCCACAAAACCCAGTTAAATAATGCACTCAATCCCCAAGGAGCTTGTAACGTCACCTGTTTTGCCATGGTGATGCAATATTTTCAGATTCCGCAACGCACTGCCGCTATGCAATTTGAAGATGAACTGTATCGCTATATGGATGCCAATGATCTCAGCCGTCACGACCCTGAAGATTTGGAAGTGATGTCAGAAGCTTACGGTTTGCGGAATGAATTTACGACACGCGGCAGTTTGTTTGACATTCGTAAAGCGATCGCAGAGGGCAAACCCTGTATTATCCATGGCTACTTCACTAGCTTTGGGCATATCATTGTCCTACGTGGCTACGATCGCAATGGCTTTTACGTCAACGATCCCTATGGCGAATGGACTTCCAGCGGTTATCTTCAGGGCGGTTTTGGCAAGAATCTCCACTATTCCAATCGGCTGATTCAAAGCAAATGTTCTCCAGAAGGCTCAGACTACATTTGGCTACACCGCCTTTCCAAAAAATAGGGACTGAGCGAACTCAAAGAAGCTGGGATGACTTATTCTGGCAATTGATTGGGGTCAACTCCCAGCGATCGAAGATAAGCCTCAAGTTGCTGTCGTTTTTGCTGTTCCTGTTCCACTTGGGCTTGGGCTTGTTCTACCTGGGCTTGGGCTTGTTCCTCTGGGTTGAGATAGCGATCGCCCTGCTCATCAAACCAACTCAAAACCTCTCTTTCTAAGGGATCTGCTGGTAACATGCACCGTCCAATACCCAAACCAATCTCCGGCATCCAATAGGGTTCACCAGACTGCAGTTGGTAAGTTCCCTCCACCCGTTTGTAGATTTCTAACGGTGCATGACCATCCCGTTGCCAGTAGCGAGGATTATAAATCACGTAATACAGCACCCCTAACTTGGCATAGCGTTCTAACTTCTCGGTGTATTCGCCGCCCGGTGTGTGGGAAACCATTTCCAAAACCCAAATGGGGGGAATATACGCTTCTTCCCAAAGAACGTAACTGTTGCGTGATCCACTGGGTTTGCGCCGAGCCACCCCCAAACTGAGCAATCCATCCGGAATGATCGGAATTCTAGGACTGGCACCCGTCGTATGGTAAACCCCCATATCCACCGCGAAGAACCAATCCTGTCGCTGCTTCCAATAGTGCTCTAACAGAAACAGCAATAAATTGGGAACAAAATTTTGATCTTCATTATCCACAGGCGTGTCGTCGGAACAGGGCAACTCATCACTGCTAGGCAGTGGCTCAGCAAACGGGAACTGGGGCGAAGGCAAGGTTAAATCGGTAGGGAGCATGGACCGACCTCAACGGAAACCACAGATCCATTGTACCCATCTTACAAACATCGCATGAGGCACTCCCTAGCAAAACCCTCCCTCAAGCCCGATCGCCGAAAATCCACCGGATAGCAGGGGCTAGCGTAGAATCTTGGAATGTAAGCCGATCGTCCCTGGTCTCATCCCACCTGGCATTCTGATCCAACCTATGGGACATCATGCTATCTGGGGGTGGCACGGTACAATGGAATCCAGAAAACCCCAAGCAACCCTCATAGAGGATCATCTGCACCTACAGCAGGATTCTCATACCAGGTGCTCTAGTGGGTTCTCAACCAAGATGTAGCAAGGCGCTAGGAGTATCGCAACCCATGGGAAGAGTCGTTGGAATCGACCTGGGCACCACCAACTCAGTCGT
Organism: Synechococcales cyanobacterium; assembly: GCA_035285565.1. GTDB lineage: Bacteria > Cyanobacteriota > Cyanobacteriia > Leptolyngbyales > Leptolyngbyaceae > JAYKGX01. The sequence continues at coordinate 7,118 of JAYKGX010000224.1, forward strand.
AGCCGTGATGGAAGGCGGCAAGCCCGTTGTCATTGCCAACGTGGAAGGGATGCGGACAACTCCCTCGGTGGTGGGCATCAGCAAGGATGGGGAACGGCTGGTGGGGCAACTGGCGCGGCGACAAGCAGTCTTGGATCCGCAGAACACGTTTTATAACGTCAAACGCTTCATTGGGCGCAAGCATGGGGAACTGACGGCTGAAGATAAACAGGTGCCCTACACGGTACGGCGGGATGACAAGGGCAATATTAAAATTCGCTGTCCTCGCCTCGATCGCGACTTTGCCCCGGAAGAAGTTTCGGCCCAGGTGCTGCGCAAATTAGCCGAAGAAGCCAGTCGTTACCTGGGGGAACCCGTCACAGGCGCGGTCATTACCGTGCCAGCTTACTTTAACGATTCCCAACGGCAGGCCACCCGAGATGCGGGACGGATTGCAGGCTTGGATGTCAAACGGATCCTGAATGAACCAACCGCTGCTTCCCTGGCCTATGGTCTCGATCGCCGTCAGAGTGAACTCATCCTCGTGTTTGACTTAGGCGGCGGCACCTTTGACGTTTCGGTACTGGAAGTGGGGGATGGCGTGTTTGAAGTGCGCTCCACCAGCGGCGATACCCAATTGGGCGGGGGCGATTTTGATATGAAGATCGTCAATTGGTTGGCAGAAGAATTTCTAGAAAAAGAAGGGCTGGATCTACGGCGCGATCGCCAATCCCTCCAACGCCTTGCCGATGCCGCCGAAAAAGCCAAAATCGAACTCTCGGGGGTCAATATCACCGACATTAACCTGCCCTTCATCACCGCCACGGAAGAGGGACCCAAGCACATCGAAACCCGTCTGACGCGATCGCAATTTGAAGGCCTCTGTTCCGATCTGCTCAGCCGCATTCGCACTCCGGTGAAACAAGCCCTGCGGGATGCGGGTCTGAGTCCGATGGATATTGATGAAGTGGTGCTCGTCGGTGGGGGAACGCGCATGCCCATGGTGCAGGATCTGGTGCGATCGCTGCTGGGGCGGGAACCCAATCAAAACGTCAACCCGGATGAAGTCGTGGCGATCGGCGCTGCTATTCAGGCCGGTATCCTGGCTGGGGAAGTCAAAGATATTCTGCTGCTGGATGTGACCCCCGTGTCGATCGGGCTGGAAACCGTGGGTGGCTTGATGAAAAAGCTCATCCCTCGCAACACCACCATCCCCGTGCGCCGAACCGATATTTTCTCCACTTCGGAAGATAATCAGACCTCCGTGGAAATCAATGTCACCCAGGGTGAACGAGAGATGGCCAGCGGCAATAAATCCCTCGGCAGATTTAAACTGATGGGCATTCCCCCCGCCCCCCGAGGCATTCCCCAGGTGCAGGTCTCTTTTGACATTGACGCAAACGGCATCCTACAAGTCACCGCCATGGATCGCACCACCGGCCGGGAGCAAAGCATCACCATCCAAGGAGCCTCCACTCTGAGCGATGATGAAGTGCAAATGATGATTCGGGACGCGGAAACCTATGCCGAAACCGATCGCCTCCGCAAGGAAAAGGTGGAAAAACGCAACCGCTCTGAAGCTCTCACCTTCCAAGCCGAACGCCAACTGCGGGAAGCCACGCTAGACTTTGGCATGAATTTCGTCGCCTCCTATCGATCGCGGATTGAACCCTTGATCCAAGAATTGCGGCAGGCCCTGGCGGAAAACGACGATCGTGGCATTGACATCACCGAAGCGGATCTGCGCGATGCTCTCTACGACCTACAGCGAGAAGTCTACGATCGCAACGAAGAGGAACGGGAGGAAGGCGGTTTCTTCAAAGCTGTCAAAGACTTCTTCCTGGATGATGACGACGACTATTACGATTACGGACGGGATAGCCGGGATCCCTACGACTACAACCGAGGCTCCTACGGCTACGGCAGCGGTGGTTACGGCAGCGGTGGTTATGGGGGCACTGGCTACGGCGGTTACAGCAGCAGTTCCGGACGCGCCCTCCCCTACAGCAATAACCGTTCTTTTGACGACTGGGCCCAAGGCAACCGCAATGCCGGAAGTAACCGAGACTCTAACCGAGATGTCGATCGTTCCCGCAGCGATGACCGTTGGAATGATGCCTACAATCGAGACACGGGCAATCGAGACGCAGGCAATCGAGACGCAGGCAATCGGGGTTCCGGTAATTGGGATTCCAACAGACAGGATCCTCGCGATCGCGGCAGCTACGGGCAAGTCAACTATCGGCAAGATAGTTACGGGCAAGACAGCTACGATCGCAACCCAGGTCGCCGAGACAGCTACAATCAGAGTTACAACCAAGGCTACAACCCAAACTCTAACCAGGAGCGCAATCCCAGCCGTCCTCAGGAAACAGGCTACTACGATGCTCGTTCTGGACGACGGGACGACGCTTACTATGAAGAGACCAACCCCCGCGATCGCCGAGGTGAAAAGCGCCGTTCTGACAAACCCAACTATGACTACGACAATTGGGATGAATCCGATGATTGGTAATGGATGGGCGGATGCGATCGATTCGATCCATCGATCCCATTTCCCATAATTCGGATTTCCCAATCCCATTGGATCCCTCAATTCCATTGGATTCCCCCAATCCCGTTGTACAGACGTTCCGGCGGAACGTCTGTACAATAAATCCCCCAAATCACGATAAATCCCCCGAATTGCGATCAATTACCTTGTCCATCCCGACCACCGATGCAAAACTTCCGGAACTACTACGAAATTCTTGATGTAAGCCGCGATGCAGAAGGCGACGAAATCAAACGTGCCTATCGTAAGCTGGCAAGGCAATATCACCCTGACCTCAATCCCGGCGATCGCGAGGCCGAAAATCGCTTTAAAGATGTCAACGAAGCCTACGAAGTTCTGTCAGACCCCGATCGCCGTGCCCAGTACGACAAATTCGGGAACTTCTGGAAGCAGCGGGGCTTTAACCAGAGCGGTGTTGGTAAGGGCTGGGGAGATTTCTTTCGGCGGGAGAATGCGCCCAGTCCAACCCCTGAGACGCCTGAAGCAGATATTGACTTTGGATCCTTCAATGATTTCAACAGCTTTATCGACCAGTTGCTAAACAAACGGGAAAGCGCCAGCCGGGGCGGTCGTCCCAACCGGGAAGCTAAGCAGGCAACCCCAGCGGGGGGCTACAACTACTCTGGCAACCGTCCTTCTATGGGTAATACCAGTACTGCTGATCCCTTTACGACCCGCCGTGATCCCTTTGAGGAACCCCGCCGTGAGGAACCCCGCCGGATGGAAGACAATCGCCGCAACGCTGAACCCCCCCAAATCTCTGCCCGCCGCACTGCTCCCCCCCGAGATGCAGAAGCCCAACTGACCGTCCCCCTGGAAAAGGCCTACTCCGGTGGCAAAGAGCGGATTCGGCTAGAAGATGGGCGATCGCTAGAAGTCAATATGCCCTCTGGGATGGTCACTGG
>JAYKGX010000225.1:0-17611 GCA_035285565.1 Synechococcales cyanobacterium
GTACTTTCAAAAGGAATAGGTTGGAACAGGAACAGGGCAGACATCGCAAGGGCGATCGACATTAGGAAAATACTAGAAATTTCCTCTGACTATTCCCCTGTTTGTAACATGATTCCTTCAGAACGCAGCGGTCTGTTTCCGGCAAAAGCTCCCCTGAATTTCACCCAGTTTCTCAGAGGTGGAATGCGCCACTGGAGTCAGATGGTTCATATGAGTCAAACAGTCTGCAATATCTAGGTCTGTTGAGGCACCAGAATTTCTTGAACTCAAGTTAAATGAAGACTATACAAGCACAAGGGAGCAGATAGCCATGTGGAACCAAGCCGCTAGAATTGCCGTGATGCTGCATGGAGGAATTGAGGGCACCCAAGGAAAAACTGGATTAGCCCTGATTCGCTATCGTCCAGAGCAAATTGCTGTCGTGATCGATCGCGATTGTGACAAGCCTGAAAATGCTGCTTGGGCTGGTAAATCCTTTGCCGAGCTGACAGGCATTCCCGTCAATGTGCCGATCGTGCCTTCCCTACAAGCAGCCCTCGCCTATCAACCCACGGTTTTAGCCATCGGCATTGCGCCCTCGGGGGGAGTGTTACCTGCCGCCTGGTTTGCCGAAGTGAAACAAGCCATTTTAGCCGGACTCTCGATCGCCAATGGTCTGCACACTTGCCTCGCCACCCATCCAGACCTCCTAACCCTAATTCAAACGGGACAATTACAGCCGGGACAGGAAATTTGGGACATTCGTCAAGAGCCGCAGGGGTTGACCGTGGGCAGTGCTAAAGCCCGTCACCTTACTTGCAAGCGGGTGTTGACAGTGGGCACCGATATGAGCATTGGTAAAATGTCCACCAGTTTGGAAATGGATCGCCGTTGTCGGCAACGGGGGTTGCGATCGCAGTTTTTGGGAACTGGGCAGGCGGGGATTATGATCTCTGGGGCAGGGATTCCCTTGGATGCGGTGCGAGTGGATTTTGCTTCCGGGGCGATCGAACAATTGGTGCTGCAGGCTGATCCCCAGGTCGATATTCTTCACATTGAAGGGCAGGGATCCTTGCTAAATCCCGCTTCTACGGCAACCTTACCCCTCCTGCGCGGCAGCCAACCGACCCATTTGATCCTCGTCCACCGGGCTGGACAAACCGCCATTCGGAATTTTCCTGAGGTCACGATCCCACCCTTAAAAGCTGTTATTGAACTTTACGAAGCGGTTGCAGCCGCAGCGGGATCATTTATTCCAGGAAAAGTAGCGGCGATCGCCTTAAACACGTATCATCTAGATCAGGGAGCAGCACAGCAAGCTGTGGAGATGGTAATCCACGACACGGACTTGCCCTGTATTGATCCCGTAAGATTTTCCCCGGATCCGTTGGTAGATGCGATCTTGAAATCTTAAAATTTTGTAGTCACGATCTACTTCTGATATCAAAGTTTAAAGTTGTCAATTTTGCGTTACAAACGGAATTTTTTCTCTTAATAATTTTTCTCCTTTTTTTATTCCTAGCTCATTGATTTCTCAAAAGAGCAGGGCAATCTAAAGCTAGGATCGCGTCTGAGGTGATCCCCAGGCAAAGGTCAGCGCTTCTCGTGATCCCCAGTCCTGTTGATGATCTCCGCAGGTGCACTACTGATCCCCAATGTTGAAAATTTTTTTAGAGGTGCCTGAACATGATTGAATCCATTCAACAAACTACCCAACGGCGTTATACCCAACTGCGTAACTGGTTCCACGGCAATGATCGTGCCCTACAGCGCTTGTTAGAAGATGCCCGTTCTTCTAATCCAGATAAAGATTCCATGTGGTGCATCGAAAAGGTTTGGTCAGAGCAATCTGCCATTCGCCAATAGATATTCTCAGGGGTTTAGATCTTGAGTGGAAGGCTCCACAGTTGAGCACTCAATGATTTGGATGCAGCATGATAGTGCTTTGGTGTTGGCGAGTGTAATGCATGACTGATTCATCTGCGCGATCGTGTTGCCTCAATCACAATTGGGTAACGGATTCAGTAGAAAACCTACGAAGAGCGGCGTGAGATCTCGATCTTGCGCCGCTCTTGATTGCAATGACCAATTTTGAACTAGACTCCTTCCAGTTTGCTGTTCGGTTTGAAGTCCCCTTATTAAGGGGGAGCAAGAGCTTGACGGGAATCGAGTTTCGTCAAACTGACGTTTTTTAATGCGGAGTTCTGGTTGGCAATTGTCTATTGGGGATTGTTGGAATTTGCTGCATTGGTCTCTGCTACATTGATCTCCACTGCATTCGTCTCTGCTGGAGGGTTGCCTGCTGACAGCTTGTCAATGTTGCCACCACGAACCCATCCTTCGCGATCGCGGCTGGTGCGAATTCGTTGCCACTGACCATCACTTGTGGTTTCTAGCACGATTACTTTTTCGTTGAAGGCAATTCCACCAATTTGTCCTGCATCTCGGCTAGCCGTGTCTCGCAGAATCAGTCCGATCGGTTGAGTGACTTGACCTTCAAAGGCTCCGGGAGGTAGCGGTTTTTTCTCGGGTTGGGGCTTTTCTTCACTCGTCGGGGTGGACTTAGCATCAGGACTCTTGGCTTTTGTTCCCGACTTTTTCTCCGCATTAGCCCTTGCTTTGGCACGCACTGCTTTGGCTTTTGCCTGTTGCTGGGCAAATTGGGGGTCGTCGTTGGGGAAAGTGGGCTTGGGTGGCAGCTTGGCGAATTGAGCAAAGACGTAGTTGGCTGCGAAATATCCCCCCACCGCTAAAATGGCGAGGGCTACGAGTAATCCGGTAAAGGTTTTGGCAAACCAACGCATGACGGTCTTTCCTCACTTCACATGATTTAGCGATCGTCGTTAAACAAGCGATCGTCGTTAAACAAGCGTAGGTCAACAATCGCAGCTAAGCGATCGCGTGGCATCTATCGCGACCCAGTATACAAGGGGAATGGAAAATTGGGGAAGGTGGTGAATTATTCTGGTTCTTGCTCTAGCCAGTCTATAACCTTGCCCTTCATGACCTGCATCGATTGTTGCCTCGTTTTGCGTGATTCCCGCCGATATTTGCTGCGATCGAGGCGCATTTCGTAATTGATTTTGCCGTTTGCACTCGTTTTGGCTTTCAAGATCGCTTCTGGCTCGGTTTGCTGGCGGAGCTTGGTTTGATAGGCGATCGCATCATCCAGAAATTTCAAATATAGGTCATACCGTTCCCAAGATCCCCGTACCCCACAGCCCGGTTCATCCCGATGCAGACAATCGCTAAACTGACAGCTATTTTGCTGCAAGCGCGATCGCACTTCTGGGAAGCAATGGGCGAGGGCGATCGGGGCACAGTCGAGATCGGGTTGGTTAAATCCAGGGGTATCTGCCAGTAGCCCACCGCTGGCGAGTTGAAATAATTCCACATGGCGGGTGGTATGTCGCCCCCGCTCTAGCTTGCCCGAGACGGAAGAGACACGCAGCTTTAATTGAGGCAGCAAGGCATTAATCAAACTTGATTTGCCCACCCCCGAAGGCCCCGAGACCACTGTGATGCGATCGCTCAACCGTTGCCGCAAGGTTTCTAGCCCCTGGTGTTGGTAGACACTGATCAGAATAGGGTCATAGCTCCAGGTCATCAGGCGATCGCGCCATTGCTGTTGGATGTCTGGGCTGACCAGATCACACTTCGTTAAACAAAGCTGCACCTTGATTCCACTAGTTTCTGCTTTGACGAGAAATCGGCTCAGTTGAACCGGGTCGATCGCGGGCTGGGCGAAGGCAAAGACTAGCAGGATTTGATCAGCATTGGCAACGGGGGGACGATCGAGTTCTGTTTGGCGCGGCAAGACTTGACAAATCGCTGCCCGCTGGCTATCCCAGTTAATTTCCTCCACCGTGACCCGATCGCCCACCATCACCTTTTGACCCATTTTTCTCAGGCGATCGCGCCGGGTGCAAAGCAAGGTTGCCTGGGGAAGTGCTGAACTCGATTGGGAGTTGCGATCTCCCTGATCTAAATCGCCCTGGATTCGATCACATTTGACCCAATAGTAATTGGCTTGGACTGCAATGACAATTCCCGTGATCTGCGCACTGATCATGCGATCGCACTCGGTTGGGGACGGCGCACCTGCAACACAAAAAAATCTGCCTGGGCTTCTAATCGCTCAATGCCATATCCTTCCATGCGCAAGCTATCCGGCACCTGTTCGATCGGCTCGCCCGGATCTAGCCAAACTTCTAACAGTTGCCCTGGGAGCATCTGCTCTAACTTGAGCTTGGTGCGCACAAAATTGATGGGGCAGGGAGTGCCCCGTAGGTCAATTTGCTGGTCGGGCTGGGCTGCAGGCTGGGAATGGGGAGGAATCGCTGTGCTCATGCGCCAAAGATTTTTCCTAAAATGCCTTCCACACCGCCCTTGCCGACGCGATCGCCTCGAATTTTTGCCAGTTTTTCCAGAAGCTCACGTTCTTCTTGCCCCACCCGAGTGGGGATATCCACCTGGACAGTAATTAAGTGATCGCCTCGACTGACGGGATTTCCCAAACGCGGAACCCCTTTATTTTCCAGAGTGAGAACGGTATTGGGTTGGATGCCCGCTGGAATGATCACCTCCTCATCCCCATCCACGGTCTTCACTTCAATCCGGCTACCGAGAATGGCTTGTAGATAGCTAATTTTAATTTCTGAAAGAATGTTAATCCCATCCCGATGGAAGTCCGGATCCTCATTTACAAAGAGATAGACGTAGAGATCCCCAGAAGGTCCGCCCCGCATCCCGGCATCTCCCTCCCCAGAAACCCGGAGACGGGTGCCATTATCCACCCCAGCGGGAATGGTGATCTTCAATTTCTTAGTTTTCTGGATTTGTCCACTGCCGGAACAGGCTTCGCATTTATCCTCAATCACTTGCCCAGAGCCATTACAAGTTGGACAAACCGAAACTTGGGTGAAACTGCCAAAGGGAGTACGCGTGGCTCGGCGTACCTGACCCGTACCACTACAGGTGGGACAAGTGCGGGGTCGCGTGCCGGGTTTTGCGCCACTGCCGCTACAAGCGTTGCAGGTTTCCAAGTGGCTGATGGAAATTTCCCGCTCTTTGCCAAAGACAGCTTCCCGGAACTCCACTTTGAGATCGAGCCGTAGGTCATCTCCTCGTACCGGTCCATTGCGACGACGGGTTGAGGTACCGCCCCCAGGAGCGCCTGCAAAGCCACTGAAAAAGCTCTCAAAGATATCGGCAAAGCCGCCCATGTCGCCAAAGTCTTGGTAACCACCGGCTGCCCCGGCTGCACTGCTCACGCCAGCTTCACCAAAGCGATCGTAGCGAGCACGCATCTCTGGCTCGGAGAGCACTTCGTAGGCTCGATTGATTTCCTTAAACTTTTCCTCGGCACCCGGCTCCTTGTTGACATCAGGGTGATACTTGCGGGCCAATCTGCGAAAAGCCTGTTTCAGCTCTTCTTTATCTGCATCACGAGAAATACCGAGAACTTCGTAATAATCACGCGCCATAGAATCGTCGCTCCGGGGGACAAGAGCTAGCGTATCGGACAGAACTAAAAAAGAAAACGTCGGTCAGAGGGGTGGAAACCGATCCGAGGATTTGCGATCGCTGAAACTGTCAAGCTGAAACTGTCAAATGGATTGCCTCGTGAATATCCTCCAGGATCATCCCAGGCATCTCCCTAGGCATCTCCTAGTCGATCGCTTCGTAATCTGCCGTAATCGTGGCATCGTTATCGAAGTCTAGGTCATCTCCAAAAGGATTATTTAAGTCTAAAGGATTTAAGTTCACTCGCACGGTTTCGTCCATGCCATCGGTGGGTTCTGGGCTAGCAGTCGATCGTTCAGGTGCGGCTCCGGAGGAAGTGGACGCGGTGTCTGGTAAACCGCTAGAATTGCCTTCATTGTATACGGCGGCACCGATGGCAAACAGAATCTGCTGGAGGGCATCCAACCGAGATTCCATCTCTTCCACCCGGATTGCACTATCGCTCATCCCTGCCTTCAGCGCAGACACCTTAGCATTGGCCTCCGACTTGAGGGCTTCACCAATGAATTCACCATTATCCCGCAGAGTGGTCTCATAGCTATAGAGCAGACTTTCTGCTCGGTTCCGCAGTTCTGCCAACTGCTTGCGCCGATCGTCCTCTTCCCCAAAGAGTTCAGCTTCCTGCCGCATCCGGTCGATCTCGTGGGAACTGAGACCCCCTGTGTTACTGATTTCAATACTTTGGGCACGCCCGGTTCCTTTATCGCGGGCGGCCACCTTGAGAATGCCGTTGGCATCGATCTCAAAATTGACTTCAATCTGGGGTACACCCCTGGGGGCAGGGGGAATTCCGGTCAGTTGGAACTTCCCAAGGGTCTTGTTATCCTTGGCCATGGCCCGTTCCCCTTGCAGCACATGAATCTCCACAGAGGTCTGACCATCGGTGGCGGTGGAAAAGGTTTGTCCACGACTACAGGGTAGGGTGGTATTGCGATCGATGATTTTAGTAAACACTTCCCCCAGGGTCTCAATTCCCATCGAGAGAGGTGTCACATCTAACAGCAACAGGTCTTTAACTTCACCACCCAACACGCCAGCTTGAATGGCAGCTCCCAGAGCAACGGCCTCATCGGGATTCACGGAGCGATCGGGAGCCTTGCCTTTAAAAAAGGTTTTCAAAGCCTCCTGGACGGCTGGAATTCGGGTAGAACCGCCGACTAAAATGATACGCTCGATGTTGTCAATCCCCATGTTGGCATCCTTCAGAGCCTGTGCCATCGGGTCGATCGTGGCTTGGACGAGATCGCCCACCAGTTCTTCAAATTTAGTCCGCGTCAGTTCCGTTTCTAAATGCTTAGGTCCCGATTCATCTGCTGTGATGAAGGGCAGGTTAATGGAGGTGGTTACCGTGCCCGATAGCTCAATCTTGGCTCTTTCTGCAGCTTCTCGGAGGCGCTGCAAGGCCATTTTGTCCGTAGCGAGGTCGATCCCCTCTTGCTGCTTGAAGGCGTTAATCATCCAGGTGACGATCGCAGCATCAAAATCATCCCCGCCTAGATGGTTATTCCCCGAGGTTGCTTTAACCTCAAATACGCCATCCCCAAGCTGCAGAATGGAGACATCGAAGGTGCCACCGCCCAAGTCGAACACTAAAACCGTCTGATCTTGCTCCTGTTTATCCAAGCCATAGGCGAGGGCTGCAGCGGTTGGCTCGTTGATAATCCGGAGGACTTCTAAACCGGCGATCGTTCCAGCATCTTTGGTGGCTTGACGTTGGGCATCGCTAAAATAAGCGGGCACTGTAATGACAGCCTGGGTCACCGCTTCCCCCAAATAGCCTTCCGCATCCTGTTTGAGCTTTTGCAGCACCATGGCAGAAATTTCCTGGGGCGTGTAGCCGCGATCGCGAATCTGCACATTGACCGTCTCATCCTTGCCTTTGACACAGGTGTAGGGAACCCGCGATCGCTCAGAATTGGTATCGTTCCAGCGTCGTCCGATAAAGCGCTTGATACTGAAGATAGTATTTTCCGCGTTGGTGACAGCCTGTCGTTTTGCCAGTTGCCCTACCAGGCGATCGCCTGCTTTCCCGAAGCCAACAATACTAGGGGTCGTCCGTCCACCTTCAGAGTTTGCAATGACGGCGGGTTGTCCCCCTTCCAGAACTGCAACGCAGCTATTTGTAGTCCCCAGATCAATTCCAATAACTTTTCCCATAACTCCCGGCCATAAAGGTCAGCAAGGTGAACGACTGGGCTATCCAAGCGCAAACTTGATACGCCCTTAAGCCAATATTCCGCAAATCTTTACAAAGATGATCAATCTAAACCGGAAATATGAATCAATCCCATTTTTCTTTACAAGGATTCAAAATTGTATTTTCCCGGATTTTATCCAGGAGGTCATACGTACGGGACTAATTGGCTCAGGAAAACTACACAACTTTCCTCAAAAAATCTAAGGGTGGAGGCATCCTTAGAGTGCGTCGATAGAGTGCTCTGATAGAATTCTGCCAGTCCCCTAACCATATAGACTAGAGGACTCAGCCAAAAAAAGCGAATAGTTTTCAAGGAATTGCGCAACTCAGCCAGCACACAACTTAAGCATTGTCCGTCTCAGCAGGTGAGTCCCCTTGAGCTGGCGTGACCCCATCCTCAGGCGACGCAGCCACCTTAACCATGGCATGGCGTAAAACTCGTTCTCCCAACACATAGCCCCGCACCAACTCTTCGATCACAATTCCCTCTGCGTAATCTGAAGTCGGCTCGCGCATGACCGCTTCATGGAGGTTGGGATCAAATTCCTTACCCTCGGCACGCATGGGGGACACCCCAATTTTCTTCAGCCGATCTACCATGTCTTTGTAGACCCCTTGGTAGCTTTTGTGGATGGTCATTTCAGCGTCGCTTTGGGGTTTGATCTGTGCTCTAGCCCGCTCAAAATTATCTACCACTGAGAGGAGTTCGATGACCGTGGAACATTTGATCTGACCTTCTAGCTCTTCTTTTTCCTTTTGGGTGCGCCGACGGAAATTTTCAAAGTCAGCAGCCAGACGGAGATACTGATTCTGACGTTCTTCGGACTGTGCCTTTAACGCTTCACATTCTCGCTCCTTGGCGGCATAGGTCGATCGCAATTCCATGAAAGCTGCTTCATAGTCAGTGTCATCGGCGGACTCTGTCCGAGAAGCTTCTTGCCCAGCATCAGCTCCCGCCAAAACAGAAGCTGCATCTGTTGCGGTAGCTCCCTCTGTGAGTTCTTCAGTCAGCCCTTCAGCTACAACCTCTACTTTCGGTGTCTCTGAACTGGGCGTTTCGATTGTTTCGAGTGGCTGATTGTCGTCACCCATCATGTGCGTTATCCCCTGTAAGACTGTGCGTGAATAGCACCTACTGCTAATCCTCTAGGATAGCCTGCAAGTGACCCTTTGCCGCAGACATTCTTGAGCGAAATCTGGTGGGTCTAGGCAGAGGGTGAAATGGGAGCTAATCTGGGTTGAGCGTGAATAGTTGTTCAAGAAATAGAACAGTTCTAAAAGTTTTGGGGCAATATTTATAGAAGATGTCTGTGTGAATCAGCTATGACAAACTCACCTTCGCAGCGGCGTGCCCTAGTGGTTCAAGGGGCATCAAACCCCTTTGAAAACAAGCTCATTCAGTCTGGAGAGGCTAACAAAGATCAGATTAAGCAGGCTCTTGTTGAGAGCCGCAAATCGGGGAAACCGCTTACGGAAGCGCTGGAGTTGATTACTGGGAAGGCCCTCTCTCCCGATCTGATTCGCCAGTATAAGAAGCAGCAACTCTTCGAGCTTAAAATCTTGTATGGCGTTGAATCGCTTGATCCGGAAATTAGCCAGATTTCCAGTAATCAGATTGGGCAGTTGATTGATACGGTGATCCCGATCGATCTCTGCCGCCGCTACCAGTTTGTGCCACTGTCTCAGACAGAGAGCCATATGTTGGTGGCGATGGTTCACCCAGACAATCTAGATGCGCAGGATGACCTGAACCGGATTTTACGGGCAAAAAACTTGGTGTTGCAACGGCTAGTCATCACCATAGAAGACTACAATCGCCTGATTTCTCAATATCTGGATGAACGGGTGAAACGGGAGCAACATGCTGAACAGCAAGCCCGAGTAGATGTAAAAGCTGACCTGGAAGGGTTGGATCTGGCGGAACTGCAGGAAGATGACTCCAATGATGTGGATCTGGATGCGGCGGCAGATGCGGAAGCAGCACCGATCGTAGCTCTCGTCAACAAAATCCTGATCAAAGCTCTCCAGATTGGCGTTTCTGATATTCACGTGGAACCCCAGGAAGAATTTCTGCGCATTCGCTTCCGCAAGGATGGAGTTTTACAAGAAGCCTTTGATCCCCTGCCGAAAAAGATTATTCCTGCGGTCACAGCCCGATTCAAAATCATTTCACTGCTGGATATTGCCGAACGGCGTGCTCCCCAGGATGGTCGGATCCGAAGAATTTTTGATGGACGCAAGATTGACTTCCGGGTCAATACCCTGCCGAGCAAGCATGGTGAGAAAGTGGTTCTGCGGATTTTGGATAACTCCGCAACTCAACTAGGGTTAGACAAATTGATTCAGGATCCACCTTCTTTGGCGATCGTCCAGGAGATGGTACGTCGCCCCTTTGGCTTGATCTTGGTAACGGGACCGACGGGTTCGGGAAAAACCACGACGCTCTATTCTGCCTTAGCGGAACGGAACGAACCAGGGGTCAACATCAGTACAGCAGAAGATCCGATCGAATATTCCCTTCCCGGTCTGACTCAGGTTCAGGTGATTCGGGAAAAGGGGATGGACTTTGCGGCCATTCTGCGTGCGTTCCTGCGGCAAGACCCGGATGTGATTCTGGTGGGTGAGACCCGCGATAAAGAAACGGCGAAAACAGCGATCGAAGCGGCCTTGACGGGACACCTTGTGTTGACAACCCTGCACACGAATGATGCGGCAGGGGCGATCGCCCGTTTGGATGAAATGGGGGTAGAACCCTTCATGGTCTCGGGGGCTTTGATTGGTGTGGTGGCTCAACGTCTTGTGCGTCGCGTTTGTGATGAATGCCGGATTCCCTATACTCCCAGTGCTGAAGAACTCTCTCGCTTTGGATTAACAGGAGCCAGCGATAACCAGATGACCCTTTATCGCTCCAATACCTTAACCGTACCCCAAATCCAAGAAGCTAAAGCCAGTGGCACGCTCTGTCCGAAATGTGGGGGAGTAGGCTATAAAGGGCGCTGTGGGGTCTATGAGGTGATGCGGGTGACAGAACCCATTCAAAAGCTGATTACGGAGGGCGCACCCACGGATCAAATTAAGGAAGTAGCCGTTGAGGAAGGAATGCAAACCCTGCTGGCTTATAGTTTGAATCTCGTACGGCAGGGACTAACCACCTTGGAGGAGGTGGAACGGGTTACCTTTACGGACACGGGTTTGGAGGCAGAGCTACGGGCCCAGCGCAAGAGTGCCCTAACTTGCCGAACTTGCCATGCTGAACTGAAGCAAGAATGGTTAGATTGTCCTTATTGCCTCACGCCGCGCTTCCAAGACTAGCCTACAGAGGCATCATGTGCTTGAGCTGTCTTCAAATGAGGCCTTGCAACTGCACCACACGTTTAGATTCTATTGGCGAAAATCACAGACTTGAACGGAACTGACTTGAAAGGAGTTGACACATGGAGTTAATGATCGAAGATTTGATGGAGCAGCTCATTGAGATGGGTGGATCCGATCTTCACTTGACCGCTGGTCTGCCCCCCTACTTCCGCATTAGTGGAAAGCTCCAACCCATTGGCGATCGGGCGCTCAATGCTGAGGAGTGCCAACGCTTGATCTTCAGTATGTTGAACAATACCCAACGGAAAAACTTGGAGCAAAACTGGGAATTAGATTGCTCCTACGGGGTGCGCGGTCTGGCTCGTTTCCGGGTCAACGTGTATAAGGATCGAGGAACCTATGCAGCTTGCTTGCGGGCCTTGAGTTCTAAAATCCCTAACTTTGACAAACTGGGATTGCCGGATGTAGTGCGGGAAATGTCGGAAAAACCCCGTGGTCTCATTCTGGTAACAGGGCCTACAGGTTCCGGCAAAACCACCACCCTGGCAGCCATGATCGACCTGATCAATCGCACCAAAGCAGAGCATATTTTGACTGTGGAGGATCCGATCGAGTTTGTCTATGAACCGATTAAGAGCCTGGTTCACCAACGGCAATTGGGCGAAGATACGAAGAGTTTTGCCAATGCTTTGAAAGCAGCTCTGCGGGAAGACCCAGATATTATTCTGGTGGGGGAAATGCGGGACTTGGAAACCATCTCCCTCGCCATCAGTGCAGCAGAAACGGGACACTTAGTCTTTGGTACCCTGCACACTAGTTCTGCCTCTCAGACCATCGACCGGATCATCGACGTATTCCCATCTGACAAACAGACTCAGGTAAGAGTCCAGCTTTCCAACTCGCTGGTGGCTGTGTTCAGTCAAACGCTGGTGCCCAAGAAAAATCCCAAACCGGGCGAATATGGTCGGATTATGGCGCAGGAAATCATGGTGATCACCCCTGCTATCTCCAACCTGATTCGGGAAGGGAAAACGGCGCAAATTTATTCCGCCATCCAAACCGGGGGTAAGTTGGGAATGCAGACTTTGGAGAAAGTGCTGTCAGATCTCTATAAGCAAGGAAGCATCAGCTTTGAAGCCGCCATGTCTAAGACCTCTCGCCCAGATGAATTACAGCGGTTGATTGGTGGGGCTGCTGCAGGGGTGCCAGCGAATCGTTAAAGGTCACAGGGCGATCGCCTGGATCGGCTCGCGATCGATGTCTGTAAGGTTGGCAGTCTGCTTGGGAAGAAACTAAGGCAGAGAGTCTGTTCGTTTCTTCCCAGATCGTTGAGATTGTTATCTGTTGAACTGTTTGTTGAACTGTCAATTGTGATGAAATCCCATCAATTTATAGAAACTGAACTATGATTGATTCAAAGCCTGAGACTAAGGTCAATGTTTGCTCCTGAGACTAAGGTCAATGTTGGGTAATGTGAGATTTGGCAATACAAAGCTTTGCATTTTAAATATTGATTCACTCTTAGGTTTCGTCAGTTGACTTAGAAATTGATTCAGAGAAATTGATTCAGAAAAGTTGTTGCTGAATTGTCATCGGATGTAGAGCCATGCCTACCTTTGTCGCCCGTGTTCGTGATTCCCGAGGAAATGCTAAGCAAGAGAAGGTGGTTGCCTCTTCTTTGAGCGAAGCCCGCTCCACACTACGAGATCAGGGTTTGTTCGTTCAGGAATTGAAGCAGTCTGATGGTGGGTTTGATCTGAAGAAATTTCAGACATCCATGGCAAAGGTGACGGTTAAGGATAAAGCTGTCTTCTCCCGACAATTTGCTGCACTCGTCAATGCGGGGGTCGCCATGGTACGCGGCTTGGGTGTCTTGGGTGAGCAATGTACCAATCCCAAAATGAAGGCTGCGCTGTTGGATATTAGTTCAGAAATTCAGCAAGGAACCAACCTCTCGGACGCGATGCGCAAGCACCCGGACTGCTTTGATGGGCTGTACACCAGCATGATTCAAGCGGGTGAAGTCGGTGGGGTGCTGGATGAAGTGTTGAACCGTCTGGCAAAGTTATTGGAAGATGTGGCTCGTCTGCAAAACCAAATCAAATCTGCCTTAGCCTATCCGGTGGTGGTGAGTGTCATTGCTGTGGTGATTTTCTTGGGGATGACTATCTTTTTGATCCCAATTTTTGCGGGTATTTTCAAAGAGATTGGAGGTGAGCTACCAGCTTTTACTCAATTCATGATGGATCTCAGCAAGTTCCTCACCAGTGGGCAAGCGTTGATCATGATCCCGGTCATCATATTGCTTATCTTTGCCTATAAGCGTTATTACAGCACCCGAGTTGGACGGGAGACGATGGATCGCCTTGCCCTCAAAATGCCTTTGTTTGGGGATCTGATTCAGAAGACGGCAACGGCGCGGTTCTGTCGGACGTTTGGTGCGCTGGCTCGGTCTGGGGTGCCTATTCTCACCTCGTTGGAAATTGTGCGGGATACAGCGGGTAACCAGGTGATTTCCAATGCGATCGAAGAAGCACGCCGCGAGATCCAAACCGGAGGCATGATTAGTATTGCCCTGCAAAAAGAGCAGGTTTTTCCACCAATGGCGATCCAGATGATCAGTATTGGAGAGGAAACTGGAGAAATTGACAAAATGTTGATGAAGGTTGCTGACTTCTACGAGGATGAAGTTGAACAGGCGGTGAAAGCGCTGACGAGTATCATGGAACCGCTAATGATCTTGCTGTTGGGGGGTATGGTGGGCAGTATTCTCATGGCAATGTACTTACCCATGTTTAAGGTGTTTGAAAAGCTGGGCTAGTCAAGATGACGATTCAACAGTGCCATTATGAGGAGCTACTGGCAACCTATAGCCAATCTTCTGAGGCGATCGCACTGCTGCGAGGCTATCGTCCCTATTTGGAACTGATGCCCAGTATGCGCCGTCCGGAGCAGAGTTTGATTCCTGTGCCGTTGCCGATCGCCCGCTTGCGTCACACCCATCCCTCGCCCAGTGGTCATGGGAATATCACCACGCTGGAATCCGTCGCGGTTCCCTGTGAAGTGGCGTTGCTACTGTGTGATCCGGAGTGGAAAATAAAAACGGGGCGAGAAATTTTTGTGTTTGTGCATCGACCGGGGGAGGATTTTTCTGACCTGTTGGGTCGGTGGCGACAGACTCAAGTATTGTTGAGCCGTGAATATGAGTGGATTCTACCGCTGCGTTATCAGCATATTTTGAATGAAGGTGCTGACAAGCTCTATCCTCTATTTGTTCTGTTTGATCAGAGTCCTGAACGGATTATTCGGGGAATGAAGGGGGCGCATTTGCCCTACGTGGTGCAGACGATCGCTCAAGTGGAAGCTAATCCAGGTATGGTGGTGTTTGATGCGGAGCATTCTGCCTCTCAAGAGGTTGCCGATCGATCAGATGTTAGTTTTTTAGAAGATGATCTGCTAGAAGGTAACTTGCTGGAAGAAGAGTGAGCTACCTGTTTTGGAGGGGCGATCGCGCTGGGAGATGCCTATAATGGGAGATGCCTATAATGAAGGTCAGGGGACATCTGATCATCATCCACTGGTACTCCAACCATGACAGCGCAACTGCCATCTCAACGCATCCTCGTGCAATCCCCGCCAGAAATCTTTTATCCTGACAGCGATGGTCAACCCATGTCCGATAACACGCTGCAGTTCGCTTGGATTGTGAAGCTCAAGGAAGGGTGTGAAGCGCTGTTTCAAGATCGGTCTGATGTATTTGTGGCAGGTGATCTTCTCTGGTATCCGATCGCAGGAGATAACAAGACTTGTCGGGCACCGGATGTAATGGTAGTGGTGGGCAGACCGAAAGGATATCGGGGTTCCTACAAGCAGTGGTTGGAAGATAATCTAGCTCCTCAAGTGGTGTTTGAAATCCTATCGCCGACCAATACGCTGTCTGAAATGGCCTTGAAATGGCAGTTTTACAACCGCTTTGGAGTCGAAGAATATTATCTCTACGATCCAGAAGCAAATGATCTGACGGGATGGCATCGCAGTGGTTCAGAACTTGCTGTGATCGAAGTTTTGGAGGGTTGGATGAGTCCCCGATTGGGAATCCGGTTTGTGTTGGCTGAACCAGAGTTAGAAGTATTGCGTCCGGATGGGCAACGGTTTTTGTCCTATGTGGAGTTGATGCAGCAACGGGATGAACTGGAACAGGAGCGCGATCGCTTGGCTGCAAAACTGCAAGAACTGGGGATTGATCCGACTCAGCTTTAGTCAGGTCTTCATGACTGTTGCTACCAGATCAAAATTTGTAGCACAAAATTTATGGTGACTGGATCGGTAATGTGATGATAAAGGTGCTCCCTTCACCCAACGTGGATTCAACTTCGATCGTGCCCCCATGATCTTCTTCTATAATTTGATGGGCGATCGCGAGTCCCAAGCCAGCCCCTTGTCCAATGGCTTTTGTTGTGAAAAATGGATCAAAGACTTTATCGATGATCTCAGGCGGAATGCCCATGCCGTTATCTGTAATCCAGATCTGCACTTGCTGATTTAATTGGCATTGAGTCCGAATAGTAATCTTGCCGATAAATAATGTTGAGGGGGTCGCTTCGGTTCTCCTTTGAACGATCGTATCGATCGCATTATTTAAAATATTCATAAAGACTTGGTTGAGATCTCCAGCAACACAGGTCACTAAGGGGAGTTCACCATGGTCTTGAATCACTTGAATCTGAGCCAATTTCTGCTGAAGAATCATCAGCGTATTGTCAAGTCCAGCATGGAGATCGATCGCCTTGTAGCCCACTTCATCTAGGCGGGAGAAATTCCGTAATGCCAGTACAACATCTCGAATTCGCTGAGCGCCTTGATCCATAGATTGCAGAATCATAGGTGCATCTTGTTCAATCCAGGCGATATCGATTTTGTCTCGTTCTTGCACAATCTCGGTTGGTAGCATTGGCAAATAGTGATGATACAAGTGGATTAAATGTAGTAAATCCTGAATGTATTCGGTTAGATGACTGAGATTGCCATAGATAAAGCTAATGGGATTATTGATTTCATGGGCAATGCCTGCTACGGTTTGACCCAAAGCAGACATTTTTTCATTTTGAATCAATTGCAATTGCATTGCTTGCAGATTGGATAAAGTAGTCTGCAAATCGTGACTCTTTTGTTCCAAATGCTGCTGTGAATCTTGTAATTGATTAATCACCTGCTTGAGCAGAAACTCCTTGGTAGAGATATCCGATTCAAGCTGCTGGCGCTCTCTTTCAGAACGGTCTAGTTTTTTCTGCAAAATACGAATTGCTTTTTCCAATTCTTGAATCCGTTGATGCTGTTCCTCATAATTCATAATGCGGTTAGCGCTCACTCATTTAGGACTCACCCATTAGAAGTGTAACAAACGTTTTATTATGAAATTTGCTTGGGCTGCAGGTTGTTAGGGGGGCAATTTCACCGTAGGCGTAGAATCCACAGCAAGGTAAGCCCGGTGGTAAATGAGTTTTAACGAGTTGATATTCTTGGGAGGTGAGAGTGCCTAAAATGCGGCGACGGGCAGCACAGGACACAAGTAAGGCGGCAGCAGGTTCAGAGCCAGGATAATGCGCGATCGCTTCTCGTAAGGAGGTTTCGGAAGCGGCTAGGATATTCTCACGGGAGGCATCTGTAATTTGGACGATCGCTTGGTCTGGAATATCTGCAAAAAAGGTCACACAACCGGATTCTAAATCATAGTGATTGGGTGCCCGCATGTAGAACCGTTCCGAATCTTCAAACACGGCAAGGGCATGAATGGCATAATTGGTTGTGAAACGTTCTGCACCTAGATATTGCTGATAAAAATCGAGCGCTCGCTGCCCTTCAATTTCGTAGACGACATTCCCTTTCACTTTGGTAATGCGACCTTTCGGACTAATAGGTGTCCACCCACTAGCAACCCCATGGGAAACCTGTAAGCGTCCGGAAAATAATAGAATAGGGATTGAATCACTGAGGACTTGATCTTGGAAAAATTGGTACGTTTGGTCAAAGGTATAATCATCAGCGGTCATTCCACCAATAATGGGCACCTCGGATCCTAAGTGGTGCTTGAGTTCTTCAAGAATTGTCACACCGCTACTGGTTAAACTTTCGGGAAATGCCAGACAGAGCTGATGGGATCTGGAGCTGTTGGATGTTGCTTGAGTAATGGCTTCTTGGGTAGCTCGGCATGGGTTTTCGGAGACCTTTTGTCCTAGACCTGCTCGGATTTCCAGCCTGTCCGAGGCAAAGAGCATCAGGGTGAGGGAATCTTGCTGAAATTCCAAAATGGAGGAGATCTCACCATTCGTAGTGCCTCCAATGAGGGCAATCCCTGGAAAGGCATTCTGAATTTGTTGCAGGATGAGCGTGTGATCAAAGTCGATTGCAGCAAACAGGATGCCTGCTTGGGGAGTTTTGCCTGCCAGGGATTGATGACAGTCCTGTAAAATTTCAGTGATGGCCATCAAGGAATCGGGGTCATTACTATGACCAATGACTGCTTTAAACATAAAGGGATGTCAGTAGGCACTAAGTTTGGTGAAATTTCTTCTTAGAGTACCCACAAAGCTGAGC
>JAYKGX010000226.1:0-4577 GCA_035285565.1 Synechococcales cyanobacterium
CTCTAGAGGGCGAAGTCCGTTAAAAACGGACTAAAGAACCCTGAATTACACTCCCAGTCTACTTTTAGTAGACTTCGCTCTGAGAGCGCCGAATTTTATTCCGGCGCGGATCAACGCAATGAACGAAAAGATTTGTCAGTCAACCAGAGATCGCCTGTCTCCGTCACAGCAGATCAACACAATAAACGAAAAGATTTGTCAGTCAACCAAGGCGATCGCCCGTCTGCGTCACAGCTCGGCAGAGACTCACTGTCCAGACCCATTGCCCAGCTCCTGAGAGAAGCATGGCTCCTGCTAAAGACCCCAACACAGACTACGACAACCCCTGGAAAACCTTCATAGAACTGTATTTCAGAGAGTTTCTCAGCTTCTTCTTTCCCACGATCGAAGCAGATATCGACTGGGCAAAACCGATTCAGTTCTTGGACAAGGAATTGCAAAAGATTGTCCGGGACGCGGAAATACCCAAACGCTATGCTGATAAATTAGTTGAAGTACATCAACTGAGTCATAATAAAGCGATCATCATTTTTCACATCGAAGTGCAGAATGAAGATGAACAGGATTTTGAATTGAGAATGTATAGCTATTATTATCAGTAGGAGATACTAGAGTTACACAACTTTTAGACTGGATGATACGGTTAACAGAGGACTTGGAACAGCAGTTTCAGGATGAGCTAAAAGCCTTTGAGGAGGAAAAGCAAATGAAGTATGTGACCACGATCGAACGCATAGCCGAAGCGCACGGTAAGCTGGAAGAGAAAAACGCGATCGCCCTCAATTTGCTGCAAGAAAACATTCCAATCGCCCGTACCACCGGACTGACGATCGCCCAACTCCAAGCACTCCAAAGTCAGATGAAATGAGAAAGCAGTGCGACGTTACATCTTTGAGTCGTAGAATTGTAGCTAAGGAAGTCAGAACCCAGAGAGTAACTATTCCCCCCCTCCCCCTCCCAAACTTCATCCCTCAACGCAAGAAAAGCTAACCACTAATCATTCAAGTACAAACAAGAAGTCGGTGCCCGCTTAAAACGGTATTGCGGTATAGCGATCGTTGGCGTTGGAGTCCAGGCCTGAGCTAAATTCACTGGATTGTTGCCCGGTAGTCCCGCGTGAACACCACTCGCAAAATTGGGAACCTCAGGATTCACAAAGGGACAGACATAAAAACCCAGTAGCTCTCCCTGGCGATCGAACACCCAGAGCTGGTATTTCTGATTTGCATCTTGTCCGGCCTGAGTCACTGCAGTACCAAACTGATGTAAAAACTCGTA
This sequence comes from Synechococcales cyanobacterium, assembly GCA_035285565.1. Classification (GTDB taxonomy): domain Bacteria; phylum Cyanobacteriota; class Cyanobacteriia; order Leptolyngbyales; family Leptolyngbyaceae; genus JAYKGX01. Next base: position 1,279 of record JAYKGX010000226.1, read on the forward strand.
GCGCTCTAGCCGTTCAAGCAAGCTCCACAACTGAGCATTCACAATCACATTCACTGCTCCGACGGAATTAAGGTCTGGACGGCTCGTCGCTCCACTAGCCCCCTCCTGTCCGATCGCACCCCCTTCAGCAGGAGAATCCGGCAAACTGGGCTTGTCCGATCGGGAGTTAGCAGCCACATCAAACCTGTAGCCAGAAGCCAAGTCTGTTCCTTGTTGTTGAGCAGAACAAGCCAACCACCCCACAAATAATTTGCCTCCAAATTTAGCCTCAGCAGCAAATTGATCTCTAGCCCACCAGAGACTGGGCGTTGTCAGTTCTGGCTGAAATTTCAATAAATCCCTGGTGCCTAAACTACCATCAGGGCAGCGACTTTGATTGAGTTGCTCAGTCCCAAAACGAGGAGGGTTCGGCAACGAGAAAATTTGTTGAGTCGGGGTTTCCGTCGTCAGCGGGGCAGTCGTGGGCAGATCTAGCGTAGATGGTGTTGTTGCAATAGAAGCCATCACAGAATCAGACTGAGGCTGCTCATCAGAGGATTGAGCCATAGCAGCAGTCGGTAACCCCAGCAGCATAAAGGCGATCGCCATCCAGAACAGTCTCATAGGCATCTCATTCTCGCTTAAGCCTTATTCTACGCCGAGTTTCTTACCAGACGTACCAGACGTACCAGACGTACTTTTTCAAGCAGGAGTTCCACCACACCCATCGAGCCACCACAGCCTTAGGAACTCGATCGCAAACAGATCCCAGCATCCGTTTTCCGCTTCGTTATTGATCCGCCCGTGGTTGAAAACCACCGTCTCTCAGGGCGAAGTCCCTCAAGGGACTCACGAATAGCCCTTATTCAGTCCGGTTCCAACGGACTTCGCCTCTAGAGCGCCGAATTCTATTCCGGCGCGGAGCAGAACGAAGCTAGAGAATTCCATTGACTATTCCGGCTATTCCGGCACAGAGCAGAACATCGCTGTAAGTTACACCCTCCCCAACCTCTAGTTCCAAAATTTCCAAAAAAACGTGCATTTCTAGGGAGAGCGAGTATCTTGGTACCAGCGTGAGACATTGGTACCGTTTGGTGTTGCCCTATCTGGTGTTGCCCTATGAAGCTAATAACTGGAAAGCTAATAACTGGGAAATCAATCATTAGGAAGTGGATCATTGGCTTGCTCGGCTGGAGTAGCCTTTGTCTGGTCACGGGTTTACTGGTCAGTTGTGCCAACCAAGACCAAGCAGAACAGCAACCCCCCCAAGATGCCATGGCACAGCAGGCAGAAATAGCGCTGCAAAATCCCCAACCCCAAGCGTTTCCTTCACCAGATATTCTGGCACCCAGTTCCCTCCCTTCAACTGTGTCTAAACCCAGTCTGGCAGATAAACCAGCGCCGATCGCCACGATTCCGGTTAAAGGTTTGCAGAAACCCACCTCTCCAGAAGAACGGGTTGCCCTGGCTAAGACGGGCATGACTCGGGATCCCTTTGCGCCGCTGTTGCCGACTCAGATTGAGTTTGCGCCACTCCCCAAGCAATCCTCTGTCCCCACGAAATCTTCAGCTCCTCAGCCTGCATCCCAAAATCAAGCCTCCCAGACTCAACGGTCTAGGACGAACCAGCCAAAACCTTCAACGATCGCGCCCTTACCCAATATTTCCTTTAAACCCCTCCCTCCCGCTCCCGTTCCGAACTTTGCACCACCGATCGCCGTCAATCCCCTCCCGCCCATGCAGGTGCCGATCGCCCCAACCCTGTCTCCCACCCACTTAGCCGAAGCCGTTGAAATCACAGGAATTGTGCAAATGGGCGATCGCACCCTGGTAATTGCCAAAGCCCCAGACGAAGCCACCGCTCGCTATATTCAAACTGGCGATTATCTCTCCGGTGGGCAAGTGCAACTCAAAGCCATTCGCATGAGCCCGCAGGGAGAACCCACCGTCATCTTGCGACAGGCAGGCCAGGATGTGACCAAATCCCTCGGTCGCCAGCAAGCCTCTGGGCTGAATTCCTCGCGCATGGGTCTATCCCGGCTTGAGTTATTTAAATAGCCTCGACTCTGCTTCTCCCAGTTTGTGCGCAGGGATGTAAGAATCAGGGTGGTTAACCAAAGATCTCGCGCGAGATCGAACTCACTTGAAAGGGATGCGATAGGCTATAAAAAAGAAGGGATTGGGCAAAGAAGGAACTGGGTCAAACTGAGCTGGTGAACTGAGGTGCTGTCCCCATCGTTCCTGCAATTCCCTTATGGTCACCTTCTTCTCGCACAATCCCTGGTTGATGGCAGGTGTCGTTTAATGTCTGAATTTTTACCGCCTGAGCCTTCCGTAAGCAATCGATCCACTCAACGACGATCGCTGAACCTCCAAGAGAAATATCCCTGCCCGGTCTGTCAGCACGGCGAAATTCAGCCAATGGTGATGATGGATGCCTATAGCTGTCCTTTTTGCCGTCATCTTTTCAGTGTCAATTTAGAAGCGCAGATATTGCGGCTAGAAGATGCTGTGCAACCGATGATGTGGCGCTGGAATGGGCGACGTTGGCGATCGCTGGGGGCTAATGTAGATTTATCCATTTTGGTATGGCTCAGCAGCCTGGTATTAGTGGTTCTGCCTGCCGGATTAATTTGGCTTTGTGCCTACATTTTTCCACCTTTGGAGGGTCTGCACTGGAACTCCTTTCCCATCATTTGGGGAGAAATCGTCTGTGCCATTCATAGCGGGTTTGCCTTCTGGTTACTAGCCGAACACTATCAATTTCCGACCTACATCACTTGTAAAATTGGGTTGGCACAATTGTTGGCCCGGCTATTCTCCACCCCATAAGGCTACGAGTGATTCCAGCTATGCATCAGTCTGACTTTAATTTTTGGCACCATTGGTATCCGATCGCCCCGATCGAGGATCTAAAGCGCGATCGCCCCATACCCATTACCCTGCTGGGTCAAAAGCTGGTGATTTGGAAACCGGGTCATTACCCCACCTTTCGGGTCTTTGTGGATCAATGTCCCCATCGGTTAGCGCCCCTGAGCGAAGGTCGGATTGATCCAGACAACGGTCAGTTGATGTGTAGCTATCATGGCTGGCAATTTGACGAAGCTGGCACCTGCAAGCGCATTCCCCAAGCCGAAAATCCGTCGATTTTAGAAACCCACCCGCAGAACTTCTGCGTCACTAGCTTGCCCACCCAAGAAGCCAATGGACTATTGTGGGTTTGGCCAGATGCCGCCTCCGCTGCGATCGCCCAGCAACATCCCCTGCCGCTCTCGCCCCAACTGGATGGCAGCCCGGAAGTCGTCTATTCCTCCATGGTG
>JAYKGX010000227.1:0-3368 GCA_035285565.1 Synechococcales cyanobacterium
AATCCAATATTGCTGGTGTGGATCGCTCAACACCTCTGCTTGGTAGGCATGGTGGCGAATATGCGCTTGCCAATGAGGTCGCCGCACGACAGGAATGGCTTTCATCGGTTTTACTTGCCTCCTCGCCCAGTGCTTTTGTAGGTTGAACCAAAGCCGTTGCGACTGCGACCTGTGATGGTTCCCTTGGCAGCATGGTTGACTGGACGGGAGGGAGCCAGGTGGTTGATATGGGCGGGCACACTGACGAGACCGGGACGACTTTGGGGCAAGACTTCACCCTCTGGGGTCACCACTTCTCCAGGGTTGCGGCTGCGATAAACGGTGCGGGGTGGTTCGGTCTGAGCTGAGGATGCAGCCAAGCCGGAAGGGGGATATAAATACATGCCACCAAAACGGGGGCGGAACCCGCGAATTGAGGAACCAGAGGCTGTTGCTTCATACTGGACGCGATCGGTCTCACAGTCTTCACGGGTGCGATACACGGGTGCATGGCGATCGTGTTCTCGTTTAGCTGCTGCCATCTGGGTGTCGCAGTCAGAACGTTTCTGAATTGCCGATGGTGGAACGGACTGGGGTTGCGGCGGTTGGGCGGCGGCGGGTTGGGGCGGGTGGGACTGTTTCAGGGCAGTGGGGGAACGGGCGAGTTGCTGTTGCTGAGCAAAGTCGGCTTCGCACTGGGCTGTGGTTTCATAAAAACGGGCGGGAACCATGGGCGGGGGCTTATCCTCAGCGAAGTCCGAGTCATCATTCTGACAACCCGTGAGCAAGAGGGTGGAAATCAAGGCGGCGATCGCTAATTGCTGTTGTACCTGCGATCGGCGAATAGGGCGAGATTGAGGGGGATCGGGAGCTGGAGCAGATGGAAGAGAATCCATAGGGAAGATTGAGTGGCGATGATGGGTAAGCGCAGGCTGATTCGCATAGCACCCTTAGAGTTCATTCAGTCATGTAGGTCATAGGGATACCCAGATATGCAATCGGGGCACCCACCGGGGGAGGGAGGGTTTCCTTCTGCTCTAAGATAGCCGACTGCACAGTGAGTAGCCAACACCGAGTTAACTGCTAGCGAACCTTCATGCATCGCTCAGGCGGTCTAATTTTCTGCCTCTTCCAGGTCTTCTTCCCAGAAAGCCTCGATCGGCAGTTCTAGGCGATCGATTTTCTCTCCTTTGGCTAATTTGAGGGGCTTTTCACCCTTGTCCTCGCGGCTTGCCAGGGGCACGGTTTCTACCCCAATCCGCGCGACCCGATGCTCGCTGCTGGTGATCACAACCTCTGTGCCAGGGAAGGCAACCACCATGCCTGCGATCGCGTCGTTTTTCTGGGTGAACTGGAAGACATGCTGTCCTAAATCGCCTGGATTGCAAGGCTTCAGCATCCCCACCACCATGCGCTTGGCAAAGCCTTGTTGAGACATCAGCAAAAACTCATCCTCATAGCCTGCGATCGCCCAGCCAACGAGCTGTTCCAATTTCGTCAACCGCGTTACTTGAGTGCCCTGAGCACTGCGGGTTGCAACTGGGAAGGCTTCTTCAATCATTTCTAAGCGTAGCGTCCGACCCATACTGGTGGAAACGACGACCTGATCGCCTTCTTCCACAAAGCCTGCGAGGAAAATTTCATCCTCTTCCTTCAATTTGGCGGTAATTAAGCCTCGGTTGGTTAATTCCTTAAATTCTGTTAACGCTAAACGCTTCATTTTGCCCTGGGTGGTCAGCAGCAGCAGGAATTGATTGTCTACCTCTTCTGGTAGGAAGAACAGGAAGACGATCGCACTGTGATCGGCTCCTACTCCGGCACTGCTGGGTAACAAGGTCACCAACGGCACGCCTTTGGATTTTCCACTGGCTTGGGGAATCTCCCGCACAGCGATCGGGAAGGCTTTGCCATTACGGGTCAGGACGATGAGGGTTGCCCCAGTGGTTGTAAATTCGGTTTGAGTCACATAATCATCGAGTTCAGTCAGCGTTTCTGTGAATGCATCGCCCCCTTTGCGCAATTGACGTTGATAGGTTTTAGGCGCGATGCGACGAATGTAGCCTTTCTGAGTCACTTCAATCACCGTTTCTGCATCATCTTCCTCTTCTGCGAAGAGTTCTAAAACGGGGGCAGGGACAGCTTTTTCTCTGCTGGCGGGTTTAGCACTGGTGGGCTGAGCAGGGTTGGCAACGGGGGCGATCGTCTTTCCAGCCATCTCCTCCTGGGCTTCTGCTGCTTCTACGTCGTCAATGGCTGCTTCTGGGGTATCGACTTGCAGGCTCTTGTGCGTTTCCTTGTCTTTTTTGGCAGGCTTGGGGGTGGGCAGCGGACCCGGTGTTCCTAGGATGCGGGTTTTGCGATCGTCAGCAAATTGTTTTTTCAGCGATCGCAGTTCTTTCTTCAAGGCTTTGAGTAATTCTTTGCGATCGTTCAGGAGCTTCTGGAGTTCCGCAATTTTCTGTTGAAGTTCCTTCAATTCATTGCGCAAATTTTGCTGTTCCAACCCAGTTAAACGGCGCAACGGCATCCCTAGAATGGCATCTGCTTGGCGATCGCTAAAGTCAAATTCTTCCTGGAGTTGTAGCTTTGCCGTCCCACCATCCGGGGCATGGCGCAGAATTTCGATCACATCATCCAGGTTTTCCAGTGCTGTAATCCACCCTTCCACTAGGTGTAGCCGACTTTCCTGCTGTCCGAGTTCATGGCGATAGCGCCGGGTTAGGGTCTCTTCCCGAAAGGTGATAAATTCCTGCAACATCTGCCGCAGGGAAAACTGCTTGGGTTGCCCTTCAGACAGCGCCAGCAGAATCACCCCAAAATTATTTTGCAGGGAGGTTTGTTTATACAGGGCTTGCAGAATACTGTTGGGGCTGGTATCCCGCTTCAGCTCAATCACAATGCGAATCCCCTCGCGATCGCTCTCATCGCGAATATCGGCAATGCCTAGGATTTTGCCATTGTTGACCAGTTCGGCAATTTTCTCAATCAATGAGGCTTTGTTCACCTGGTAGGGCAGTTCCGTCACCACGATGGCACTGCGCCGATGTTTGCCCTTGCCTACTTGAATCTCTTCTACCTGGGCCACGCCCCGCAAGGGAATACTGCCCCGTCCTGTCAGGTAGGCTTCTTGAATCCCTTCATAGCCAATAATTTCTCCTCCAGTGGGAAAATCAGGTCCAGGAATCAGTTCAAATAATTTTTCATCGGAAAGATGGGGCGAATCGATCAAGGCAATTAACCCATCCACGACCTCACTCAGGTTATGGGGCGGAATATTGGTGGCCATCCCGACGGCAATGCCTGAGGATCCATTCAGCAGGAGAATTGGCAATTGGGCAGGGAGAACGGTGGGTTCCTGCTGGGAATTGTCGAAGTTGCCTACAAATTCA
>JAYKGX010000228.1:0-2821 GCA_035285565.1 Synechococcales cyanobacterium
CATCGGGGCGATCGCAATTTTTTGAGTTTGGATGCCTAACCGTTCAGCTAAATCCAGCGCATCTTGAACGGAGTGATCGGAACTGTAGGGCGAAGGCATGAGAACTCCCAGCACATTTTCCGCCCCCAAAGCTGCTGCCGCGATCGCTGCCACCAAAGCTGAATCAATTCCACCACTCAGTCCGAGCACTACTTGTTTAAATCCACATTTACGGGCATAGTCCTGCACACCTAATACCAGCGCATTCCAAATTTCTGCATCGGTATCCTCAGGCAAGGGTTGGAGAGTTTCCGGAGCAGTATGCCAGGTGATGGCGCGATCGCTAATTTGATTACTAAGCCGATCGCCAGATAGATTTTTAGATCGATCGCTAGATTGTTCATCACATGACTTCTCAGTTTCATACTCAGGCTGATAGTCCAAATGACATTCAAGCAATTTTAAGTCTGGTCTAAAAAGAGGCGATCGGGCGATCACCTGTCCTGCAGAATTCACAACGAAACTGCCACCATCAAAAATCAAATCATCATTTCCCCCGACTTGATTGACGTAAAGAATGGCTTGTTTAAATCGCTGAGCCGTATGTTGCAGCATCTTCTCTCGAACGGCTTGTTTCCCCACACTATAGGGTGAAGCAGAAAGATTAATGGTGAAGTCCACCGCCAAATCTGCTAGATCAGCGATCGGATTATCGACATAATTGCGCTTGCCCCAAAATTCTTCATCATTCCACAGATCTTCGCAAATGGTGACCCCCACATGCCAGCCAGCTAAGTGAAAATGATTGGCTTGGCGACCCGGTTCAAAATAACGGTTTTCATCAAACACATCATAGGTCGGCAGCAAGCGTTTATGAAAGACCTGTTGCACCACCCCATTTTCTAATAAAGCAACACTATTAAATAAACTTTTCCCCCCGTGAATGGCATCAGGATTGGGCGAGACCGTTCCCACCAGCACCGCTAGATCTGAGGGTAATTGCTGTGCTAGGTCTGTCACCGTTTCCGCCATACGATCGACAAAGCTAGGATTTAATAACAAATCACGCGGCGGGTAACCACAGATTGATAGTTCCGGCGTAATCATCAGTCTGGCACCCAGGGATTGGGCTTGCTGAGCTAGGGTCAGAATTTGAGCTGAATTTTCCTGTAGGGCCCCAATGGTGGGATTGAGTTGGGCGATCGCGATTTTCATAGGAGTTCAAGGATTTGGGAATGGGGTGTAGAGACGTTTCGCCGAAACGTCTCTACAAGGGTTTTATTAAATAAAAACAAGTGGCTTATCTTTAAATGGGGCAAAGGCTTCAGCATCAAAACGGTATAAGCTAGCAGGACGACCCGCCCCTCGGGAAGTTTTCACACCTGTGTCAGTCAGAAAACCCAGTTTTAACAGGCGCGATCGAAAATTAGAATAGTCAGAAAATCCTTCCCCTAATACTGTGATGTAAAGCTGGTAGAGATCACTGAGGGTAAATAGTTCTGGTAATACGTCAAATGCGATCGGGCTATATTCCAATTTATTTTTTAAACGGCGATGACCATATTCTAAAATTTGGTTGTGATCAAAGCTGAGATGGGGTACCTGAGCCAGAGGATACCAAGCAATCCCACTCACGCCATCGGCGATCAATTCGGCATCCGCATAGCGCACTAGGGCAAAATAGCTGACGGAAAGATAGCGCACCCCATAACTATTGACAGCTTCCCGAGGATCGCGGTTGGGACCTCCAAAACTGTAAAGCTGTTCTAGGTAGAGATTTTGGACTCGAATTTTTTCTGATAAAATTCGATAGGCTGCTTGTTCTAACGATTCCCCATCCCGCACCAGAGTTCCCGGCAAACCCCACAGCCCAGAAAAAGGATCTTCATGCCGTAGCACCAACAAGACCAAAAGACGGTTTTGATCGGTATCTACGGAAAAAATTACATTATCCACGCCCACCCGAAAGTCCGCTAACGGTTCACTGGACAGCGGAAATTTTGACTTGCGTTTAGAGGCTCCAGATTTGTTGTTTGCCATTCGTGCTGCCACTTGCGTTGTTCTATATTTTGAGAGATCAGTTGCCATTCGTGCTGCGGTTCGCTCTGCCATTCGTATAGGCGCTCCTGCTGAATATAGGTTTGAATTGTAGTCGGAATTCCTTGAGATTGATGCCGAGTTCGATAGGCGGTGGAAGAAACCGCTGGGGGATGGAGGGGAGCGATCGTCCACCTGGCTCCTAAGGTCTCTAATTTGTGTAAGTCTGCCTGCTGGAGTTCATACCCTGGGCGCGGAATGATTAAGAGTCTCACCTGGGCGAGGAATTCGTCAATGTGGTACCACTGGGGCAATTGTCGCACCAGATCCGCCCCCAAAACCCAGGTAAACTCTGCATCTGACCAGATCTGACGAGCCTGTTCCAGGGTGAGTAACGCACGGGGACTACTTAATTCTGGATGAAGCTGGAGGCGATCGGGTGAACCAGCAACAGCAATGGCTAAGTCATCCAACAGGATTTGCAACATCTGGGTACGGTGGTGCAGGGGAATTTGGTTGGGTTTAAACGGATTATCCGAAGCCCACACAGCGACATGATCAAAGCGATCGCTCAGCCATTGCAAAATGACTTGGTGCCCTAGGGTGGGTGGGTCGGCGCTGGTGCCAAAGAGGGCAATGTGAAATGAGTAGAGACGTTCCGCCGGAACGTCTCTACACGCCGGAACGTCTAGATGGGGAGGGGGAGAGATGGGGAGGGGGGATTCGGATTGGAGGCCCAGGCGATCGCTCTGAAATTGTCCAGCGGCGAGACTGCGAAAAATCTGCTTTTTGCCGGGATAGGTCA
>JAYKGX010000229.1:0-6361 GCA_035285565.1 Synechococcales cyanobacterium
GAAGGGTGATACTAAAACCAAATCAATTTGATATTAATTGCTGAACCTACTATAAGATATCGATCGGCTACAAGGAGCAGAAATTGAGGGTTAGTAAATCATTTGGAAAAGGTTTACTTATTGTAAAACCTGAAGGGGTCATTTTGATCGGCTTGATCAGCGAATTCAGCGGGGAGTGATGAGCCTAGGTCAACCGTGATAATCATTCCCGGAACCATATTTCCAAGCATCCACGCGTCTTTGCCAAAAATATTGCTGAGTGACCGATCGCTGTTTAATCCAAGGTTGTAGGTGCGGCGCAAGACGATGCAGTAGCGCAAATCCTCCCAGGGCACTATAGTGAACCATCCAATCTAGTAGCGCGAGCCAGCCCACTTGGGGCAAAATGTTCAAAATCAAGAGTGGATGGGCGATCGCAGCATGGGTTAAGGTTTGCGAGAGGGAGCCAAACTGCACCACATCCTGCAGGAACGGCTTTAAGACTGGATCGCCCAATTTTTGCATCTCTTGGAAAATATCGGCAAGGAGTTGGTTAATTTGGTTGGCGGGTAATGATTGATCCATTGCCACGCTCATGGTTTTCTGGAATAGCCAGGTCACTTGTAGATTGGGCTGATAGGGTTGCAGAACCGCGAGGGCGGGGCGATCGAGCTGGTTGAGGGATAATGCCTGATCAATACCAACAGTCAAGCGTTCTAAATGGCGAATCATGGACCCAAACCCACCAAAGCTCAAGGGCGACTGGGCACCGCTACTATCACCGATCGCTAAAATGTGCGCCCATGGGGATTGCAGTGGACTCTGGCGATAGCAGGGAAAAAAGCCAAACAGGGCACGCTTGAATTCCAAGCTGTCCAAATTCACCTGCTGATAGGTGGGCAAGAGCCGAAAATATTCATCAAACAGACTTTGCAGACTCGGGCGATCGGGTTCTGCATCGATGTAGGTAAACAGGTAGGTGGTACGTCCATCCCGCGCTGGAAAGGCTTCCCAAAAATACTGGCATTGATTTTGAATCGGCGTAAAGGAGGCAATCAAATCGGCACTGTCGTTTTTAGGAAAGCCTGTGGCACAGGTGCCCACCACCAGACACACTGCATCGGGTTTCTGCCCTGCCCTTGCCTGCTGGGTAATGGGTGAAAAATGTCCCATGCCATCTAGCAAGAGACGAGTCGTAATTGAGGGTGGGACTGAGTCAGGATGCGATCGCGCTTCTCCCTGCACTTCAACCCCGTTGGGATGGACGATCGCCTGTTTAAATCTTACCTGTTCTAAAAGCTGACCACCGGCTCGGAGGAATTTCTGCTTCAGGGTTTCCAGCAAATACACCGGGTCAACGCCCACATTCAGCACATCCCGCACCCAAATTTCCTGCTGATTAAAGCGAATTCCCACTGGATTAAATTCGGATGCGATCGCCTGTTCTAATTCTGTTGTCGTTAGCAATCCCAATGCCACTAAATTGTCTAATTCTTGACGGGAAATATTCCATTCCTGCTCCCGCCCCCGGAGGATGCCCTGTTCCAATACCAGGATGCGATACCCCCGTTGTACCAGCGCCGTTGCCAGCAGAATTCCCAAGGTGCCACCACAGATCACCAAGTCCCACTCCACCGTTGGCAGCAGGTTTGGGGACTCCGTTACTACCGTTGCAGGCGTTTGGGGATCTTGTCGCAGCGATCGCCAGCGTTCATCGGCGTTTTGTAAACCTTCTAGGGTGCTGGGTAAGGTTGCTAGTAGGGTTTCGGTGAGGGACATGGGGGAGGGGGAGAGAGGGAGAGGGGGGGAGGGATCAAGGAACTGATACATCATAACGTACGGTTCCTAGCCAGGGAAGGCGCGGGTTTTGGTAGGGGCGAAATTGGAGGGGCGCTAGGTTGCCTTGGCGAATTAGGTAGGTGAGAAATTGCAAAGAACCCTGGAGTAATTCTGTGGCTTCGGTTTGGGTAGATGTGGCTGGTTGAGCGGGTAGGGTGGGTTTGCCGCTGAGGACGGACTTGAAAAATTTGCCCCAGCCTGACTCCGGTGAAAGTTCTAAGTAGGCATGGATGGATTTGCGAATTTCTGCTTCTAAGGTGGCTGGATCAACGATCGCCTCTGCCTGGATCACGGTATTAAAGCGCAGGTGGAGGAAGCGACGAATTTGATCGGGGTAGGGGAATGCCTGAAGCTCTTGCAATGCTTGGGAGAGGGAGAGATTGGCGGTATGATTCAGCCGATGCCCGAGCAGGTAAGCCACTACATTGGCAGCATGGTCACTGTTGGAAGCAAAGCGATCGAGGCATTCCTGTAGCGATTTAAATTTTGTCTTATCACGTCGATAGGTAGCGATCGCACTCCCAATATCTCCCGCCCAAGAGGTGTGATCACCTGTCCATTTTGTCAGATCTGAAAATGTTGCACCGGGTTCGTTGATCTGATCAGCTAATGCAGCGATGCAATGTCCAAAGTCGATCGTTTCCCCCGCCCATTGCAAATCTCCATTGAGGGTACCATCAATATAAGCTTGTTCAAAGCCAGTTGCTAAAGTCCACGATCGCGTTGTGTAAGCAGATTTAGTATGTCCCCTCAAACGATTGGCAATTTCATAGGGCGATCGATCGGAATGAGTCTGTTCAAAGGTCTGAATGAATTGTAAAACTGTTTCTAAAGTCATCATACTTACAATAAGATTAAGATGTTTTCAACTTAAAACCGCGTCTCAAACTCAAGCACTGCCCGATTTTCACCCGAGAAGTCTGTTGACCCTCTTAGCAAGAGTTGATCATTAATACGATAGCGGAGACCAAACTGAGTGGGCTGATTAGCCGAAGTCAGTACCCGCAACACTGAAGCAGAGACAACCGGACTGCCATCGCCCTTACGTAACAGATCAACCCCCGCTTCTGCCGCCAACCCCAGGGTGGAATCTTGGCTACTTTCATCCGTCACCACAGTGGGAAACAGGCGGAACTCACTCAACCCTAGGGCATTGCCGATCGCCCCTTGCACATTGGTTAACAGGGCTGAACCCGCTAAATTGGCAATCCCGAGTGGACTGTCGCCTCGCCCCAGGGTATTGACAAACCCACCCCCCAGCAATGCCACAATTTCCGTCGGACTGCGACCGGGACTGCTGGTAAGTTCCAAATTATCCGATAACTTACTCGCCGGACCCGAGACTCGCGCTTGAATTCGCACCGTTTGCAAGGCTCCCAAATTTGAGGCGATCGCTGGGGCATCATTAATTTCTGAGTTGATGTTACTGGTGGGCACTCGGGTTCGCGTCACTTCTGGCACAGAGGCAATCATCTGCACATCTAGTTCTGGATCAAGTCCTCCCCCTCGGCGGAAGCTAGCGCGATTTTTGTAGCCGCGTACCAGCACAAATTGCGTGGTAAATAAGTTGACCTGCCCTGCCCGCAGATTGATCGTGCCCTCCGGTTGCAAATTGCTCAGCGTCCCGTTCACAATTAAGCGTCCATCGGCAACAAAATTCAGAATCGGGGCCCGTCCTACCCGAATATTGCGTCCCAACGTGAGCTTTAACCCCTCTAGCTCAAAGGGCTGTTGTTGATCAGTGGCACCTCCCCCTGCGGCAGGCGCATCCGCCAACTGTACCAACCCATCCGTTAAACAAACATCGCCGCCCACCCGAGGATCGATCGCACTGCCCCCAATCACCACACGTCCATTCACGCTGCCTTGGTACAGACCTTTGCGATTGACGGCTAACCGTTGTAGGTCGATCGTCAGGGGTTTGATGCCTGCTTCCGGCGAGGGTGCCATGGGGTTGGCTGCAACGGTTTTGGCTGAGGGTGGCGCTGAGGGTGGCGCTGAGAGCTGTGGGGGAAGGGGTAGTTCTGGACGGCAGGAGTCGTAATTGGCAGGAATGGCGGCATTGGGTGAGGCCTGATTTGGGCTGGGGAAGATGGGCAGCAGACCACTGGCGACAATCTGACCTCGCCTTGCTCCTCGGAAACTTAATTGCCCTGTCAACTGCTCCACCCGCACTCCGGTTAAATCAAACACGACGCGACCCTTTACGTCACTCAATTGTTCTGGTAATGCCACCGATCGCACGTTAGCGGTGTCTAAAACCACTTCTCCCAACACGCTTGGTAATCCCCATTTTTCGGTTGCAGCATTGTAGCGAATGTTTTTAATATCTAAATTTGCACGTCCTTTGACTTTTTCTAGGGCGATCGGCTGTCCCAGTAAATTGAATAATTCCAATCCCTCATCCTGCACCCGCACGATCACTTCACCGCTCTCTGGGCTATCCGGGGCTTGAATTAACGCTGTTTCTAATGGAATGGGAATGTTTCCGGTAATAGTAAGGGGATTGCGTTCACCTGCTTTGGCGTTATTGCTAAAGTTCAGCCGTCCCTCGGCGTAGTTAAAGTTAGCTGTTACCGATGAGAGCGCATTGTTATTAATTTCTCCATCATTCAAACTCAGGGAGCCAAACAGCAAGGGATTGGTCTTTACACCCCCTAAAGTTGCACTACCATTAACTTTGCCAGTTAAACTCAGGGGTTGACCAGCGATCGTCAAGGGGAAGGGAATAAACGCTTGCACATCTTCGATCGGCAAATTAGCCACCGTGAGCTGACCGCCCAGATCGTCTCCCCCAATGCGTACCGAGGAAAGCTTAATGGTTGTATCACCTGACTTAATTTGTAGCGGGTTAAGGCTGAGAATGTTATTTTCAATCTCGCCCTGAAGAATCACTTCATCGGCAACAAGGACTCGGTTTTCCGTGCGTTTCACCTGTTTAATTTTCTGTGAATCAGTTGGTTTATTGCCAACTCCCGTTTTGGTCACCTCTGCGATTTCTGGGAAAGCTGGATAGGGTCGCCATTCCACCTTTTTGGCTTCCAGGTCGAAGGCAGATTTAAAGCCTGTTTTCATCGATCCAGACAGGCTAACCATCCCCTTGAAATTCCCCCGCAAATCGGTGAGCTCTGGGAAAATCAGTTCCTGACGCGCCGCTGCCGTTTGACGAATCAGTTGATCAATTTCAGCCAGCCGTTGCAGTTGTTGCCGTAAGCTGGCATTGGGATATTTGCGATCGGGGAGTCCCACTTTTGCCACTGCGAGATCGATCGCCCTGCCCTCATGTTGAGCAGGCACACCCTTGGTGAGATCCGCCAGTTCAAAAATCTGAGCGATTTGCAAAAAGTCCTGAATCTGTCCGTTGGCAATTTCCACCTCGGTATCCACTTTGGGATCGCCCGAAAAATCCAGGATGGCTTTCTTCACGATGTAGCGACTGACCCCAATTTCCTTGCGCCGCTGGGGATAGGGACTGTCAAAGATCGCCACCTCCAGGGTACTGGGCTTGACCTCCAAACGGTTATTGCGAATCGTGAAAGGCGCATCTAAGGATTTAGCCAGCAATTGCCCATAGCTGACTTGTCCCAGTGTCATCTGTCCAGTCTGACCTTGACTCATACTCCCTGGCGATAGCTTGAATGCAACATTGCCCGCCTTCAGCAATCCTGCTTCTAGTCCAGCGATCGCTACGTCTCCTCCATTGATCGATCGGGTTGCCAAGTTAACCGTCCCAAAGGTTGCCGTGACATTTTTTGCTGCGAATTGGTTATCCACCCTAGCATTGTCGATCTCAATTTTTCCACCATTCACAGATTGAGCAGCTAAATTAACCGCACCAAAGGTTGTTTTTATATGTTCTGCTGAAAACAGATTATTAAGCTTAGCATTCGCGATCGCAACTTCTCCCCCCTGTAGTGTTTGATCAGCAAGATTGACATTTTTTAAATTCGCTGTTAAGCGATCCGATCGTAAACTGCCCACTCCAGCATTAGCAATTATGACATCACCGGCAGCTAAAATTCCCCGACGCAAATCGAGATCCACATTCCCCGAGAGTCGCCCCATCAGTTGGTTGCCGCCAATCGATCGTCCTAGCTGTTGTTCTGCTTGCTTCACCAAGGCTGCGATCGTCGTTTCGGTACGTGTTTCTCGCAATTCTTCCAAGGGCACATTAGTCAGCGTCACATCAAATAGGCGACCCTGCGATCGCCCTCGGACTTGAAAATCCCCCCGATCCACTTCTGCCAAGACAGGTTGATATTGTCCATCCGTCGCTAGTGCAATGCGCTCGCCCCCGCCTGCCACATCCAGATTGAACCCTTTGCCCGTTTGTAAATCGATCGGGCCGCCTAGCTGGGCAAACCTAAAGCCATTCACCACCAAGTCCTTGACCGTAACGTTGCCCTTGATATTGGACGCGGTAGGACTGCCGGTTAACTTGCCTTGGAAATCAGCAGAGCCGTTGAGCTGAGCAAATTCTGGTAAACTGACTGGTAACTTGGTTAGCATTAATCCAGACGTGACGACATCCAGATCAAATCCT
>JAYKGX010000230.1:0-7933 GCA_035285565.1 Synechococcales cyanobacterium
TGTAGGTTCGCATTAGGCTCATCGTATCAACCGTTTCAAACTGGAGAAAGCGATCGAGCGAATCTCCCAATTCTGACAACCGAGATTCTAGAACTAAGCGACTCGGGGTGCCTGGAGGAAGCAATGCCCAGGGATACTTTCTTAAGTCTGCTAGACTTAACCATCGGTGCTTTGCAAGGGGATGATGATGAGCAACAAATAGCTGATAGGAAATCTTGTCGATCGTCGTAGTTGTGAGTTCTGAAAATTCTTCAAAATTGACATCAGAAATTCCAACATCAACGGATTGACTTGTCATTGCTTGGTATAGCAATTCAGCCGATTCAAAGACGCAACATTGAACTTGAATACTTGAATATTTCTGTCGATATTCAAACACAATATTCGGCAACAAACCTTCAGCTAATGCCATTGTGCAGCCAATCTTGAGACTGCCATGTTTTCCTTGCTTAATATCTCCTATTTTCTGAATTAATTGGTTTTCAACTTGGATCAGTTTTGTTCCTTCTTCCAATAAAAATTCTCCAACTTCTGTCAGTTGAATCTTACGACCAAGACGGTAGAACAGTGAAGTTCCCAATTCAGATTCCAGGGATTTAATTTTCGCACTCACGGCAGGTTGAGTTAAATTCAGCGCATCTGCTGCCTCAGTAAAACTCAGGTGACGAGCTACTTCCAGGAAAACTCGAATTTGATAAACTTCCATTGCCTTATTCCTTCATGGCGTGTTTAATTATTCTATCAATCGATTAAAATTTATCAATCGATCAATTCAATTTGTTTATCAGTTCATAAAATACCGCAATAAAGAACATCAAAAACCTGCTGCACAATAGAAGCAGTTGAATTCGACCACATCTTTTCTCGTGAAAGATGTTTCCATCATGTCGTTTTTGCTGATTTTTTCTGTAGTGCTTGAGACAGTTTTCAGCGCAAGACAAAATTCTGTCCATCAATCAGGAGGCTTTTTGAGTGAATACTCAATGGATTAAGACAGATGTGCTAGTAGTTGGGGGCGGAACGGCTGGAACAATGGCAGCCATCAAAGCGAAACAAGCCAATCCAGACGGTGAAGTACTAGTGCTCGAAAAAGCGAATATTCGTCGCAGTGGGGCGATCGCAATGGGAATGGACGGCGTGAATACGGCTGTGATTCCTGGAAATTCGACTCCAGAACAATATGTTCGGGAAATTACGATCGCGAATGATGGAATTCTCAATCAAAGTGCTGTTTATCAAACTGGAAAGCTCGGCTTTTCTGTGATTCAAGAACTAGAAAAATGGGGCGTAAAGTTTCAAAAAGATGCTCAAGGAAACTACGACCTCAAGCAAGTCCATCGAGTTGGTAAATACGTTTTACCGATGCCAGAAGGAAAAGACTTGAAAACGATTCTGGCACGTCAAGTCAAGCGTCATCAAGCGCAAGTGACAAATCGGGTCATGGCAACTCGCGTTCTAGTTCGAGAGGGAAGAGCGATCGGGGCAGTAGGCTTTGATGTTCGCAACGGTGACTTCGTTGTGATTCAAGCAAAAGCAGTGATTCTCTGTACTGGAGCTTGTGGACGATTGGGATTACCTGCTTCTGGCTACTTGTATGGAACCTATGAGAATCCAACCAATGCAGGCGATGGTTATGCGATGGCATACCATGCAGGAGCAGAACTTAGCAACATTGAATGCTTTCAAATCAATCCATTGATGAAAGACTACAATGGTCCTGCTTGCGCTTATGTTGCCAGTCCGTTTGGAGCTTACACGGCGAATGCACAGGGACACCGCTTCATTAGTTGCGACTATTGGAGCGGACAAATGATGCTAGAAGTGTGGAAAGAACTCAACTCTGGCAAAGGGCCAATTCAGCTCAAGATGACTCACCTAGATGAAAATACGATTTCTGAAATTGAGTCAATCTTGTGGTCGAATGAGCGTCCAAGTCGAGGCAGATTCCATGAGGGGCGAGGTGAGAACTATCGCACCAACGGAGTTGAAATGAATATTTCTGAAATTGGACTCTGTAGTGGTCATAGTGCTTCGGGCGTTTGGGTGAATGAACGGGCTGAAACTTCAGTTCCAGGACTCTATGCAGCAGGTGACATGGCAAGTGTGCCACACAACTACATGATTGGTGCATTTGTGTTTGGGCGAATTGCTGGAGAACATGCCGTTGAGTACTGTCAGAATTTAGAGCATCTTGAGCCTGATCCAGAGTTTCTTGCGGCCGAGAAAGCAAGAATTTATGCACCGCTCGATCGACCCAATGGAGTCCCACACACTCAAGTTGAGTACAAGCTGCGTCGCTTAGTGAATGACTATCTTCAGCCGCCAAAGTCCGCTAACCGCATGGAGATCGGGCTGAGCAACTTTGTTCGCTATCACGAGACGTTAGAGCTAATGGGCGCTCGCGATCCGCATGAACTGATGCGCTGCATGGAAGTTCACTTTATTCGCGACTGTGCAGAGATGGCAGCAAGAGCTTCACTCTATCGCCGTGAGAGCCGTTGGGGACTGTATCACTATCGCGTAGACTATCCCGAAAAGAACAATGATGAATGGTTCTGCCATGTGCATTTGAAAAAAGATGAGGCTGAAAATATGGTGCTGTTCAAGCGTCCGATCGAGCCTTACATCGTTGATGTCGATGTCGAGACTGAAGTTTATGATGTCGCCATTCGTTAAGTTGTTGAGTAGAGCACAAATTGAAGAGAGGGCAAAATTGCGATGGCTTTAGCAAATCAAAGAGTCGATGTTCCAGTCATTGTTGATGAGTCAAAATGTCTCGAAAAATGTGTTGCTTGCATTGAAGTATGCCCACTCGATGTTTTAGCCAAAGACCCGGAAACAGGCAAAGCTTATATGAAATATGATGAATGCTGGTTCTGCTTACCCTGCGAAAAGGAATGTCCGACCAATGCCATTACTGTCCAGATTCCGTTCTTATTACGCTAGAGGAGAGTTATGGAAACGAATTCTGAACTTGCTCCTTGGCTAGAAATGCTGCGATCGCCACAAGTTGAAGATCGGCTTGTTGCGGTTAAAACCTTGCAGCACCTTGGAGATGAAGACGCTCTCATGCCTTTAATCGAAGCGTTGAAAGATGAAAGTTTGCTAGTGCAAAAACTAGCAGTCACAGCCCTCTGGGAACTAGCCAATCCAGCAGCAGTTCCCGCGCTAATTGAATGTCTGGCATCATCTGACGAAGAAATCCGAGATGAAGCACGATCTGCATTAGGCGAGTTAGTTACGTCTGAGCATTTATTGCGGTTACTAGATGCTTTGTTGCAGGATGATCAGAATCTACAACTTAATGTTTTATTTCTGTTGCGAAAGATTCATGATGCTCAATCATTACCGTATGTTTTACCTTTCTTTGAATCTCTCAACCCAACTTTGAGAGAATCTGCGGTGACGACCCTGCGTTATCTGAATCAAGTCGAACACTGTCAACCTGCACTGGCACTGATGTCTGATCCAGATGCGAGTGTTCGACGGGCAACGGCTCTGACTTTGGGGCATTTAAGCGATGCAGAGGTCGTTCCTCGACTCTGTGAAGCGCTCACCACTGATCCAGATTGGGAAGTCCGGCGTAATGCAGCTAAATCCCTTGCGATTCATGCAGATAGAAGCGCGATCGCATCTCTAGAAGCTGCGTTAAAAGATGACCATTGGCAGGTTCGTAAATTCAGCTTACAAGCTTTGCAGAAAACACCTGACGAGCACTCAATGCCTCTGTTCATTCAAGCACTCACCGATGAGTATTCTGATGTACGTCGAGATGCGGCGATCGCGCTTGGCATTTTGAAAAATCAAGCTGCTCTCAATCCATTGCAACAAGCCCTAGACGACCCAGATCGTGATGTCTGTATCTTTGCTCAACGTGCGATTCAAACTATCCAAGAAGCGTTGCAAGAAACCTCTAATGCCTAATCATCGATCGCCCTTCCAAACGGTTCACGAACCACCTGTAGCATCTACCCCTGATCCAATCACTGAAGCTCATCATCAAGCGATCATAGAATTGCTTAAAACAATCATTGAACCCATTCTAAATAACAATATTGTGAGTTTAGGAATGGTTCGCAATCTCAGAGTGGTCGATGATTATGTCTATCTTCGGTTGTATGTGGGTAAGCATCAGTATGATTTGAAACAACAGATTGAGACGGTACTCTCACAACTCATTTGGTGCAAAAAGGTTTACATCCAACTTTGTACAGTTCCAGGGGTGAGAACGACATTAGCGATTTCTAGTGGTAAAGGTGGTGTTGGCAAATCAACCACATCTGTAAACCTTGCGATCGCGTTGAGCCTGCAAGGTGCGAAAGTTGGACTGCTTGATGCAGATGTCTATGGTCCGAATATTCCGCAAATGTTGGGATTGGGACATTCACAGGTTAATACGATTGAGACACCTGAAGGGACGCGATTTTTACCCCTAGAAGCGCATGGCATCAAAGTCATGTCGGTTGGACTTTTAGCAGAACCGGATCATCCCTTAGCTTGGCGCGGTCCCGTTCTGCACAAGATAATCACTCAATTCATCCAGGACGTTGAGTGGGGGGATTTAGATTATCTGCTGATTGATTTACCTCCAGGCACTGGAGATGCCCAGATTACGATCGTTCAGGAAAGTCCCATCTGTGGTGTATTACTGGTCACGACTCCACAGCAAGTTGCGATCGCAGATGTGCGTCGCAGTATTCACATGTTTCGTCGAGTTGGAATTCCCGTCCTCGGCATCATCGAAAACATGAGCTATCTCCTCTGTGGACATTGCGGCGAACCGACACCAATTTTTGGTAGCGGTGGCGGACAACAGTTAGCAACAGAATTGCATACTTCTCTACTGGGACAAGTACCGATCGACGCTCGAATTTGTGCGGGTGGTGATGCTGGACACCCCTTAACATTGACTGATCCCACTTCATCCGTTGGGCAGGTCTTTCTCAACATCGCTTCAGCACTTGAGCAAACATTCTGCTCGATCAAAAAAGATGTAGTTCTATGCTGAGTGAGCAGGAATTCAATCACAGCCTTGCTTTATTGGAAACCTATCCCGAGAGCAAGGCAAATTCTTCATTGAACTAATACCAAATCCATTAATTAACGATACAGATCCGATCGCTCCTTTGCTCAATTCAGATGTAGGGTGCGGATATCCTGGCGATCCGTTGGCGCAGCCTCCCGGAACGGGAATCCCCCTAGCCCCCTTAATAAGGGGGAACCGAGCCAAATTAAGGGTTTAGCAATCGTTGTTACATTCATGTTCGTTTACTGTTCGGTTTGAAGTCCCCCTTTTTAAGGGGGATTTAGGGGGATCGAGATGTGTTTCAATCACAAGTTGATTTGGTATAAAGTAATGCGAAAAAAAGTAAATCATGCTAAGTCATTCGCAATTGGAAAGATAGTCACTGCACTGCAAGCCCAATTCTTTTCTCAGACAATCACGCAATTCAAATTGAGTTTAGCTCAAATTCATTCAGGACTATTGCTCGCTTCTGGAGTCGCAGCGATCGCGTATCTTCTCCGGCTTGCTCCTGGCTTCAATCTGTTGAGTCCTCTTATTTTAGCTATTCTTCTGGGAATCTTGGTGCGAAATACGATCGGAGCAGCACCGAAATGCCAAGCAGGAATTCAGTTTGCCATGAGAAGAATTCTCCGATTTGCAGTTGCGCTACTCGGCGTTCAACTCAGCTTATTGCAAGTCTTATCTGTTGGCATGACAGGGCTGATGATCGCAAGCGTCACCTTGCTCGGTACGTTTTGGCTGACTTGTTGGATGGGAGAACGATTAGGAGTGAATTCCGGCTTGGTTCGTCTCATTGCTGCGGGAACTTCGATCTGTGGCGCTTCTGCGGTGATTGCAACCAGTACAACAACGCAGAACAGTGATGAAGATATCGCTTATGCAGTTGGAATTGTGACCTTATTTGGAACGATCTCGATGCTTTTCTATCCATTACTAACTGGACAATTAAAGCCAGAAGCATTTGGATTGTGGTGTGGAGTTTCGATTCATGAAGTCGCTCAAGTGATTGCGGCAGCTTTTCAAGCGAGTCCGATCAGCGGAGAGATTGCGACCATCTCAAAACTGTCACGAGTGCTTTGGTTAGCTCCGATAATTCTAATGCTCGGAACAGTTTCTAAGGCTTCTCACCCAAAATCGCAAGTAACATTTCCCTGGTTTATCGCTTGTTTTATGCTTTTGATCCTTCTCAATAGCTTGAATCTAATTCCACACGCTTTGAAAATGATAATAGGACAATTCAATCAAGTTTTGCTGACCCTCTCTATGGCAGCAATGGGTTTAGAAACAAGGCTAAACCAGATTCAAAGAATTGGATTAAAACCACTATATTTGGGTGCTATATCTTGGTTATTTATTTCGATCGTTAGCTATGGGTTGATTCAGGTATTTTACTAATCGCTTGCATGGAACTTACTGCATTAACGGTTCAACTGCGAAGTCATTGGGTAAATTCATGAGGAAGAACCGTAGCGATCGCTTGTAACATTACACTTTTTTGTTCTGCATCGTATCCCCAGCGATCGAGAAAGTCTTGATATTCACCTGAGTTTTTTTTCAAACTGGCTTGCATTTGCCCTAGCTTTTCATAAATTGCTGCTAGGTTCAGTTGTTGAATGACCTGTTGCGATCGCGCTTGGGTTGCAGCGGAGCTTTCTGCGAGTTCCAAATTCTGATTCCTTTGGTGGGTAATTGCCATTGCGGCAGGCATGACTAAATTTTTGGTCATTAAATCTGCAATCCCAGCGGGGTGGGATCGCATTCCTCGTAAAACCGCCTGCCAACGTGGATCAGCCGAAAAATCCGTCCCCTGGCTAAAAGCATCACTGCCCAAAAACGTGACTAAAAATCCCCGCACCCCATTCTGAGTTTGGAGCAACGCTGCGATCGCCTTTTCTAATAATTCTTCGGAAGTGTTGGCCGCTAAGAGATCTTTGGTCAGGGCGATCGCCTGTTCAAACGTCACATCCGCTGGGACTTGAAAACTCAGGTTAGGCATGATCACTCCTTGCTTGAGTTGGGTCGTGGTACCAATACGATGATCTGCAACCAAGATAGCACAAACTCACAAAAACGGGGGCTGTGACCGACTCAACATCAGCGACTCCTACCACGCGATACAATGATCCGTGGGGTACTCTGACCTCACCCTTCTCATTCATCACCCCCCGCCATGCCCTATGCTCAAGCTTCTCCCGGCTCAACCGATCGCGATCGCCTTAGCGACTCTCCTGCTGTTGCCCACCCTGACGGCACCCCTGCGGGCTGCTCCAAATTCACCCGCTACCCAGCAATCTCAGCGCCAGCTTCTGACAATTTACTACCCCTTGCAACGAATTCAATGGGAAGGTCAATATCGCACGCGCAATGGCTTTTCCTACTTCGCCGTCAGTGAACTCAAGCCTGCCTATGTGTCGGAAGTAGAATTAGAAGTGGCTCGTTCCCGTCGCGATCGCCAGCTAGAAGCAACAGTGCAAGCAAAACTGGGATTGCGCTACCTGACGATGGATTTATTAGATCAATCCCTAGCCGCTTATTGGGAGAGTTTCCGGTTGGCCAAGGCAGTCGGCGATCGCAAATTGCAAGGCATTGCCCTAGCGGGTTTGGGCCTATCGCGGGCGCAGAAAGGACTGCTGGATGCCGAAACCTTGAATTATCTGACGGATTACTGGCAGTTGACTCGGCTACAGGGCGATCGCAAGGCAGAAGAAATTGCCTTGGGAAATTTGGGAAATGCTTATTTTGGTGCAGACTTGTATTTAAAAGCGATCGAATTTCATCAAAAAAGATTAGCCCTAGCAAAACAGTTGAAGAATTCTGCGGGTCAGGCGAAGGCATTGGGAGATCTTGGCTTAGTGTATCAAGCCTTGGGCGAACCTCAAAAAGCCTTGGAACTCCATCAGCAACATT
>JAYKGX010000231.1:0-5090 GCA_035285565.1 Synechococcales cyanobacterium
TATGAAGCAACCTCATTTTTGGCAGCAAGTGCGGCGCTTAAAGCATCTGGGAATCGCGATCGCTACAGCTTGGCTAATGATTTGGCTGGGAATGCCGACGGGCTTAGCGATCGATCGCTTTCAGACCTTGGTACAGGCAGATGAACTCTATCAAAAGGGGCAAACCCAAGCCGCTACCACCCTCTACCGCAAGGTCAAACCCGACTTCCCAACTCCGGAAAAGCGTCGGAATGCGATCTATGATGTGGCAAAGCTCCCCGGTGATGCGCAGGTCTTTTGGCGCACGGCTCAGGAAGGCTTGAGTCAGAACCTGGCGACCAAGGTGTTTGTGGCGGGTCATCGCTTGGTGCAGAATTACCCAGAATTTATTGAAGGCTACCTCTTGATGGCAAAAGCCTGTAAGCAGATGCCGGAGGAATGCAAAAATCAGGCGAAGGCAGGACAGCCCAAAACAGCCTTGGAGTTTCTAGAACGGGGCACCGATCTCTATGGAGATGATCCAGTTTTGCTCAAGGCGAAGATTGCAGAACTGCGAGAAACCGAGAATTTTTTAGAAGCTTCTATTACGGCTCGCCAATTTGCTACCATTTATCCAGATGCATCGGAAGCGCCCGAATTCATCAAACTGGCAGATGAGAACTTTAAGAAATACCAGTCTCGCCTCAATGGACAACTGCGCACCCAGGGCATTCTAACCGGAATTCTCGGCTTAGTCAAAGCCTTTCAAACCTCTGATTGGCGCGCAGGAGTTTCTGGCTTTCAAACGCTGTCAATGATGGCAAAAGGAGAGTCTGAATTTGGTAAAGCGATCGCTGACAAAATGGTGCAGCAATATCGGGAGCAGGGCAAGCTCGTAGAAAATCCACAACTTTTAAATTATGCGAAGGGGATTGCCGCAAAACTAGAAATGTTGGCTGGGCGCAGTGATTTTCAGTACGAATTATATCTTGTCGAAGACAGCTCGTTAAATGCTTTCATGCTGCCTGGGGGCAAAATGTTTGTCCATACAGAGGCAATTAGTGCAGCCCAGTCTGAAGCCGAATTAGCCGGGTTATTCGGTCATGAAATTGCCCATGCCGTCCTGTCCCATGGCTTTCAGAAAGTTGCCAATGCGAATTTTATGGCGAATCTGAGTCAAGTGGTGCCAGTGCCCAAATTGATCCAGGAACTCGCGATCGCCCAGTATAGTCAGGAATCCGAACGCCAGTCAGATGTGTTGGGCACGCGGCTACTGGGCAAAGCAGGCTATGCGGCGGATGGATTACGCAACCTGATGGCGACCTTAAACGCAGGCGGAAACGATCGCAAAACCGATTGGCGAGCCACTCACCCTGCCCCAGCGGAACGGGTGCAATATCTGGAAGAGCTGATCCAGCAAAATGGGTACAATCGCTATGCTTACGAAGGGGTGAAACCCCATGCCGAAATGAAAGCTGCTATGCGGGGAGGATCGAGTTCTTCACAGCCGATCGCGACTAACCCCAGTTCTACGGGTCAAACGAGTTTGGGGGATGGCTCCCAGTCTGGTCAGCCCAAGAAGCCTACTGCAACGAAAGCGCCTAAGGTAAAATTAGGTGTCCAGCCGATTGTGGCTAGCCAGGTGCGGGATAATGTGGAAGTTCGTTTGGAAAAAGTGAAGGTTTCCAGTGCCAGAAATGTGACCATTACCTTTACGATCGACAACCGCAGTAACCAGTCTTTTGGCTTTGTGCCTATGTTTGCGGCGATCGAGCAAGAGAATGGTAAAAAACTGAGTACTCGCTTTTCCAATGAGGTGGCGAATGTGCCTGCCAACACTAAGGTGACTGGGGAAGTTATGCTGGTGGGGCATTCTTGGAAACCGGATGAACCCCAGGAACTGACGTTAGTGATCAAGGAAAGTACCCAAGGCAGCCGACTCTTCCGGATTGGGTTCTAAACCGCTCATGAACAGGGCCTTACCCAGTAGTATTTGCGATTGACTGTGCCTTCTGGTCGATCGCCAATCTAAATTCCAAAATTGGTATTCTCATCCCTACTGGGGACAATAGAGGGTATATTTCCACTGCGTCCCACTATTTTCTGGATTCCCCGTCAAGATCACGCGCATCTGCCCGGTTTCGCCTTGGATTCTGACGCGGGTTTGTCCAGTAAAAGACACTAACCCTGTATCAAGTACTGATTTCCCTTCATAGAGGACTTGTAGGCGATCGGGAATAGAAAACATATCATAATCGATTCGCACTTCCCCTTGGTTGTCCGTCAGTTGAATCGTTCTAGAATCACCTTCCTGACCGCCCGCTACCTGTTCTTGATCACAGAGTTTAACCCCCCGTCGTTCTGCATAGTAGACCTGGAGTTCGATCGATTCTTTGCGGTTGTCAAAGCTGGTGAGGCGATCCTGCTGCCCACTGGCTTGGGTTAAACGCTGTCCGGCACTGATGGTTTGTCCCTGGGGGAGGCGCTGCGTCAAGATATTCACTTGCCCCTTGATCACATCCACTTCCACACCTTGGGCTGTACTGCGGGTTTCAATCAGCGTTTCCTCCGGGACAAGCGGTGCAACAATCACTTCATCAGCTTCTGAATCTAGGCTATGGAAACTACAAAATTTTTCGCCTTGGCGCTGTTCCCATAGTTTGATTGCCGTCGTTGCCAATTGGGCACCGGTAGTTTTCTCACTCCAATTTTTTTGATTGGCACAGCGAACTGTTACTGTTAATTCTGCTGCCCGGATAGAACTATTATCTCGATTGTAAATTTCGCAACTGCCTGATTGTTTCTGACAGTCTTCTAAGGGTTGTTCGCAGGCATCACTGCTTTCAGCGACTCCTAACCAAGTGTTGCCATTGGGGGCGATCGCGGTACAATATTCCACCCGACCTCGCATCACCTGAGCCAATAAATCCGGAGCTGTTGGCTGAATTAGTTGGATTGGAGCCGATTGTAGGGGGAATTCAGCCCCGATCGCCGCCACTGGAGCCAAATCTCCCTGCCCTGCCTTCGCCCTCGGACTGCGTTGCACCCGGATGCCTGCTTCACAACCGGAGCGCCCCCCTGATGGATTTTTCCATTCAATAATGGTGGTATCGCCCTGCTGCACCCGACAGGGGAAATAATAGAGCGTGACGGTCTTGTTTTTAGTACTCGCTTGCATTTGCAGTCCCATATCCTGACCACTTTTCTGAAACCGCAATTGGGCAAAGGTTTTACCACTACCGGGCAGATGCAGTGATTCTCCTCGTTTCATAAAAGTACCTGCCTGTACAGGCCCGTACTGTGGACCTCGACGAATTCCCAAATCATTGCGACCTTGAATCCGAAAAATCTCCACCCGATCGGGGACGAGCGCCTGGGCCGGATCGAGCATCACCCAAGTATAGATGGGCAGAGCGATCGCGCTGATTACGGCTTTAGCACCCAGGGATTTAATCCCCAGCGATCGACATTTCAGTAATGGACCTGCCAGTGTGGGATCTGGAAGCAGCTTGGAAAGGGGGTCTACCGATCGCGGTGCAAAATAGCGAAAAACCATAATTGAAGCTGTAGGAATGACTGGGGGTGAAAAGAATTGTTCCATTCCTAGCATAGTTATTCTGAAAATTTCAACCTATACTGAGTCAGAGTGTTGGGGGATGCCATGAAAAAACGCGAAGATGTGATCAGTCAGTTCTCCACCTTTCTACAATTTAAACCTGCCCACGAGGGGGTGAAGGATAAGCCAGTCCCAACTCAGACCAGCACCCCAACTCAATGGGTCAGCAGCCGGGAACTCAGGCTGAGTATGCAATCCGCCCAAAAAGACAGTCCAACCCTCTCTGAACCGATTGTTTGCGCCATCCATTGGTTCCAAACTTGGCAACGCGATCGCCGTGCTCGTCAACATCTGTATGCGTATCTACAGGAATCTGCCTATTCTGCAGCCTTCAGACAACAGAAGCAATATGAGCAAAAGAGCTATTCTCTAGCGGAGTATTTTCAAATTGCCATTGCGGGCACTGATAAAGTTCTGACCAGCTTCCAACCCGATCGCAACCGAGATTTACGCCCCTTTGCCCTCATCAAATTTACCAATCTGATTAAAGATGGGTTAGTGCGGGAAGGTCTCTCGGATGTGCAGATTCGCAGTCTTTGGTCGATTTTGCGCCAGAGCAGTGAAACTCGGGTTCAAACGGTATTGCAGGCAGAAGCTCGCACGGCTGAACAAATCCAGGGAATTCTGCTAGCGTGGGATTGTTATAAACAGTTATATGTACCCAGCCGGCCCAGAGGCAATCGTCAATTAACAGAACCCGACAATTGGGAAGCGATCGCCCAGGAATATAATCGACAACAGCGCAGCCACCCCACCGCCCAACCCACCAACCACTCTGCCCACAGTATTCAGCAACAATTACAAGCCCTGGGGCGATCGCTGCGTAACTATGCCACCCTTCCTATGCAGACGTTGCAGGGCAACCCATCTGATGAGTTGGAGGATGAGCCACCCATGGCAGAGGAGATTCCGGATCGGCGGCAAAGTCCGTTGGAACAATTGATGCAAAGCCAGGAAGCAGAACTGTGGCAAGAGCGCCGAGCTTGGTTTGAACAGTTTCTGCACAGGACGATCGCGGAATTAGATCAGCAGACCCAAACCCTCTTGCAGTTGATTTACCTAGAAGGACTGACCCAAAAAGAAATAGGCGATCGCCTGAACATTTCCCAACCAACTGCTTCCCGCCGCATCAAACAATTGCAACAGGTGAAACAGCAATGGCTCCTGAAGCTGGCAGAACAGGCACAGCAGGATTTGAATATTTCTCTTGACACCACCGTAATAGATCTTATGAGTCAAGCATTAGAAGAATGGCTAACCTTATTCTATAGTTCATTGCTAGATAGTTCATTGCTAGATAGTTCATCACTGGATGACTCACGGGTTCATTCACTAGGTGATATCCAATCTACTCGTAATTCCATCCCATCCTGATCCCCCTAAATCCCCCTTAATAAGGGGGACTTCAAACCGAGAACCTGAACAACTGACCTAAATGGGTCTAGAGGCAGATCGCTCAATCCCTTATTTTGGTACGGATCGCCAGGATTCATAAAGGATGCTGCTTGACCCTGTA
>JAYKGX010000232.1:0-4204 GCA_035285565.1 Synechococcales cyanobacterium
ACCATTCCCCCCGTTACTCCAACCGCCCCGCCCCCAACCTCTGGCACACCAACCCCGATCGTCTTGCCCAAAGCATCCCCGATCGCCCCTGTGGTTCAACGCTCTCCCCAACCAAACCGCACCCCACCCATTGCGACTCCGAAAATTCCTGGACAATTGCCCGCTGGAATTCCACTGCCGGATGCACCCCCAACGGGAGGATTGGTACGTCAACCTGGTTTAACTGCCCCTCAGTCTGCCCCTGTGGCTTCTGTTCCGATGAGGACTCCGATGGCTCAACCCGTTGCTCAAGCTGCAGCACCCGCGATCGCTCAGCCTGTGGTTTCAAACCAGCCCATGGTGGTAGCAGCGGCAGCTTCTCCAGCACCCATGCCAGCGGAACCTGTGAAAGCGATCGATTTCGGTCAACCGCTGCCAGGAAAAGCCCAGACGGTTGCCCAAGCTCCCATAGCGGCTCCTGTGTCCTCTCCAGGGGTGAATTCTCAGCCCAGCGGGAATGCCCTGGTATTGCCTGCGGGAACAACCCTGAGTTTGCGCTATACCGGAATTAGTGGTGTCAATTTCAAAGGCGGAGAAGATCGGCAGGAACTATTAGAATTGCAAACACCGATTCAGGATACATCCGGTCGCCTCTTGATTCCCATGGGTAGCACGGTGCTGGGACGGTTTGAAAGCAAAATGTCGGCCAGCCGCTTTATCACTCAGTCGATTTCCCTACAGGGTCGCAGTTGGGCGATCGTGGGTCAGTCAGGCGATCTGGGTGGCACAAAACAACCTTCGGAACGGAATCTCTTACAAAACTCCGGCATTGGGGCATTGGCAGGAGCGATCGTGGGGGGCTTGTCGGGGGGCAATGTGTTGGGAGGAGCCGCCGCCGGGGCAGCCATTACCTATGTGACCGCTCCTAAAGCAACGACTATTCAACCGGGTCAGGTCTTAGAAGTGCAGTTAACGGAAGATTTTGTCATTCCCATGCTGTAAGGGACTCGATCGAAAATAACCTCAGTTCGACAAATCCTGGCGAGCAGATCCCCCTAGCCCCCTTAATAAGGGGGAACCGAGCCAAATTCAAGGATTTTAGCGAGAAGTTGAACTTTTATCGAGAACTTCTGTCCACACGATCGCGCCTGTTAAAAGTTCAACTTCTGTCCACGATCGCGCATCAGGAAAGTAAGTCCTACGAGTGATTTCGGATTGCTAGAGAACGACTTGGAGAACGGTCGAAAAAATACCTGACTGTTTCGGATCAAGTCCCCGGCGCTCACTTTCAAGCAGATCAGGACTTACACCACTACGGGTCAAGTCGCGGGTTAAATTTCTTGCAGACTCAACAACCGTATCATCGGATTCACCGATCGATCGGCGAGCCTCCCGCCCAAATGAAATAAAAGCACCTCTAGACATGCCACGAGCGGCGGCGATTTGTTGTAAACCGCGTAGGGTATCCCGCAAAGGTTGAGCGCTGGTAATGACCACAATTTCAAAGAAACCTGGCTCATTATGAACCCGAATGGGGGCAGTTTTCGTGTCACCTTCCTTAACTAAAGCGGCTGATTCTGGTGCATTCCAGTTGCTGGGGTGGAGCACGACCAGTTCCCCAGTATCTCCGATCGAGATTGCCGCCATGTAGATTGGTACTGACTCTCGATTGGTGACGCTAATATTCAAGGTTGATTTGACTTTTAATGGTTCTGCGGGCTTACGAGCAATGTTCGATCGGGGATTCGCGCTGGCAAGTATTTGAATATCCTTACCCGTTTCCTTTCTATTAATTGTTTCTTTCAGGCTAACATCAACCTTGAGTTGAGAGGTATTACTATTCAGGACATGCTGAAGGAACTGACGCGCCAATAATGATTTCAATTGGGGACGCAATCGTTTGACGATGTTTTGAGGCGATTCATCCAAGCGACCAAAACTCTCGGCGATCGCGCCTTCTGTGACCGTTAATAGACCAATACTGCCGGGTGGCTGACTGATAGTGATGCCTTTGGTAGAAGCCTCTTGGCGAATTTTTGGAGTCAGGGAACCAATGATGACCCCACCACTGCTCAGTTTGGTTATCTCAACGACCTGAATATTGGAAACTTTGGCTAATTCGGCTTGCAGTGCGTTGCGATGGGTTGTGATCTTTGGGCTGATGGCAACTTGCAAAGGCAGATCAGTAGGAACTTTACGCAGTTTTTCGCGCAGGAGGGTGCCAACGGTGGGTCGGTTGCCCTGTTTGAGGATCCCGTAGCCAACCAATCCAGCCCGTCCAGTTTGTTCAATTTCACCAACAACGTTGCCGCGATCGTCTAACACACTAAAAAGACTACCGGGTTCGTAAGCTGCTAGGCTGCTGGAGGAAACGCCACCCAACCAAAATTCGATCGGCTGATTTGCGCTCACTTTCGTGATAACCCCTTCTGCATTGGGGCGATCGGCGGTGATTTGATACATGGGTTGAGTATCTAGGGGTTTGCCGGGGGCGATTTCTTTAATGGGTTCCTGGGGGTTATTGGAGTCAGCAGCAACTTCACGGGTCATCAGGGCTAACCGTCCAAAGGTGTCTTTTAGAGGTTCGGCGGTGGGACTTTGCCAGAGATACCGGGTGAGCAGGTAGGTGAGTGCGCCAGCGTGGAATCCGGAAAACCTAGCATCGACGGCGAGTTGTTCTTTCTGAGCGGAACCGATCGCCACTCCTTTAGCAATGCCTGCTTTGCGGAGTTGGGTCAATTGGGCTTCTGAGAGTCCGCCAAGTTTTTCGCGTTGCTTGGCTTGGTAGGCTAATTCGGCTGGGCTGGGTTGGTCGATCGGTTCATTGGAGCGACCCGTCCGGAGGGCACGGACAATGCTGTTACCACGAGTGCCACCGCCAGAATGACAACTGTCCAAGACCATGGTAAATGCCTCGGTTTGGATTTGTTTGCTGAGCAGAAAGAGGGTGCGGCCCATGATGTCGTTACGGGCGTTGAGCTGACAGTCCATGGGAATGAGGGTGCCGTTGGTGGTGCTTTTGGGGTCGATCGGATGGGGATCTTCCATCAGTCCGCCGTGACCAGAATAGTGGAAAATAGCGACATCACCGGGTTTGACTTGAGCGATGAGATGTTCTTCAAAGGCCCGGAGGATGTTGTCGCGGGTTGGTTTTTCCGGGGTGTCGTCGGTGAGGATGCGAATGTTTTCAGGGGCAAACCCATAGCGATAACGCAGGAGGTTGTATTGCATTTCTACGTCGGAGAGACAGCCGTTTAATGGATTAATATTGGGGTCGTTATATTGGTTAATGCCGATCAGTAGAGCGTATTTACGTCCGGTAGATTGGGCTAGGACTTGGTTGTGCTGGTGGGCTTGGCTGAAGAAGTCGAGTTGGCTCAGGCCGATGCTGGCGAGGGTGGCTCCGGAAAATTGGAGAAAGTGGCGACGGTTGAGTTTGCTCATGGCTCAATAGAATGAGTAGGGTCTGGAAAATTGCGGGAATCGAGTCATCGCTTGACGCTTGCGTTGGTATAGCCATCCAATATGATTCATGAAATGCAGACAGCCCCCCAAATTGCCCATGCTGGGGGACTACCCAGTCTTTAGGGACGCTTCTGCATCAATGCACTCACCAGTTGCTGAATTTCGCCTTTGTGCAGCTTCAATAAGCGGTTGGCTTCTTCTTTTTTGTCAAAATTCGGCGGATATTGACCGTAGTCGATGTTAAGCGCTGCCTTCCCGTCGTTGCGGATGCTGAGAAATAGTAGCGGGCGTTTAAAACCTTTGGGGTGGAAGCGATCGGGCAGCGTAGTATCATCGACGAAGGCAGCGTAGGCCAGGTTAGCCTTGTTGGCTTCCATCTCGACCACTCGAATGATTGTGATCGTCTTTGAAAAAATGCTGGGATCCGTGCGAAGAGAACCCATCATGGCCATTCGTTTGGCAGGACGCTGATCAGCAGGCAAATCAGAAAGGCAAATCCGCCCATTGCTGATCACTTGCCCCCCGCATAGTTTAGGGGTTGCGGTGAAGTTGATGGGCCCATCGGTGTTGGTTGACTGGGCTAGCACAAAACTGGAATTTTTATGAGTTGCGAGGCTGGGAGTGGCTTCCAGTGCGGTTAATAAAACTAGGCTAGATAGCCCAAGATGAAGAAAAAGACGATGTATTGGCAACTTGTGCATGGAATATAGCCTCTCAAAGTGGTTAGTGCGCAGATAGATTCTGGCCCAGGAGCGATCGC
>JAYKGX010000233.1:0-4364 GCA_035285565.1 Synechococcales cyanobacterium
GAGCAACTCCAATCCAAAGTGGATCAACTCCTGACTCAATTAACCCCAGAAGTAATTGCTTCTATCACAGGTTATTCCTTCATCCTTGATGCCCTATCTGCCCTAAACTCTATTTAAATTGGTATAAAATGAATCAGCCCTGCCTGCCCCATTAGTCTACCAAAATAAACTAAATAACCAGTTGAATCCGCCTCGGAAATGATTTATTTTTGGGAACTATGCTAGTTTGATTGGAGACAAGTTCAGCGCTAGCTAAGCCCCAAGAATCTGGTTCATTGCGTCACCCAAGGCTGTTGACCGCAACCCTGAGTGACTGACCCCCACTTTGGTATCGTCAACGCAGCGGCTTTGGAGATTTTAGCATCTCCGGCCATCCTGCTTGTCCCCACACTAAAGAGTCAGGATAGCCAGGTTTTTGGTTTCCTACAACCAAAAACAAAGTCAATTGGAGTTTTTTCCCCATGGCTACCTACAACAACGATCGCGCCTGTCGTGTGCGATCCGGTTCTGCTGCCAGAATGATTGACATTGGCGGTGGCAAGGATGATCGCGATCCGGTACGTCTCTGGCTAATTGGCAAACCCGAACATGTACAAGCAATGATTCACAATCTACATATACGAGGAGTTGCCGAACCTCATGAATGGAGTTGTCCCAACCCATGGGATGCGATGACCCAAGGTCGGTCGGAGACCATCGCTCCTGAAACCCAAACGAAAATGCTGAATCTACCACCAGGAATACTCATGAGCATTTTCACCAAACATTTATCGTAGTTCAGATAACCTCGTAGGGACGCGCATCCCGCGCCCAAAAAAATCCCGCCAACAAACAAATCAATTTTGAATTTTGAATTTTCAATCACCCCTGGGAGGATAGAGGGTGAAAGTCATTCCCGGAGTCCCGACTTCCTTTAGAGAATTTTAGCTGAGGGATTGCAGCAGGATTTGCTCAGCAGTGAGACATAGGCTGGGAAAAATGGCAGAGACGATCGCTTCCTGACCACGAAACATACGAGTTTCATACTCTCCATCAATCAGATTACAAATCGTCACCGTCGGTTGCTTCGGTTTTCCCAGGTGCCGCACGCCACCCAAGCCCAGATAGTCCACAATCCAATATTCTGGAATACCGATCGCCTCGTAGTCTGCCAGCTTCACTTCATAGTCATCCTGCCAATTCGTGGAAACCACTTCAATCACCAACTTGATCGAGACACCCTGTTCGATCGTCGATTCCGTCTGCCAACGAGGTTCTTGGGCAATAGCGGCACGATCGAGCACCACCACATCCGGTTCATAGCCCGTGTCATCACTGCGCTTAATCACACATTCTCTCGGGATAAAGTAGGGTAACTGGGTTCGTCGAATTTCGATCGCTAGCTCATCGTGATTGAATCCTGCGACTTCAGAATGTTTTCCTCTTGGTTTGGGCATTTGGATGATGACTCCTCGACGTAGCTCGTAGCGATATTCGGAATTTTCTGGATACCAAGCTATAAATTCGTCAAAGCTGACTCGTTTGGGGGGAGCTTGCACGGTAGGAGGGTTGCTGGCGATCGTCATTGTCTGTTTTACCTAAATTCTGTAGATTGGCTTAACTCAACTTGCTGGATACTCATCAGAGGCGATCAGGGCTAGGAGGGTGCGCTCACCCAAACCGTCGCAACAAGGGCAGCACGCGATCGAGTTCATTGCCCTCATTCAACAATGAAAACAAATTAGAAGTCGCATAGCGATCGCCCACTTGCTTCAAAAATATAAATTCACTACCGTTAGTCACTAAACCATAGCCGGGATGTTGGAGAGAGGGACGACTGAGCAGATAGGCCAGCGCTTGGGGAATTCCGGTATGAAATGAGATTTGGGTGCGTTTTGATTCCACCAGCACAATCCACAACGATCGCTGCACCCCTAAAGTATCAATCCGCCCTTGAATAATCTCCTCTGAGCCATCAGGAATTGCCAACTGAATCGGCACCTCTGATTCAATTGGGTAGGGCATTCGGTAAAAACCTGCTAAATCTAGAAGCGGAGCAATCACCACTAGTTTGACGGTTTCTTCAATTAATAACCGAGTCTGCAATTGATCCAGAAAATTGTGTTGAATGCGATCGATCGCCTGCGTTTCTGGGGACGATAGAGGCGGCAATGGCTCTTTTACTTCGCTAAAAAAAAGCGGATCGCTGCTCCGAGTCAGGGAAAATCGTTCCTGGAGATCCGCCAGGGTCACTTCGGTGGCATTCAAAAGTTGCGGCATGAGAGCACTCCAGGTTCTATCAGAGAATTTCAGTCAGATGGAAAGTCAGGTCAGGTGTTGCTCAACCTCCGCCAGCGGTAAGTCCAAAGCTTCAGCAATTTGAGTTGCCGTTAGCCCCAAGCCTGCAAGTCGCGGGATCGCCGATCGTCTGGCCGCCGTTTCCTGGGCTGCTTGTTGTTCTGCAGCTTGTCTAGCCGCCGTTTCCTGGGTCGCTTGTTGTTTGGCGATTTGCCGTGCTTCTGCTGCCGTGGGGATCCAGTCTCCTGCTGCATCGTACCACCGGAGCCAGCGTCCCTCAATCCCTTGATACCCTCCCTGCCAAACGCCTAAGCCAATGCCCAATTCATCAAACCAAAAGCGTGCATCTGTCAGCGGAATTTCCTGGTAATGCCCGCGTTCCAGACCCAACAGCCGGAAATGATTGGTATAGCGATCGAACAACCCATAAAAGGGCACCCGCAAAATTCGTTCATACACCTCCCATTTCAAGGCAGGTTTCCCGAGTTCCCGTACCGTTTGCCCTAGGTCTTCATCTTCTGTTCCTGGCGATAGGAGTTCGATCACCAAAAATGGGCTAACCCCTTCCTGCCACATCACATAGCTCCAGCGCAGGTCGGCTTGCTGAGTGGCACCCGGCACCCCTAACACCAAAAACCAATCCGGACGCTTATGCCAGAGGGGATGACGACTGTCGTAGTAGAGATTGAGATCGGCTCCGATAAAATGCTCTGCGGCTTCCTCGGTCACAGGTTGACAGGTCTCCCGTAGCAGCTTGGGCTGAAAATCGTGAAACTCATCGGGCAAGCCAGGTTCCTCCGGGTCTTCACTCGGCAAATCGTACATCGTGGGCAAAGGCTGCGATCGCGGTTTGATGAAGTTACTAGGATTCATGGCGGTCTGGGCTAGTGGGAGATGAGGGGGTAGCAAGATGAGGGGGGACGCAATGCGATGGGCAAAAACTTGGCTGAGAGGATGATTGTCCAGTTTACCACGATCGATATAGTACAATTATTCTGATATTAGCAGATCGATTTGACTCTCAAATATAGAATTTCGCCCTTGTGGTCTCCAAATTGGGAAAATGCGTTTTAGCATAGAGAAGTGATTGATCTACTCAGCCCCTCTCGATCCTTACAAGCAGGTACCTGGTTCAAGCTTATTTGTGGTGCCAGTTATCAGCATGTCCCTGCGATCCGCAGTCTAGCGATCGCCTATAGCCTTGCCGGAGCGGATTGCATTGATGTGGCAGCCGATCCTGCCATTATTGCCACCACCCAAGAAGCGATCGCCGTGGCCCAAGCGCTGCACCCCCAAGCGCGCCAAAAAGGTTATGTTCCACTGCCTCGTCCCTGGTTGATGGTCAGCCTGAATGATGGCGAAGACCCCCATTTCCGCAAAGCAGAATTCCCCAGTCACCAATGTCCTAGCACTTGTCACCGCCCCTGTGAAACGATCTGCCCCGCCGATGCCATTCGCTTTACTGCCCTGCATTCTGGTGTAGTTGATGCCCTATGTTATGGCTGTGGACGCTGTATTCCTATCTGCCCGATCGCCCATATTCAAACCCGCTCCTATGTCTATGCTCCGGAGGTGGTCGTGCCTTTGGTGATGCAGGCAGGGATTGAAGCGATCGAAATTCACACCCAAGTGGGCAGACTGACCGATTTCACCCGTCTTTGGCGCAGTATCCAACCCTATGCCGCTCAACTCCAGCTCCTGGCCATTAGTTGCGCCGATGGAGCCGATCTGATTGATTACCTCTGGGCGATCCATGACCTGATAACACCCCTACCCTGCCGACTGCTCTGGCAAACTGATGGGCGACCCATGAGCGGGGATATTGGGGATGGCACCACCCGTGCTTGTATTAAACTGGGACAAAAAGTCCTCAAAGCCGGATTACCTGGATCGGTTCAACTGGCGGGAGGCACCAATCGCCAGACGGTCGAAAAATTACGGGAGATGAATTTACTGGCTAGTGGGGGCATTGCAGGCATAGCCTACGGCAGTTACGCCCGATCACTGCTGCAACCCCTGCTCAATTCCCTCATGGAGGACCCTACCATGCGTTTAGAAGATCAACCTCATCTACTATGGCAGTCTGT
>JAYKGX010000234.1:0-5572 GCA_035285565.1 Synechococcales cyanobacterium
AATTTCGTGATTGCCCAACGAAGCGGAGTTCCATATTGCTTCAGAGCAGCCGCGATCGCATAGGGCAATTCTGATGGAGAATCCGGCAAAGGAATTTCAGTGGTGATGAATTCAGTCGTCAACTTAGATGACACTTGAGAATCTGCCATAGGACAACTTACAACGGAGATACAGAGCAGCTTAGGGGGGCAAAACTGAGGAATTCGAGAGTCAAAAATCAACCGAAACTGCAGAAACTACTTGTTTTGGTATTGTCCAAATTGCAATTGGTAAACCGTTTCTTCCTTCTGAGTTTCGATTTTCAGGTTCGATCGAGGATAAGCAACACAGAGCAATGCATACCCCTGTTGCTGTAATTCTGCACTAATGCCCAGATTATCCACCTGTTCTACTTTTCCTTCAGTAATTAAGGCGGCACAGGTGGTGCAGACCCCAGACGCACAGGAAATCGGTAATTCTAGTCCTAAGGCATTCGCCGTTTCAAGAATAGGACGATCGTCAGGCAAGTCAATTTTTAAAACTTGCCCTTGATGGTGAATTTCAGCTTGGTAGGTGGTCGCCATATTGATTGTACCTGCGAGCTTATTATACTCTGATTGCCAGTCTTTGATTGTAGGAGAAGACGGTACCTCTTGCATACCTCAGCACTGACTAGAGACCCAAATCCCCCCCGAATCGCCTCTCCCCCTCCCAAAACTAGGGAGTACTAGAGTGACTAGGAGTAGGGTTTGCCTTCCCAGTCTGGGCGGTCTGAATTCGTTTCTGGAAATAGTCGGGTCGTAGTTTCAGTTCCTGGGCAAACGCCAATCCCCGCTCAAAGGCTGCGATCGCCCCTGGCAAATCCTGCTGCTGGAGACGTACCTGCCCCAGTTGATCCGCCGCTCGCATGGCACCATAGTAGTTAAAGACACTTTGCTCGTAATCCACCAAAAAATCAAACACCTGCTGGGCGGCAGCGAGGCGATCGTAACGACGATAGAGGGCACCCAATTTTTGCAAGGCATCAGCACTATAGGAGGACTGCACCAGGGTTTGCGTCAGGGTATAGGTCTGTTGATAATTGCGCTCGGCGGCTTCAAATTGATTGGCAGCATCATAATTTTCCGCCAACCGCAGTTGGATCGCCGGCAACACTTCCGGCTGATCTTGATACAAAGCCAGCAATTGTTCCAAATAGGCGGCAGCTTGGGCAGGCTGTTTCGATTGCTCGTGGATATAAGCCAGTTGGATCAAATACACCGCTTGATTAAACAAATCCTGGTTTTGCTGAGCCACCGCTAATAGTTCTTGATAACTCGTCTGCGCCTGGGGATATTTGAACCAATCCAGATGCAGCACCCCAATGCTATTCAGGGCATTAAACTCTGCAACTCGATCGCGCTTTTGCCGAGCTTCCCGTAATTTCGGTTGATACACCGTCAGTGCCAAGTCTGGCTTCCGCACCAATTCATAGGCTAGCCCCAGGGCATCCAGAATGGTTTCACGATCGCGCTCGGTATAGGCTTTTTCCGGCGCGGGCACTGTGCCTACCGCACTCACCACGGCGATCCCCTGCATTTGCGCTTGAATCTGCGCCAGACGTTGGTTGATGTAGCGTAATTGCTGAGTTTGGCTTTGCTGCCAAGCGATCGCGCCCACCCGCCCCAACGCTGTCGTTTCTTCTAGCAACCCCAACGATCGTCGCAACCGCAACTCCCGGTTCCACAGGGCAAAGGCTTCCACAGGTTTCTCCGCCTGCAACAAAACCGCTGCTTGCAGGTTCATCGCCTCCAGTGCCCCTTGCAGTCGTTGGCGTTCAAGCGTGGACAGGGGGCGATCGGGGTTGGGCAATAATGGATCCGGCTCTTTAATTTCCAATGGGTTCACCGGGAAGGCATCTGCCTCATTCACCCCCGGTTTTACAGGTCCTGGGACTGTAATGAGATTCGACTGGGCCACCGCTGCCAGAGGCATTGCCAGCCAAAGGGCGATCGTCCCCAGCCCTAGCCCCTGCTGAGCCAGCCCCATCATCCACCGCTTGTTCAGTTTAGAGAGAAAAATGCGATCGTTGGGATTCATAGCTCGCCTTCACCAAAGCATCGTTTTCACAGATCCACAAATTGTCCGATAATAGCTGATCGATAATTTGCAATCCGTCAGTCTTTGAAGTTTACAGGGTTCCCTGAAATCTTGCACTTCACAGTTCTGCTATCCAGTTCTGCAATCCCAGGACTCAAACCAGGCAAATTAGTTCCAGCCCGGTTCATCCCGTAGAGGCGTGCATCCCACACCTAGCCAGATCCCCACCCCAAACAAACAACCCCACCGGACGAGCAACATAGCCCGCCAACAGCAGTTCAGATACAACATGACAGATACAAGATTTGGAGCAAACAGCCGTGAAAGTTTTGGTCGTTGGCAACGGTGGACGAGAACATGCGATCGCTTGGCGCTTAATCCAAGACGAGACGATTCAAGTCACCTGTGTACCTGGCAATGGGGGAACCGCAACCCTACCCCGCTGCCGCAATTTAGAACTTCTGCAAACCGACTTTGAGGGCATTGCTCGTTTTTGCGTCGTTAACAATGTGGGGCTCGTCATCGTCGGCCCAGAAGCCCCTTTATCCGAAGGGATTGCTGACTTTCTGCGGGAGAAAAATATTCCCGTCTTTGGACCCAGCCGTGCTGGAGCGCAGATCGAAGCCAGTAAAGCTTGGGCAAAAGCCTTGATGGAAGCAGCCCACATTCCCACTGCCCGCGCTGCCGTGTTCACCGATCTCGCCGCTGCCAAGGCTTACGTGCAGATCGAAGGGACCCCGATCGTTATCAAGGCCGATGGGTTAGCCGCCGGGAAAGGGGTGACCGTGGCAGAGACAATCGAACAGGCAGAAGCTGCTCTGGAAGCTTGTTTTAGCGGACAGTTTGGGAGCGCGGGTAGCCGGGTAGTGATCGAAGAATGTCTGATCGGGCAGGAAGCTTCTATTCTCGCTGTCACCGATGGAAAAACCATTCGCCCCCTGTTGCCTGCCCAAGATCACAAACGCATTGGCGAAGGGGATACCGGAGAAAATACAGGGGGAATGGGGGTCTATGCGCCTGCTCCTGTGGTCACGCCGGAAATTTTAGCGCTGGTGCAGCAGCAGGTGTTGGAACCGACGATCGCCGCTTTACAAGCCCGAGACATTCCCTACTGCGGGATCCTCTACGCAGGGTTGATGATTACACCTGCCGGAGACCCCAAGGTCATTGAATTCAACTGTCGCTTTGGCGATCCTGAAACCCAAGCCGTTTTGCCCCTGCTGGAAGGCTCCTTTCACAAACTCCTGCTCGCCTGCGCCCAAGGCAAATTAGCAGACTTTCCACCCCTCACCTGGAAGCCAGAAGTTTGTGCCTGCGTCGTTGCGGCTTCTGGGGGCTATCCTGCTGCTTACCAAAAAGGCTTTCCCATTACGGGCATTGACACTGCCGAACAAGAAGGAGCGATCGTCTTCCATGCGGGCACTGCAGTTCGCCAAGGCAAGCTCGTCAGTGATGGTGGGCGAGTCTTGGGGGTGACGGCGGTGGGCAATGATTTTGATGATGCCTGCGATCGCGCCTACCACGCCTTAGAAGCAATTCACTTTGAGGGGATGTACTTCCGCCGCGATATCGGGTATCGGGTGCGATCGAAAATCTAACGCTAATTAATTGGGGTGTTGGGGTCAAAACTAATCCCCCCCCCCCTCTCCCACTCCCCCCCTCTCTAACTAACTCAATCGCGGATTAAAAAAACAGATAAATTTGCACAGCAGTCATAACCAGCCCAATCGCGCCGCCTGAAAGCACTCCTAGGAGATTGTGCCGTTTCATGATGATGCGTGAACCCGCCACTACCGGAATGAGACCATAAAAGGGCAGCATCAGCAAGCCATAGGCATAGGTCAACACGACCAGTGCTCCCGCTATGGCAGTGGTATGAATACTCACTTTCCAACTGCGAGTGATCATTAACACCGCGATCGAATTCGTGGCGTAGCAAAACATCAAACCCCGCATCAATTCGGGAGCCTGCAATGCTGTCAGCAGCAAATAGCCCATGGCATAGCTCATCACGGAAAAGGTCAACGGGCTAATGCGCTGTTCTCGCTTCAGCAGGGCAGTGGATTCGATCGCCCCTCGCTGCTTGAGGTACTGGAGATAGACCACAATGGTGACACTGGAAAAGAGCAGCGCGACCAGCAGGGAACCCCCCAACTTCAGAACATTCATACTGCGGTTGCCAACTCCCAGCAACAAAAAAGCAATCCCTGGCATCACCAAAGGATGCAACATCTTAGAAACGACCTGAGCAGCTTTCAACTGAACAGATTCAGTCAACTGGACGGATTCAGTCATGGTGACGCAAAACAGGACTATCTACGCATTAGACCCTAGCATCATATCAGTCCTTAAAAAGTTCGAGAATTTCTTGATTAGGGTCTTTTCTGCGGATCTTCGGGCTTCAAAAACTGGGAAATCTTCTCTAGCAATCGAGGAAAGTTGATGGGCTTGGTATCGTAATCATCACATCCCGCCGCAAGGCAGCGATCGCGATCCTCCGTCATGGCATGGGCAGTCAGGGCAATAATCGGAATTTGATGAGTGGCAGGATCCGCTTTCAAACGCTGAGTTGCTTCCCAACCATCTAAAATCGGTAAACTCATATCCATTAAAATTAAATCGGGCCTTTCTTCTTGGGCTAGCAAGATGCCTTCTTCCCCATCGATCGCGATCACCAGTTCAAATCCCCGTCGGATCAAACGTCGAAATAACATGTCGCGATTCATTTCATTATCTTCTACCAGCAAAATCTTGGGCATAGCATTTATGTATAGAAGCACTGACAAAAGAATTAAAGCACTCATCAACTTAATACATATCGTCTATTGAATGCTACCTCTCTGATCACCCCACCTTAAAATTAGCCTAAATCGGTTTTTCAACAGAAATAGTACGATATTATTACCTCACGTTGATCCTTCCGACCATGGTTCAAACCTCTACAAGAGAAATCACCCTGGATGAATTCTTGCAACTACCGGAAACCAAACCCGCTAGCGAATTCATCGACGGTCAAATGATCCAAAAGCCGATGCCTCAAGGAAAACACAGCACAGTTCAACTGGATTTAGGAACTAATCTCAACCTGACGCTCAAGCCTCAGCGCCTTGCCCGTGCCTATGCGGAACTGCGTTGTACCTTTGGTGGACGTTCCATTGTGCCGGATGTTGCGGTGTTTACCTGGGAGCGGATTCCCCGTGACCCAACAGGTGAAGTCTCAAATACTGTTGCGATCGTCCAATCTGGGGCGATCGAAATTCTCTCCCCTGAACAAAGCCAAACAAAAGTCGTTCGCAACATTCTCTACTGTCTCACCCATGGCACCCAACTGGGCTGGCTGATTGACCCTGACGAAAAACTGGTCTTTGTTTATTTTGCGGATAGCCGCGTGGCATTGTTTGAATCGGGGAGCGATCGCATTCCAGCGCCAGCCTTTGCTGAATCTTTTCAATTGACTGTTGGGCAACTCTTCAGTTGGCTGGAAGAATAACTGTATCAGCCATAAATTAACTGT
>JAYKGX010000235.1:0-10084 GCA_035285565.1 Synechococcales cyanobacterium
AGTGAATAAATCTGATAGGGTGCCAATTTGATCAAGTTCTGTTCCTTGGGGTTGTTTTAAGAGATGCGGATCCGCCGCAGAAGATTGTTCTGAAAGCGCTGGATGGGATAAGCCTGAGTTACCAGTCGTCTCTTCCGGGGGCGTTGCCTTTGGGGGATTCAATAAGGTGGCTGTATAGAGAGGATGAAGTGGATCTGGCGAGTCTGAAGCTGCGATCGTGACCTGAGGATTCTCACTGCTCTGCAGTTCCATGCCCGCAAACGGAAGGATTTCTGTAGGGAGAAGTTTTTTCGGAGCAGAAGACTTTTTGGGAGTTGCCGAGTCAGAAACAGGCTGGGGCTGCTGCTTGGAAGTTGCCAAATTAGAGAGAGACAAGGGCGGTTGGTCCGATGGTTCTAGGTAGGCAGAGGCGGTGCGTCCCCATTGTTCAGCTAACTGATTCACCATGGAATTGAACAGAACTTCACTCTGATTGCCCAGACTATGCATTCGATCAATACTTTGAGCTAAGGAATCGTGATAAGACTTGAGATTTTTATCCAGTGAATTGAACGCCAGATGTAAACTCGTATCCATACTGGTGAGGAGTTGATCGGTTCGAGCGCGCAGCAATTGCAATCGCTCCATGTCAGCACTCTCCCAAGAGACCG
Source organism: Synechococcales cyanobacterium (assembly GCA_035285565.1). Taxonomy (GTDB): domain Bacteria; phylum Cyanobacteriota; class Cyanobacteriia; order Leptolyngbyales; family Leptolyngbyaceae; genus JAYKGX01. Next base: position 651 of record JAYKGX010000235.1, read on the forward strand.
GAACGGCAGAATCACCTAATTGCTGATGCTTCTGAGTTTCGAGCTGCTGAATTTCTTGCAAAAGACCATCGCGACGAGCAATCAACGTATCAACCTCACGCTGAAGGGTTTGAAACAAGGATGCCCGTAAAATTTCTAGTTCTTTGGGAGGCTGCGATCGCAGGGGCGGGGGGGGCGGGGGCAGGCGTTTGCTAGCACTAGACTGAGGAGTAGAGGGGGGGGGGGTCTTTGCAACTGCATCTTGGGTAGGAACAGTGCGATCGCCGCTAGCAAGCTTGTCAGAATTCAGGGTCTCACGGCAGGAGGGTTGATCTAGAGTGGAGAGAATTTCCTCCTGCTTTGGTAGTACAGAGCCTTGCTGCATGACCAGGTAGTTCCGCACGCGTTCTAGCAAGCGTCGCTGTAGCGCAAATCGAGTACAGAGACCGATAGGGGAGAAGCCTTTGGTTTTCTTAAGAACGCGATCGATGTCTGAAATCAGCGTTTGGCTTAGATCAGATGAATGTGTCACGGTAGACCTCGTGGCATGGCAAGGAGAGAAATGGATCTTTTCACAGATGGGGGAGCACCTGTAAAAGATTATCCACCTTAAGCTTGCCCTAAATTTTTGGGGATGACACAGCTTCCGAGGGCATAATGAGTCACTGGGTAATTTGCACCTTCTTAGAGCGCACTTGGAGTGCAATGTTTTGGGCAGAAACATGCACGCAATGTAATTGCAAGGTGCATAATTTGTCGGGGAAGGTTGGAAATATGACAAAGGCACTCATGTCAGAGTTGAATCGGCCAGCAATCATTGGAAAGTTGCATCACCCCCAGCAAGGGAATGCTCTGGATTCTTGATCGAAAAGAGAAGGATAGGTATGGACGATTGGCAAACGCGGGAAACAGACAACGCAACATCGATTCGGTCGGCTCCTTTTTTTCGGGGCTTGCCGGAGGAGGCTGTCGAGCGAGCCGTCACCCATATGGTCACGCGCACTCATCCTTCTGGTCAAGTCATTCTGCTAGAGAATGATTGGGGAAGTTCGGTTTACTTCATCCTGAATGGCTGGGTCAAGATTCGCACCTATAACTTAGACGGCAAAGAAGTCACATTAAATATCATTGGGCGCGGTGAACTCTTTGGTGAGATGGCTCCATTGGATGAAGTTCCCCGCTCTACCGATGTGATCACCCTGGCCCAAACCAGCATTGGCAGTATGCCAGCCCAAGATTTTGTCAACTTGCTGAATTCGGAACCCCAAGCGGGCATTAATTTAGCAAAACTGATGGCACGCCGACTCCGCCAGATCAACCGTCGTTTACGCTTGCGGGAGTCTGATAGTACTTCACGCATTGCAGATGTGTTGCTGTTTCTGGCAGAAGGTCAAGGTATCCAAGTGGAAGGTGGGATTGAGCTGCCTAACCTGCCCCACCGAGAACTGAGTAGTTTGAGTGGATTAGCCCGAGAAACGGTAACCCGAGTGCTGAGCAAACTGGAAAAGAAAGAGTTAATCATTCGCGATCGCGATCTGCTGCGCATTCCCGATCTCAATGCCATAGAGCGCTTGATGTTATAAAGCTTGATGGGGTGGGTCTGTTATGAGATGAGGGACTAGCTTCACACCATACTCAATTTCAAAGCAGGTTTTCTTATAGTCCAGGCTCCAGCATTCTAGCGCGCAATCATCTCCAGGGCGATCGGGCTGGATCTGCATCTGCAGTTCACGCTGAGCCGGAAAATACTCACATTCAACGGAATGAATGGCTCCAATTTGCCGACGATCGAGGGCAACGGCTAGCCTGAGAATCGGGCTGAGTTGATCGACAATGCGACGATGCCGTTTGCTAGTCAGGTTACGGTAGCTATCATGCTTCTTTTTAGGGGGACTTTTGCGATGATAGCGAGCGAGATTGGCGATCGTTTCAATCTCCATCTCATTGAACCCCAGTAAATCCGCATAGCGAATCAAGTAGTAGGAATGCTTATGGTGGGAAGCATGGCTGACGTGATGGCCTGCATTGTGCAAGATGGCTGCTGCCCAGAGAAGTTCTCGCTCTTCATGCCCCCAAAAATGTAAGCGATTTTGGGTTTGGTCAAATAGCAAGAGAGCAAATTTGGCAACTCGTTCGCTATGAGCTAGGTTGATTTGATATTTTTCTGCCGTTTTATACACGCTCCGCTGCCGGACTGAACTCTGGTAGCGCAGGTGATCTTCAATCAATCCATGGGTCAGCATCCAATCAACCACGACCCCTTCCCGCAGCGATCGCTCACAGATGCGAATGCTATCCACCCCTAGCATCGTCATGGCTTCCACCAGAATAATTGCCCCAGCTAGGATAATTTCTGCCCTGCGTTCGGACATCCCTGGCAATGTTGCCCGTTCTGCATATTTCATGCGACGCAAGCGATTGACCCAGTCCCGCAATTCCAACAAGGACATCCCGTAACCATTGAGAGGATTGGGAACGGATCCAAATTTTTCCCTTGCATGCAGGGTCGCTAGGGCTTCGATCGTACCAGAAGTTCCCACCATTCTGGGCTGCTCACCCGGTTGCAATTCGGCTTGCACTTCTTCGATCGAGCGTTCTAACATTCCCCGCACATAGGCTTGTAGGGCAAGAAATTCCTGGGTACTAATGGGGTCAGTGGTGATCTGCTCTGCGGTCAGACGAACGGCTCCAACCTTGGTGCTACTCAGACTGCGCGGCTCGCGACCATTGCCAAGAATTAACTCCGTAGACCCACCCCCAATATCAATGATGATGTGAGGTTGATTATTCAGTGCCATCCCCGATAACACCCCGAGATAGATACGGCGTGCTTCTTCGGTACCTGAAATTAAGTTGACGCAAAGCCCCAATTGTTGCTCCACGGTTTCTAGAAAGGCATGACCATTCGGGGCTTCTCGGACTGCACTGGTGGCAACGGCAACGACCTCATCCGCATGGAGACTTTTGGCAATGTCGTGGCAACGTTTTAGGGCTAGCAGAGCACGGTTGATGGCTTCTGGGGTGAGATTTCCAGTGAGTTTGTCCCGATCGCCCAGTCGCACCGTAGTCTTATCCCGCGCAATAATGGTAAAGGCTGGCAGCGTGGGTTGAATTTTAGCGATCACCATGTGTAGGGAATTGGTGCCAATGTCGATCGCCGCCAAAATGTATTGGCGATTTGGACGGTTTTCCCGCTTCGCGGTGGGATCCACGATCGCATTGGAAGGAGAAACCTTGGGGTCAAGAAACACCATAGGAAACTTGCTGTGCTTAGAAAGGGTTAAGAATGGAAAACTGCCAGTCGCTCAAATGACTCACAGGTATCTTACTGGAACTTCTGGTGCGGTTTCGCTGGGAGCGGTAAACTTTGCAATTTGAAAAACTTGTCACAAACGAAACCAGCGCCACACCTCACACTAAAATACCTAGTCAACATGGATTTTTCCGGAAGAGATCATGACATGCTAAAGACCGATCGCACCTCTGATAAACCAACTCGTGATGAACCAACTTGGTTAAAGATCTTTCACCTACTGCGCTGGAACAAACCCGAAGGTCGATTGATTTTGATGTTGCCTGCACTCTGGGCTGTTTTTCTAGCTTCAGATGGCTATCCTAATTGGATCCTGGTTGGCATCATTATTCTAGGCTCTTTAGCCACCAGTGCCGCCGGTTGTGTCGTCAATGATCTGTGGGATCGCAACATTGACCCCAGAGTTGAACGCACCAAGAAACGCCCCCTTGCTTCTCGTGCCCTCTCGATTCAAGTGGGAATTGGGGTGATGTTTGTTGCATTTCTCTGTGCCTATGGTTTGACCTTGTTTTTGAATCCTCTTACCTTTTGGCTTTGCGTTGCAGCAGTTCCTGTGATTGTGATCTACCCAGCGATGAAGCGAGTATTTCCGATCCCACAACTCGTGTTAGCGATCGCCTGGGGCTTTGCTGTCTTAATTAGTTGGACGGCGGTCAGTTGCCATGGCATGAATACAGGGGATAATGTCACAGCTTGTTTACCTCAGCCCATGTGGTTATTGTGGGGAGCAACGGTGCTATGGACCTTAGGATTTGACACCGTTTATGCCATGTCCGATCGGGCAGATGATCAGCGGATTGGGGTGAAATCCAGCGCCCTTTTTTTTGGAGCCTTTGCACCGCAAGCGATCGGAGTCTTCTATACCGCTACAGCTTTGGTTTTAGCCAAGTTGGGGTGGGTGCTGCAGTTGGGGGGTGCTTTTTGGCTCAGTTGGGCGATCGCGCTCCTGGTCTGGGTTTGGCAATACATTCAACTCACAACACCCATCCTGCCCCATGGGTTCTATGCCACCGGCTTTCGGCAAAATGTCGGGATTGGCTTTGTGTTACTAGCTGGGATGATCGCCGGATGTTGGTTACGAGGCAGTTAAGCTGAGGGAGATCGACGATTACAGCCGTTTTTAGATTAATAAGCCACGTCCCCCTCCCCCCCTCCCCCCCTCTCCTCATTCAAACTGTGTTGCACCCAACTAAAAATTGCTGTAAGCCCTATCAGACGATCGCAAAGTTGGCAAGATCTCGATCGGCAGTCCTCAGCCTGCAATCTCCTCGGTTCTCAGGGGGCGATCGGTAGGGCACAATTTCGCGTTGACAGTTGGGATCACCGCAAGTCAAGATAGAGCAGAGAATGAAGGATTGTAAAGCAAAACCTTTCAACGGGTACTAATGTCACTAGAATTCCTATCGCCACAACTCATCGAAGAAATTGCTCAGCGCTATGGGTACTGGGCTGTCTTTGTTGGCATCTTATTAGAAAACCTAGGGCTACCCATTCCCGGCGAAACGGTAACCATCGTTGGAGGCTTCCTAGCAGGCAATCATCAACTGAGCTATCCCCTCGTGCTGATCGATGCTGCGTCCGGCGCAGCGATTGGTGGGACGATCGGCTATTGGATTGGTCGTACAGGTGGATGGATCCTGCTGCTCAAACTGGGTAAGTTGCTCCGATTCCGAGAAAGCCAGTTGGAAGATCTGCGGAAACAGTTTAGCGAAAACGGCGGAAAAGCGGTCTTCTTCGGGCGGTTTATTGCCCTGTTGCGCGTCTTTGCCAGTCCCCTTGCAGGGATTGTTGCCATGCCCTTTTGGAAATACATGATTTATAACCTGACGGGGGCCTTGGCTTGGGCGAGTGTGATGGTGAGTTTGTCCTATTTCGCCGGAAAGTTGGTGCCCTTAGAGAAACTCATCAGCCTTGCCTCTCAGTTCGCTGCAGGGGCACTGGCGATCGTCGTTGCCGTGATTGCCATCCCCCTCTGGCTAGAGTCACGCAAACATAAAGGGGCAGATATTCCTGCTCAACCAACCAAGAGCGAACCTTAAATCCCATCAATCCAAATGACCCACAAATCGGTGAATCGCTTTGAGATAGGAGGCTGCACCTGGCTGGTAGATTGCCACATGCCCCCCTCCCGGAATGAGCTGTAAAGCCTTCGGTTCTGGGGCTGCATTGTAAAGCTGCTGACTCATAGCAAAGGGAATAATCGGGTCAGCTTGACCATGGAGCAACAAAACAGGCATCTGCAGCGATCGAATTCTACGCAGGGAGTCAAACCGTTCGGTCAATATCCAATCCACCGGAATCACAGCAGCCCAGGTTTTTTGCTGAACCACTTCCGTCATGGAGGTAAAGGTACTTTGCAAAATCACCCCCCCTGCTTCCGGCTGTTGGATCGCCAATGCTAGGGCGATCGCCCCTCCCAACGACTCGCCATAAATGACAATTTGCTGAGCTGGAATGCGCCGCGTTTGGGTGAGATAAGACCAAGCTGCCTGACTGTCCTGATAAAGTTGGGCTTCGTGGGGAAAGCTGCCTTCGCTGTTGCCATACCCTCGGTAATCAAAAATCAAGACGGAAAAGCCAAGCTGCCGGAGTGCTGCAATTCTCGCAATATAGTTGCGATCGCCCCTATTATTACCCGCTCCGCAGTGATACAAAATTACCCGAGGCGACGACAAAACCTGAATCGGCTCATCGGGCAGAACAACATATTGCTCAGGAGGGGCGATCGCTGGAATCCACCATCCCTGTAAATGTTCTGGCGCTTGCGACCCAGCAAAAGACCCAACTGGAATGCGCACTTCCTCATAGGGCATCTGGAACTCCGGATCACTCGGTCTTGTGGCTAAGGTCGGTTGAGGACGATAAATCAATTGCCGTTGCTGCAAAAACAAGACTAGAAGCGTTACGAGATAAGCGATCGCCAGAGTCGCGATCGCCTGTAATCCACGCTTTTGCCACTGGGATTTTTTACCACTGGGATTTCTTGCCACTGAGATTTCTTGCCACTGTTATGCAGGAAGACGGAGTTGAATGGGAAACGCTAATGAGTGCAGTCTGAGAGACATTGCGACTTTACTACAGTGCCAAGAGATAGGTTTCCGCATTCCATCCAATCAGTTCAACTGAGATTAACCGTGGAATTCTACAAACCAGACAATGGGCTTAGCGTTGACAACAAATCACTTGGCGCATTTGACGCATATTGCTGGGCAAATCCATCTGAATTGCTTGCTGAATAATGGCACCAGGTACTGGAATGGCTGGCGTTGCCTGCACCGAATAGGTCAAAATGGTGCCTTCCCCACAAACTTGTAATTCCAAGTCTGCACTGAACTCATTAAAGCTACCCGACTCCATGAAAAATTGGATCCGTTGATGCTGGGTTTCCAAGACTTTGAGGTAAACTTCTACCTGGGCACTGAAAACGAGAAAAGCTTTGCTAGCCGCTTGGTAGAGGCGCTTGACCTGGCGTTTGAGGCTAGTGCTACTTACGGATTGGATCCCAGGGTGCAACACTTCGCTGCGGGTGATGTCGGGGAAATATTGTGTCCAACGCGAATAATCAGTTAACTGCTGCCACACTTCCTGAATTGGCACAGGGAGATACATTTGAGCCGTCACTGCTCCCCCCCAAGCTGTATGAGGACGAGCCTGGAGCAGAATTTCACCTTTGATTAAGTCAGATAACACTGAGGGCATACAAGAAAAGCTGGTAGAAGGGGTAATGGAATGAGAAGGGGTGAGGGGAGTAGCAAGAGAGGGAACAGACGAACTAGTGTGGGCGGCAGAAATCGGAGAGGCTACCATAAAGGGATCCAACTAGTGAATGTTGACAAATGAAGTTGACGAAAAGACAGGCGATCGTTTCTTATACACTCCATATACATTAGTTCATGAAGGTACCTCTTATAGACCATAGCAACTTGTATGATGGCAAGGCATCCTTCTTAGCCGTATCCGTAAACTTAGGGGGGTTTTGTGTAGATTATGTAGAGTAATCGTTAAATTTGCTGACCATTTTGTGAACTAAGGAGGGGGAACTGTGGCGCGATCATCGAGAGATTCACGAGTTTTTGTTTTTTGGTTCGTCCTGGGTTTAACCGTAGCGGTTTGGATTTTACGGGGATTGGGCTTATTAGCTTTTCTGCCTGGTTTTATTCTGGGGCTACTGATTGGTCTATCGATCGTTCTGGCAGTGGTGAATGGGCTGATTGAAACCCGCTAGTGATGCCTGAAATATCTTCCCACTCCTCACGCCTCTCCCCCAAAATTGATCCTTCAAATTAAGATTGACAGATCACGGATTGACAAGACCACTCGTCAGTGAAGAAAGGTTGTCACGACTCCTGACTCGCCATTGCTGCTCCCCATGCCTGATTTTGTTAAGACTAATGATTATTCTCACAACCTCAGTGGGAGGGAACGTTAGAGTGAACGTAGCCGATCGCCGATCGGTTTATCTTCACCCATCCGGAGGAAACAGGTATGGGGATCGCTACAATCAACCCAACCACCGCAGCCGTTCTTAAAACCTTTGATCCATTAACGCCCGCTGTCCTAGAAGAGAAAATGGCCCTAGCGCAGCAAACCTTTCAGACCTACAGCTCAATCCCGATCGCAACCCGATCGCAATGGCTCTCCAACGCAGCGGATTTACTGGAAAGTGGGAAACGGGATTATGCCCATCTGATGACACTGGAAATGGGCAAACCAATTAAAGCAGCGATCGCGGAAGTGGAGAAATGCGCTTGGGTCTGTCGGTTTTATGCTGAACGGGCAGCAGAATTTTTACAACCCATCCCCGTAGAAACCGATGCAAGTCAGAGCTTTGTAACGTACCAACCCCTGGGCATTATTTTGGCGGTGATGCCTTGGAATTTTCCCTTTTGGCAGGTCTTTCGGTTCGCAGCTCCGGCGCTGATGGCTGGCAATGTGGGTCTCCTCAAACATGCCTCTAACGTGCCCCAGTCTGCCCTGGCGATCGAACAAATTTTGCAGTCAGCGGGCTTTCCGCTTGGAGCCTTTCAAACCCTGCTGATTGAAGCTGCACAAGTGGCTCCCTTGATGGCAGACGATCGTATCCAAGCCGCCACCTTGACGGGCAGTGAACTCGCCGGAGCCAGCCTAGCCCGTGCAGCAGGGCAGAATTTAAAGAAAGTGGTGCTGGAATTGGGGGGCAGCGATCCTTTCATTGTCATGCCCAGTGCCGATTTAGAGCAAGCCGTACACACCGCCGTCACCGCCAGAATGCTAAATAATGGTCAATCCTGCATTGCCGCTAAGCGCTTTATTGTGCACGAAGCGATCGCCCAACCCTTTACCCAGCACCTGGTGGAAAAATTTGCCGCGTTGCAAATCGGAGACCCCTTGGATCCGGCGATCGATATAGGACCCTTGGCAACTTCTGGGATTTTGCAGGAACTCGATCAACAAGTGCAAGCTCTGATCGCGCAAGGTAGCCAGGTTTTAATTGGCGGTGCGCCCTTGGAGCGGGTTGGGAATTTCTATCCCCCCACGATCGTCACCCATATTCCCTCCACCAGTCCACTCGCCTGTGAGGAATTATTCGGTCCCGTGGCGATGCTGTTTTCCGTGGCGGATATGGCTGAAGCGATCGCCATTGCCAATCAAACCCCCTTTGGCTTGGGTGCTAGTGCTTGGACCACTGATCCGCAGGAACGCGATCGCTTCATTCATGAATTGCAAGCCGGCTCAGTGTTTATCAACGGCATGGTCAAGTCTGATCCCAGGTTGCCGTTTGGGGGCATGAAGCGATCGGGTTTTGGTCGGGAATTGGGTCGCGAAGGAATGCTGGAGTTTATGAATATTAAAACTGTTTGGGTGAAATGAAACTTGGGTGAAGTGCAATGAGCAATGAATTGAATACGGCCGAACTCTTGGTGCAATGCTTAGAAAATGAAGGGGTTGAGTATGTGTTTGGCCTCCCGGGGGAAGAAAACCTCCATATTTTGGAAGCCCTGAAAGCATCTTCAATCCAATTTATCACCGTGCGCCATGAGCAGGGAGCCGCCTTTATGGCCGATGTTTATGGTCGCCTCACCGGTAAAGCCGGGGTCTGTTTATCCACCCTGGGCCCCGGAGCCACAAACCTGATGACCGGGGTGGCCGATGCCAATTTGGA
>JAYKGX010000236.1:0-9925 GCA_035285565.1 Synechococcales cyanobacterium
AGGCTGAACATATTGATGCGCTTCCAATTCAGCGACAGGTTGTAGGGAGTAGTGAACCTGCGATCGCCCCTGAAAACCCTGCAATTCCAACAATTCAGCGACAAATAGAAGAATCGGAAGAAGAACCTGAACATATTGATACACTGCCAATTCAACGACAAGTAGAGGAATTAGAAGAAGAACCTGAACATATTGATACGCTTCCAGTTCAACGACAAATAGAAGAATCGGAAGAAGAACCGGAAAATTTGGATGGTTCTAGGATTCAGCGGCAAGTTGAGGCAGTAGCAGAAGAACCTGAAAGTGTTGGTGAATCTTCAGCACAGCGATCGCTTCCCAAACTTCCTCAAATTCTGCAAGATCTCAGCACCATCACTCCCTTAAGTAACGCACCAGAACCCCTCTCCTCCCACCCCGAATCCCTCACTCCCATCACAGCGCATCCTGCTTCGATCGTCCAGCGTGCCAGCCAGCCAGCCCCACCTACCTCACTGCCGCTCCAACCCCTGCGAGATACCGTGCGCCAAAGTAGCGAAAATCGCGCCATCACACCGATCGAACCCCTCACTGACGCTAATCCCTATCCTGACCTCCACGCCGCTCAAATCGCCACTCCCACCCTGCAACGCCAACCCGACCCAGAACCCCAGCCCCAAGCCGATTCCCCCCCCACTCAGCCCACCGAAACCGCCACTCATTCAACCCATGGTGCAACTTCTACAGAAAATCCCGCACAAAATCCGGATGTCGATGCCCAATCGATGGAAAAGTTAGAGAAACTAGCCCAAATCCTGTATCAGCAACTGCGTCAACGCCTAGCCCTAGAACAGGAGCGATCGGGTAACCGCTACGCCGGACGACTGCCTTGGTAACTGCTTCTTCCCCTAAACTCCCACACCCCCAGAGGCTCCTATGACACTGGAAAAAGCGGCTCTCATCAATGTTGAAGAGAAGGACAACCCCAAGAGTCCTGCTCACATCCAATTTATGTTCAATCCAAATCAAATTAGCTTTAGCCGTAGCATTAGTATTGAACAATCCAGCGGTGCTCGGAACAATCAAGGTGATAACAAAACCAGTTTCAAACATCCCAATCCCTATACCGTGCAGATTGCAGGCATTCCCCTCGATACCTACGAAAAAGGCAGCAGTGTGCTAGAAGAAATTAAAAAGTTTAAAAAATGTGTAGAATTCGTTGGTGCAAACGGTAATCCGGGTGCTCAGGGCGAAAATCGTCGTCCTCCTATTTATATTTTTACTTGGGGTAGTAATGAATACCTGCGTTGCTTTGTCAAAACCTTTAACTTTAAACTCACCCTCTTTCTCCCCAATGGTAACCCCGTTCGGGCAACCGTTGATCTCACCCTAGAGCAGGTCGATCTCCCAAATCCTGCTGCATCCCAGGGTGCTAGCAATCCTAATCCTAATGAACGGCAACAAGCGGGGCGATCGCTCCCTAGTGATACTTATTTATAAAATAATCTATTAACTTTTATTTGTAATATAGCAATCCTAATTGATTTGTCGAGCAGAAATTCTGCCTGCACAGGCTAGAAGCCTATCCAACTTTTACAACTGAAAGAAGATTGCTATATCAATAGAATTTTGCTCCTGTTTAAATTCTTGATCCATTCTCCCTATTTTTTCCCATGTCATCCCCAAAACATCCTCACACCGCCGAACCAAAACTGCAAATTGAGGGAAAAGATGCCCCAGAAGCCTTGATGAATGACATCCTCCATCTGGTGGTTGAGGAATCCATCAGTCGTCCTGGTATGTTTACCTTGATGATTAAAAATGCTGCCTTTCCAGGAAAATCGGGTGAAAAAATTTGGGAACATGAAAGTCTCTTTAAAATTGGTCATTCCATTAAAGTCGGATTTCGCTCTAGTGCGACAGAATCTCAAGAATTCAGCGAAGAGTCAGAAGCCTTTATTTTAGATGCCGAAATTACCGCGATCGAAACGCATTTCACCCCTGGCTCCCAAGCCCCCATCATCATCCGAGGCTACGATATCTCGCACCGCCTTCATCGGGGACGGTATAATCGATCGTTCCAAAACATGACCGATAGTGATATTGTCAATCGCATCATTGGGGAAGTTGGCATTTCAGGGAAAGTCGCAACCACCAGCCCGCCCCATGATTATATCTTCCAGGAAAATCAAACCAACATGGAATTTTTGCGAGAACGGGCAGGGCGCAATGGGTTTGAACTCTTCGTTCGAGATGGTAAACTCCACTTTCGTAAACCAACTCCCGGTGACACCATGAAGCTGACCTGGCTGCAAGATTTAACCGCCTTTCAAGTGCGCGTCACCAGTGCAGAACAGGTGAAAGCGGTGGAAGTACGCGGCTGGGATTATCAAAACAAACAATCGATCGTTGCCACTCAAGCCACGGGTAAAGCACAAACTCAAACGGACTATGCGCAGGGTAGAACCACCAGCAGCGCCTTTAAAGAAAAACCGACCGAACCCAAATTAATCGTGGTAGATCAACCTGTTTTCACCGTCAATGAAGCCAAAACGATCGCCCAAGCCCTTGCCGATGAACTAGAAGGTCAGTTTGTCCATGCTGATGCGAAAGCTGAAGGCAATCCTAAAATTCGTCCAGCCTGCCTCATAGAACTTGAAAAAATGGGGAAGTATGATGGCAAATATTACGTCACCGAAACCCGCCATGTTTTTAGTGAACGCTTTTACACCACAGAATTTACCGTGCGAGGCTTACGAGGAGGCGATTTTCTAGCGATCGCCGCACCCACAACCCACTTACAACCCGGACAAACCTTTCTCGTCGGCATTGTCACCAACAACAAAGATCCGCAAAGTTGGGGCAGAGTGCGCGTCAAATTCCCCACCCTCACCGAAGACCACGAAAGTAACTGGGCGAGAGTCATCACGATCGGGGCAGGTCCCCAACGGGGCTTTGATTGCTTGCCAGAAGTAAATGATGAAGTGCTAGTCGGCTTTGAACATGGGGATATTCACCGTCCTTACGTGATTGGCAACGTCTGGAATGGCAAAGATGCACCCCCCGAAAAAGTCGGTGATTCTGTCAAAGATGGAAAAGTACGCTTGAGAACCTTCAAAACCCGTACTGGACACCAAATGCAATTCACGGAAGAAGATGGCAGTAGCAAAAAAGGAATTCAGCTTAAAACAGTTTATGGTCATCAAATTTACATGAATGACAGCGATCGCCTAATTGAAATCAAAACCAATGGTGGACATATTTTAAAAATGGATGACCTCAACCGTCAAATTGAACTCAAATCTGCTACAGGACATTCGATCGTCCTCAATGATGCTAGCGCCAGTGTCAGTGTAAAATCCCAAGGGAACCTCTCGATCGAAGCCAATGCTAATATGACGATTAAATCCAATGGTCCAATGACGATTCAAGGCGCTATTATTAAACTCAATTAAATTCAATGCCCTGAAGCATTTCGGTATACCAATTTTGGATTTTAGATTTGCGATTTTGGATTTTTAAACCCTTCTGAATGGGGACTGATCAGGTTATGATCTGTATCAATGATTCGTGGATTGAGTATTAGTTTTCGTTTTGATACTTCATCACATAGCCATTCCGCAAAAGCCCACCATGCTCTTCTGCTTGCATTTTGTGAGAAGTGCAGGAATATCCTAAATTTTCTAAAGCACGGTTAAATTTGGTGCGATTGCCGCGATTGGGATCAATAATCATAATTTCACCATCCTGGCTGGAATGCTGCGCGAGAAACTTGGCTAGAATATCTGCTTGCTGCACCTCATAGAGAACATCGCTCCCTACAATCAAATCAAATTTTCCTAGGGTAGAATTCTTTTCCCCCCAATTCCCCGTCTGATAAGGAATCGGTGCGAGATCATTTAATTTACTATTTTCTAATAGAAATGATTGAGTCATGGGATGATAGTCACTGGCGGTAATATCTGCCCCCATTTGATGAGCCACTAAACTCGCTAAACCAATCCCACAGCCCACTTCAAGGATGCGTTTATTTTGTAATGACATTTGACTGACCAATTTTGCTAAGACTCGACTGGCAGGCCACACGAGTCCAAAAAATGGCCACATGGCAGAAGAAATTCCTAAATTTTCGGCTATCCCCTCCGGATCACAAAATTGCTGATTATCTTTTAAGGAACGAATGTATAGCGATCGATCGGCAATGGCAATGGTTTCAAACTTCACTTGATAGTCGGTCATGATGTAAATTTTTTGGCAGGTAAAATTGGCGAAATCCCATGAAAAGATTTCACCGTTGGCATGTAGAGACGCATTGACTGGACCTCACTGCAGACAAACCAGTCAAAAAAAACAGAAAAACCTAACTAAAGTCTCCCTACGCATAGATTTCTTGTACAGTACACTCGTAGCGAGAGAACTTTGCTAGCCACCATCATACCTCACAATGTTCCTCAACCATTTTTGTCAACCTCGTTCACGCTGGTTCTATGTCTCGACCTGCTGCTCGCATTACGGATCTCGTCGCTCACCCATTGCCGCCTGTTCTGACAGGGGGACCCGGTAGCGCAACGGTGCTAATTGGAGGATTGCCAGCATGGCGAGGGATACCAGCGGCTTCTGTACCTGGTCTGCAAGCGGCAAAACAAGCATCGGATACGGCGATTCGGGCGGCTGAGACAGCAACGATCGCGGCGGCGGGAACCCCTGGGGCACCGGCAGCAAAAGCAGCGGAAGAAACCCTAAAAACCAGTCAAGCTGCGAGTATGGGAAGTATGGTGAGTGCGCTCGGTGCGATGACGGATACTCACCAATGTGCAACGCCGCTGCCCATTCCGCCCCATGGTCCCGGTGTGGTGATTGATGGCAGTCAAACGGTGTTGATCAACAATCTTCCAGCTTGTCGCCTAGGAGATACAATTGTCGAAGCACTAGGTTCTCCTAACAAAATTACTCAAGGCTGTATGACTGTTTTGATTGGCGGCTAGTGGTTATGGGGGAGAGGGGGAGAGGGGGGGATGGTTACTTCTTGAGTGCCGACTTTCTCAGTTTGTATTCATCATGCTAAATCCCCGTGCTGATGCACCGCTGTGCTAGAAATAAGGGGGACTTCAAACCGAAAGGTAACCAGGAATGAGTCTAATGACGATCGCTGAACCCTTGAATTTAGCTCGGTTCCCCCCTTATTAAGGGGGCTAGGGGGATCTGCTTGCCAGGATTCGTTGAACTCATGTAATTTTTACTATCCTAAACACTTTTTCCAGCGATCGGGTAATAAATAAACAATGGCTAATGTAGATGGTAAGATAGTTGGTAATAAAATTTTTAATGAAATAAATAATTGTAAGCTGATCCAACAGTAGAGAGGAATAAGACACCAGGTTAAAGGAGATAAATTTTTGAATTTTTGGAATCTTGGGATAAAAATGAGGAAAATTTTAATCAATGCGCCAGCTAATAAAATAAGCCACAAATCAGGAATGACCTGAATAAAATGCCCGGTTTGGAAATGATGCACCATATAAGCCAGTGCTTCTGAACCTGTAAAGACTCTGGGATAGGTAATGGCTGGGGTTTGGGCGCGTCCGTAGGCGATCGCCATGGGAATGGGGAAATTATCAGAACCCGGTTGCATTCCAGCTTCTCCGTACCCACCTGCAGCAATAATCACAATCTGATGCCGCAACAGTTCTGGATCGAGCGATCGCTGTCCTTCTAGCAATTCCCAAGCGGCCATCCGCTCAAATACCCGTTCAGGGGGAATGGAAAAATCCAGTGGGGGCTGCAACCAACGCTGTCCTAAGGAAAAGGAAAACTCTGTGATCGGCGACAGGCGTAACCGTTTGAAATCGCTGGGAAAAGGCGCAGCAGTGGGCACTTGGGCGATCGCTTGCCATGCTTGAGTGCGGAGGGGGGGACGATCGATCGCTGCGGCTGAAGTGGGCAGGGTGGGACGCGGGATGCTGGTGTCTGACTGCTGTTGCAGCCGATGGGCTAGGGTGAGCAGGTAACTAAAGGGACAGCTTTCTGAACAGTGTTGATCCGGCAATTCCAAATACCACAAAGATGCATTCACATAGCCCTGTAAGCTCCATTGTGAACTGACAATCCCCGTTTCTGCACCCACGCCGATTTCTTCTAGTTCTTGGCTGTCTCGCTGGGCCGCAAAGGTGAGCCAGGTTTGATTCTGCTGCACGGCCCGTCGGGTGGCTTTGGCAAGAATGGCATCATTTTTTCCCTGCTGGCGATCGAGAATATAATCAATGCCAACGACTTTTGCTTGCGCATCTGTCAGTTTATTGAGGAGATCCGCTAAATAAGTGCGATCGATAGGGTTAGGAGTGGAAATTCCTCGCCGACGAAGTGATTTTTCATCAATATGAATCAATAGGACGGGCGGCTTACCCATCGGTGAAATTTGAGCCGGAACCTGAGCCGTGCGATCGCGATAGAGTGCCTGCGTCCAAAGTCGGCGTTCCATGAGAAATTCCTGGGTCGGAGTCCAGAGGCTGAGGCTGAGGCAAGTCGCCAGTGCAATTTTTTCTAAGCGAGTTTTGGGCAGCAGTTGTTGCAAGTGTTTTCGCCAACTCCAAGATTCTAACTGAAAGGGTTGAGAATTGGGATGACGAAATAGAGAAGGAATCAAGGATGCCGATGGAAAGGTTAAACTTTTTTCTAATCTCAGAGCATCACAAGCCTGTCGGAGCGCAGTATGCACATCTTCATAGTTTGCTAAATGCTGCATAAACTTAATAAATAATTCCTGCGCAACCTGATTATGAATAGGTTCACGCATCACCGCCACTTGGCTCAACCCTAAATCGATCAAAGTTTCAGCAATATTAAGACCTTTGCAGGAATTAAAAATGGCAAACTGGAGACCCTTTTCTTTGGCAGTGAGCAGATAGGGAGTCAATTCTCGCAGGAAAATTGATTGATTAGGTGCGATCGTTAGTTCTCCCCCCATCAAAATTGCTTCATTACTATGTCCGGCAAAAAACAGAATATCCCAACCGCGATCGTCGGCAATTTTCTGGCAAATTTGTTCTTTTAAATCTGGCAATTCCTGATCAGCATTCCAGCCAATCCATTCCACCTCTGCCACCCGTCCCAAAGCGCGCAAAATGGTTTGTTCATGACGAAAATCTAACCCTGTTGAATCACCCAAAATTGCCAAAATTCTCGCTTTGCCCCGGCGCGATCGCAGGTCTGGATTGCTATCTAAGCGCGTAATATCAGAGCGAATATTGGTGGGCGATCGGGTAATCCGAATCGGGCTAACCGCTGCAAATTCTGTGCCAATTTCCCAAGCTTCCCAGGGGAGCCGAGCCAAATCCAGGGGTTCACAGGTTAAAAACACATCGATCGCCGTTGCATTAACAGCCGCCTTGGCAATTTGCGATCGAATCGGTAGCAACTCTGCACTGCTGAGCCAAAAATGAAACTCTGATAATAACGCTGCTTCTGCTTGCACCAAGGTAGCTCGCCAGTCCGGGGTCGATAAATTCCCACTTCCTAGATGGGCAACCTTTGCCCGAAATCCCTGTTGATAGAAGTTGAGATAAGCCTCTTGCCAACGTTCATACAGTCTGGTTAAGCTGGCGGGATAGCTGAGCATCACCCGCAGTTGTTGCCCGTTTCCCCATAACAACTGAAAAGAACAGGTTTGTTCAACTAACTGAACGTAGAGCAAAAAACTGGTCGGTAAGCTAGCATTCATAGCAGAGACATGGGTCACACAGAGATGGGTCGTACAGATATAGGTCGTACAGATATAGGTCGTACAGGTATTGATAGCCTCAACAGTTACGGCATAAACGCGATCGGAGGTAAGGTCAGCGCGGTCTGATCTGCAAGGGTAATCGTCACCACAAATTGTTCATCACAATTGGCAATCAAGTTTGCATAGAGATAATCAGAGGATTGACTAGGCTGAATAGTTTGCTGAACTAGGGTTTGCTGCAAATCGCTCACCTGAAATTGTAGACCCTCTGGCAGTGGTTCGCCCACCGGATGGCGGAGAATTAGCAACAAGGACCATTCATTGGTGTTTTGGATCGCATTGGAGCTAGCGATCGCTGCCACCACGTACAGTTGCAAGGCTAAATCACCCACCTGCAAATCCTGACAACGACTGCACATGTCAGAAGGCAGTTGCACACCTTGCCGTGCCAATTCAGTTAAAAGATTGGCGAGTTCCTGCGATCGCGCTCGTTTGAGGATTGTTTGAGGATCGGAGGTTCTGTTTCGTAAAGAACTGGGACTGAGCACCAGGGGGGGTGCCATCAACCATTCCACTTCCTGCTGCAAGGAGGCTATCTGATTTTGGAACCACTGGGCTGTATTGATCACAGGTTGCACCAGTAATTCCTGCAGGTGCGATCGCGTAACAAAGGGAGCAATCGTTTTAGAATCACTAACTGGATTCAGTTGAGAATTAGCTTGAGAGACTACAGATGACCGGGGAATTGCACTAGAGTCTAAACAACTTAAATGGAGTAAGAGTCGATCGACTTCCGTATTTAAATGCGATCGCGACACGGAGACCAGGGCAGCTTGAGGGGCTGGGGCAGCTTGTAGGGCTTGTTGTAGGTCTGGTGCTGGGAAAAATCCTTCAATACTGACGGCTGCTTGTTCTTCGTACACTGCGATCGCCACATAAAACTGGGCTTGTAAGTCGGGTGACTCCAGCACTGCCTGGGGAAAGCGAATCTGATCTTCAGTCCAACTCTCCGTCAGGATTAAACAAACGCGAAATTGATTCACCGCTAGATTACAGATGGCTCCGATCGATCGCTCTGGTGTGGGGAGTAACAGGGTGGCAGACTCTAAATCTGTCGTCAGATCGGGATTGCGCTCTTGTAGCCATTGCTGAAATCCTTGCAGCGCTAAACCATGTAAATACGCTTGCCAGGTGTGATCTGTTGCGCAGCCGATCGCAGCATTTGAGGTCTGGGGAACTCTGTCACCGAGGGCGATCGCCGTTGCCACGCGTTCCTCATCCAGATAAACCCATTCTGTGCCCTGAGGTTCGTATTCCCAATCATAATCCGGGGTGAGTAGAACAGAACTATTCATGCAAAGGGTGCTCCTAATGGTTGACAATCCAGCATTTAATGATGCTCAGAGACTTCTCTCTCCTCCTGAATTAAACATATGGGAATCTCCAATTGATCCAAGTAGGCACAAATGCGATCGGCTAGCAAACTCCTTTCCAGATAGGCTTTGGGCTTGCGAAAGTGCTTGTCTTCAGCTTCCATAAATTGTGTCAATTGCTCATCCAGCACCTGCTCAATCCGATCGGAGAGTGCCTCTAATTGCGACATTCCCATAAAGGCTTGGGCAAGTTCCTGAACCTGTTGTTTCAAGATCCCCAGCATTTGATGTCGCACATCTGTCCGCAATGCCGAGAGCTTCAGCAAAATCACCACGCTGTCCTGCGCTCTCATGCCAAACCGACGAGCAATGGCGGCCATGGGCATTTGCTGACAGTAGACAAGTTTTAAGCCTGCCAGATAGCGATCGGCTCGTTCCTCAGGTCGAATTTTGCGATAACGGGTTTGAATCACTTGAGCCAAGGCGCGATCGAGGGCAGCTAGAAATTGTTGGCGATACTGCCGTAAAAAATCGGTTTGGTAGGATTCGGCTTCGTCGGTCGGTTGGCGCAGGCGACGTTCGATCTTGTAAGGTAGCTCTGCTTGATCGATCGACTGCACATTCACCTTTCCCCCTCGGCGGTAGATCCGATATTGCCGCAGTTTATGGGCCAAGGCCTCTAGGTGCAGCAGGATATTGGGGCTGGCAGGTTTGCCCATCCGTTGGCTGAGATACTCGCGGATTTGCTCAAGTTGTTCTGGGGTGGGCGGGTGGCAACGGTGCGATCGAACCCGCATTCGGCTGGGGAGGTAAACGGCACGATAGGCTTCCAAGAGGTGACAGTTCTGCTGGACTT
>JAYKGX010000237.1:0-4908 GCA_035285565.1 Synechococcales cyanobacterium
GCGCCTTCCATATTGCCCGTAATTCGACTGTTGCCAATGCCCTCCGTGACAGAATTGCCTGCCAGCTTGATTTCCCCTGTTTTGACGTAGCTGTACAGACCACTTCCTAGGGGATCCGCCACAATGCATTTCACCTTGGGATTCTGATCCTTGAAGTACATCGCAACACCTGCGTAGGTTCCCCCCGTACCCGTTGCAGCCACCCAAGCATCCACCTTGCCATCCGTCTGGATCCAAATTTCCGCCGCTGTGGTTTCGTAATGCGCCTGCCGATTGGCTAAGTTATCAAACTGATTTGCCCAGATTGCATTCTCCAGTTCGCTGGCAATTCGCCCCGACAGTCGCACATAGTTATTGGAGTCGCGATAGGGAACCGCAGGCACCGTTCTCACTTCTGCCCCCAGGGTGCGGAGCAGGTCAATTTTCTCCTGGGATTGGGTTTCCGGAATGATGATGAGGCACTTGTAGCCTTTTGCATTACAGATATGTGCCAGTCCAATGCCTGTATTGCCAGCAGTGCCTTCTACCACTGTGCCACCCGGTTTAAGCAACCCTTTCTTTTCGGCATCTTCGATGATGTAGAGGGCCGCCCGATCCTTCACGGATCCCCCCGGATTGAGAAATTCTGCTTTCCCTAAAATTTCGCACCCCGTTTCATCACTAAAACTATTCAGTCGAATTAAGGGGGTGTTGCCTACCGTGCCGACAAATCCTTGTTTAATATCCATACCACCTTTACCCATGGGGATGACTGTTCAATTTTGGATGCGAGTTCTGAGAAGATCGCGCTGTTGACGAGTTGTCCTTTAAAGCATTTTGCAGCATTGCGATCGAACGGGATACCCATTTCGGATTTGGGATTGGCGATTTGGGATTGGCGATTTGGGCAGGGTACGCTGGATGACACTCCAATGCTTCAACACCCGAACACCCCAATTGCAAGAGAGCAGCTCTGGGGTCTTAGCCGTTGACTTGGACAGCGTGCTTTAAACTAGTAGGAGCGGAGAGTCAGCGAGGCGGTTGCGGATGGCTTGTGCTTGAGCTCACACTTGAGGGCTGTCATCTGAGGAAAGTCCGGGCACCCGAAAGACCAAACTTGCTGGATAACGTCCAGTGCGAGCGATCGTGAGGAGAGTGCCACAGAAAAATACCGCCGAGAGAATAGGAGGATGCAGGATGCAGGATGAAGAATGGAGATTTAGCAATAACTCTACCGTTTTTAATTCCCAATTCTCAATGCTCAATTCCTTCGGTAAGGGTGCAAAGGTGCGGTAAGAGCGTACCAGCAGTATCGTGAGGTACTGGCTCGGTAAACCCCGGTTGGGTGCAAGGTCGTTGGAACGATGGTTGGTCTTTTTCCAGTTCCAGGCTGTGGGTAACTACAGAGAACCGCTTGAGGCAGTGGGTAACGACTGCCCTAGATAGATAACTGCCCTCAATCCAGATTTCTGGGTCTGAGAACAGAACCCGGCTTATGTCTGGCTCTTCGCTTTTAATAGCAGATCACTCCCGTTCTGCCCTATTTTTCCTAACCCTCTGTCTCCACTCCTGCCCACAAGCAGAGGCGATCGCCACTATGCTTGCAGGAAATTCGACGATTCTTTAAATTCTTCAACAGAATGTATAGATTCCGCAAAGCCCGTTGATAACCCCAGTCGAGCAGTCTACCTTCATCTAGGATGAGGATGTTGCCAGGTCTTTAACAGACTGCCTCTTGCTATCGGAGTTGACTCGATACAAAAGTTGGCGATCGGTTGTGCAATCTTGTTTGACCAACCCTATTGTTTGACCAACCCTATTGTTTGATCAACCTGGTTTTGTTGAACACTGCCTGGTGCATCTCCTTGCTCCCCCCTCTAGGACCTGTTGCATTGTAAGGGTATGTCTTTAGCCATGACACCTGCTCCATTAGAGCGTCTCAATCTGCCACCCAGTCATGATCCCAGCCTGCCCCTTTTGGCGATTAGTGAGCGTCGCAAAAGTGGCTTAATTCTCTGTAAGGCGTTTCATGCAGAATTCGTGGGACCGGGTGCAGCGATTAATAGTTCAGTTGAGCAGCCCTACCAAGCCATTATTGCGATTGGTTCCCCGGAACTGGTTCCAGCAGTCAGCTTAGAGGAGCGTCGCAAAGCCTATGGACTGCGGATTCAATGGGGACGCTGGCTCTACAAAATTGCAGATCAAACGGATTCGGTGCAGCGGGTAGAAAAGTTGTTTGCTGGTTTTGAAGGATTTTTTGGTCGGCAAGTGGTGATGCGGCTCCCGAGTGAAGTGTTGGCAATGCTGGTGGGGGTTTTACCTAGTACAATTGACCAGATCCGTCAGCGCGATGGGTTGCATTTAGATAGGGCAACACTACTTTTTCCCTCAACCAGTCTCAAAATCGCAACCGTTTCTTTGCCCAGCTTGGCTCAATCTCTGACAGTGCCATCCCAGGGTTACACCCAGGATCACAACATGGTGGCTCCCTTAGAAGTGCCTCTTGAAACTACGGCGACTCTACGGGACATTAAGAGTGCCTATGCAGCCTTGCGACGATCGGCCTAGTCAAACCCTAGTGGTTGGTCAATCTTGCTTGGAGGGATGAATTGTGAGAGTTGGGGGAGGGGGAGAGGGGGGATATCAATCCCTGAGTCCTGATTTCCTCATCTTCCGTCTATCATTTCAAGCGTGATAATCCACTTGTGAATGGAGTCTCTAACATTCTGCCACTAAACTTTCTACCGTAGAGGCGAGCCAAGGGACTCCATAGGTGATTAGGATGGTTGCTGAGCTAGTTGAGCTAGCTGGTCTTGTTCTGCCTCTGGATGCCGATCGCTTGCCATGTCGCTGCCCTATCCTCGCCGTCAAAAACAACTCGAACAATTTGTCAGCCGTTTGGAGTTGCCGCCAAAAGTCCCCATTCAGTGGGATTTGCTGGATCGTGCGTTAACCCATGCCACCAGTTCTGCTACGGATAACTATGAGCAATTGGAGTTTGTGGGGGATGCGGTGGTGAAACTGGCAGCGGCTACATTTTTGCTCAACACCTATCCTCAGTTGACAGTGGGGGATTTTACGGCGTTGCGATCGGTGCTGGTGAGTGATCAAACACTGGCTGAAATTGCGGATTCCTATGGTTTCGATCGCTTTTTGCTGGTGGGAGCAAGTGCCGATGCAGCAGGTCGCATGTCTCGGTTGGCGGATAGCTTGGAAGCGGTTTTGGGGGCATTTTACCTGAGTACGCAGACGTTGGATCTGATCCATCCCTGGCTAGATGCCCATTTTCAACACCGAGCTGAGGCAATTTTGGCAGATCCCGCAAGGCAAAACTATAAAGCCGCGCTGCAAAACTGGACGCAAGGTCGTCAGCAAGGGTTGCCTGAGTATCGCAGCCAAGAAGTTAAGCAAGTTCACAATGATCCCGAACGGTTTGCTGCGGAGGTATGGATTCAGGGAATCCGCGTGGGCTGGGGAACTGGGCGATCGATTAAAGCTGCTGAACAGGCCGCCGCTCGGATGGCATTTTGGGCTGTACGAGAGCGAACAGAAACTTCTGGGCAAGATAGCTGAAATTCTATATACAGCTAACTGTCTACTCTTAAGGAAAATACCATGACAAAACCCGTTCGCCTTGCAATTTTTGGTGTGGGTCGATGGGGGGTTCATTTGTTACGCAATTTTTTAGCCCATCCTCAAGCAGAAATGGTGGCGATCGCGGATCCAAATCCAGAATTATTACAGAAAATCCAAAAAACCTTTGCGCTCCCATCGGAAGTTTATCTGACATCGGATTGGCAACAAGTCCTTCAGACCTGCCCGCTTGATGCCACTGTGGTGGTTACACCAGCGGTAACCCATTTTGAACTCATTCAAGATTCCCTCACCGCCGGACTGCATGTTCTGGCAGAAAAGCCTCTAACCTTGAATTACGCAGACGCGATCGCCCTCTGTCAACTCGCTGAAAAGCAGCAGCGTCAGCTTGTGATCGACCATACCTATCTCTTTCATCCAGCAGTGCTGCGGGGGAAAGCGATTTTAGAAGCAGGGGAACTGGGCGATCGGCGCTATGGCTATGCCACAAGAACCCATTTGGCTCCGGTGCGGGCGGATGTGGATGCCCTGTGGGATTTAATGATTCATGATCTGGCAATTCTCAACTACTGGCTGGGGGAAACACCCCATCAGGTCAGCGCCCGAGGCTCGGTTTGGTTGCAACCGGGATTAGCAGATATGGCTTGGGCAACGATTGTTTATCCCAGTGGCTTTGAAGCGAATTTGCACGGGTCTTGGCTCAATTGCGACAAGCAGCGGCGGCTTTGTCTGGTGGGCAGTCAGGGCAGCTTGATCTTTGATGAATTGGCAGCCGATCCTTTAGTGCTCCAGCGAGGGGAGTTGATCCAGCAGGGGGTGGGATTTCAGCCCAATGGGCAAAGCCGAGAAATCTTGCCGCTTCTAGCCCAGGAACCGTTGCAACGGGTATGCGATCATTTTCTCAATTGCATCCAGCAGGATCAGCCTTCTACGGTGTCATCAGGGTGGTTAGGCGCAGACTTGGTGGCAACCCTGGTGGCGATGTCGCGATCGATGCAACATCAAGGTGCATGGATGCCGGTATCCCCCATGCTGTGAGGAAAAGGGGTGAAGCAGAACATGAACCCACAATTCACTGGAAGGGGCAGCCTGTGAAAACCACTGTTGTGTTAGCCATGAGTGCCGATGGCAAGATTAGCGATCGCACAGGAGCCGCCGCTCGATTTGGCTCCCCGCAGGATCAAGCGCATTTGGAAGCTCAGGTGGCTCAGGCGGATGCGGTTCTGTTTGGCGCAGGAACGTTACGCGCTTACCAAACCAGTCTTTCCATCCGTACCCCCGAACTTCTTGCCCAGCGCCGCCAAGCTGGAAAACCTGAGCAACCCATCCAGATTG
>JAYKGX010000238.1:0-4395 GCA_035285565.1 Synechococcales cyanobacterium
GGGTTCAGGCATAGGGTTCAGGCATAGGGTTCAGGTATCGGATTCCGGTATCGGATTCCGGTGTCGGATGCGGGCTGGGAACTGAGCTAGTCAAGATCGCTTAACTCGTCAATAACCCACTTTGAGATCATTATCTAGATTATTAAATCAAATGGTGCGATCGCTCGCTCAGGGTGATCCTTGCTCTATCACAAGAAAGTAGATGGATACCAAACTAAACACTACTTTAAAGTTGCTCAATTGCCTGAAAAGCGTCTTTGATGTACATTCCCTGACATATATTTCATTACTTAGTGTTAAAAATATCTTTCTGAGATTGAAAGCGCTAGGTAACCTATTAGCAAGAGTCTGGC
This sequence comes from Synechococcales cyanobacterium, assembly GCA_035285565.1. GTDB lineage: Bacteria > Cyanobacteriota > Cyanobacteriia > Leptolyngbyales > Leptolyngbyaceae > JAYKGX01. The sequence goes on from JAYKGX010000238.1 coordinate 354, forward strand.
TCAAGTAGAGTCTGGTTCAACCTGTAGCTCAGTTATCTCTAATCATTCCCGGAATAAACCTGCAATTTGCTTTATTCAAATCTTGAATAAATTTGAGTCCTATTTTGAGGGATTTAAAAGTTGCGGGGCTGAAAAAGTGACCCAATGTCTTTAGCATTTCGGCTTCTCAGTTAAGTTTCCTAAGTATCGCGCCCTGGGTGATCCGCAATGTCTCCCTGCATTAGCTCCGAGGGATCAATTGTTGTGTTGGCACATTAATTGCTCGGATCCTGTAGCCAGGAGTGCATCTACCCTGAGTGCGTTTCATGGAAACATACTCTTCGTTTGGATAGGTACGATATGAACACCTTGATGTTATTGAACGGGAGTGATCCCTTAATTCAGTCATTTTCCCTGTATCAGATGTTTCCCCTAGCGGTGATTGATGCCAATACCCTCCAACTCTTCTGGGACTACGGTCTCAAGATTTTGGGGGCGGCCGCCATTCTTTTGCTGGGTTTCTTAATAGCTTGGCTAGTCTCGAAGACGGTGAAGGGGTTACTCAAGCGAACCAATGTGGATAACCAGGTTGCCAGTTGGATTTCGGGTTCATCCCAGGGTGCCCCGCTCGACATTGAAGGAATTATTGCGGGGATCGTCTTTTGGATTATTGGTCTGCTGGCGATCGTAGCTGCGCTCAATAGTGTGGGTCTCAGCCAGGTGTCTGAACCCCTGAACCGTCTCTTGGGTCAGGTGTTTGCAGCCCTGCCGAATTTTGGTTATGCCCTCGCCCTAAGCGCTTTGGCTTGGCTGGTGGCAACCATTGTACGGGGGTTTGTTATCCAAGCTGCCCGATCTTTTGATTTGGATGGTCGGCTTAACCGGGCGGACGCAGAAAACCCGATCGTCATGAGTGAGACGCTGGGGAATGCTCTCTACTGGTTTGTCTTTCTCTTCTTCCTGCCCATCATTTTAGGGTTGTTGGGGCTGCAGGGGGCGCTGGGTCCTGTGCAAAACATGCTGGATCAGATTCTGGCAGCCTTGCCCAAGATTTTAAAAGCAGGTCTGATTTTTGGAGCAGGTTGGCTCATTGCCTCCATCGTGCGGGGGATCGTTTCCAACCTGTCTGCGGCTGCGGGTGCCGATCGCTTTGGGGCCCAATTTGGTGTGACCCCTAGTACTACGGGACAACCGCTTTCTACGCTCTTGGGTACCTTGGTCTTTGTCCTCACACTGGTGCCTTTTATTACGGAATCCTTGGCGGCGCTAGAGATGCGATCGCTGTCCGTCCCAGCGACGAATATGCTCAACTTGGTCACCAATTCCCTGCCCCTGATCGGCACAGCCGCTGTGATCCTGGGTTTCTCTTGGGTGGTGAGCAAATTTATTGCTGAGCTAATCATTGGCTTAGTGGGTGGATTCTTGGATCGCCTGCCCGCCATGTTGGGAATTCGCTTGGTGGATGGCAGTGCGCCCCCTTCGGAAATTGGCAAATGGTTGATCCGTGCTGGGATCATGCTATCGGCAGTCGTCGGTGCGCTGGAGGTGTTTGCATGGGATGATGCCAAGCGCGGCGTACTGGCGTTGCTGAATATTTTTGGTAATGTTCTCGTTGGTGTTGCTATTTTTGCGATCGGTTTATACCTTGCCAATTTAGCTGTGCGCCTGATTCAAGGATCTGGCATTCCCCAATCCAACATGGTTGCCAATGCCGCTCGCATTTCCATCTTGGCATTCAGCGGTGCGATGGCGCTCGATCGAGCTGGGGTTTCTCCTAACATTGTCAATCTGGCATTTGGACTTTTACTCGGTGCCGTTGCAGTTGCGATCGCGATCGCCTTTGGTTTGGGAGGTCGCGATGTTGCTGGAGAACAGCTTCGAGATTGGGTCAAGCCATTCAAACGTTAGGGATCGGTTAAAACTTTGGAATGATCATCAGGGGTGGAAGTTCTGTCCACCCTTTCTTTTTTTGAGTCCTTGATTGAGTTTGGGATCTCATACCAAATCACGGGTCGTTGATACAGATCGTGACGCGGTAAGCCCCAATTCATCAGGGTCTGACAATCCAAAATCGTAAATCTCAACTCCAAACTCGGTATTATCTCGTTGGGGATAAGGTGGGTTCGCGCCAGAGGGTGATAGAAGAATTGAACGATCGCAACTGTGCCCCTGGGAAGTAAAAGGCTAAAATGCGATCGTAGCTCCAGCCCTGTCTGCCTAAATGGTAGGAGCCATATTGACTCAGACCCACTGCATGACCCAAGCCACCCCCTACAAAGGCGTACCCTGTCAGCGTTTTGCTATCGGCGGCCAAAATCGGGTTCAGATAAAATAACATGCTGTTCGGCGCTTCAAAAGCCAGCAACACATCATCTCGCTCTAGCACCACCACCCCTAAATCAGTTTGCACCCCTAATTTTTTCACCCGTCCTGCATAGGAGCGTTCCATCACCTGCAGTTCCTGAATCGTTTTGAAATTCGCTAGAGGATGCCGAATGCTCTTGAGATATTTCTGCAGATCCTGGACTAAATTGCCCAGCGATGCTTCGGTTTTCCAACGAAACCAATTAGATTCATCAGACTCGTTAAATCCTTTTGTGATCGCTAAGAAATCCCGTAGATTGGTCTCATCCGCTAACGATCGCTTTTCTAAATTCCACAAACCCGTAATTGCATCCACCTTTCCGGTTAAATAGGGACGTTCTGCCCCTTTCCACACCTCATGGAAGGGAGCCGTGACTCCACCTGTTGTAGAGGAATAGACCGCATCCACTAATTCATTGTTATAGGTAAGTACCTGACCTCGGGTTTTCATAATCGCCCGATCGGTGGATTCAGAGGCTCCCGTAATGCCGTAATACACCTGACATTGAGTGGTGGCACAGAGTTGGTAATTATCAATAGCAAATCGTCGTAGATTGCGGAGTGCATAGGTTCTGGCTAAAACTGCTTGAGCTTCCATTGCCGACTGAGGCGCACCCCGACCAATTTCGTAGGGCACCACCCCGCGCAGATAGGCTTCCATGGGAACAAAGTTAACTAAACTGTAAGTACCATAGGCATTCGTTTGTAGCCGCAGGGATCCTGGAAAAGTTCCCTTGGGAATATCATCTTTGTCTCGATCGACGACCACCATGCCCTGACCAGCGGAAATATCAATGCGATCGCGGGTGTACTTAAACTGCCCAATCATAAAGGTAGCGCGAGGCAGCGTTTTGAGGGTTTGCGTATCGATCTGCGCGGTTTGAAAACCCTGTTGTTGCAGACTTTGGAGCAAAAGACGACGAACGGTGGGCGTTTTGTACACACTCCGTTTCGCCCAAACTTGCCAGCGACCCGGCTGAGCCAGTTCAACTTCAATACCCCGTTGCCGCCATTCCATCGCTTTTTCTTCAGCAATTTCAAAGCTGCGATGATTACTAAACACCACCCTTTCTTCTACCCGAGGCTTGGGCAGGGGTTGCATTGCGATTTCCAACTTCAGACTGGGCGTTTGCAGGGTCTGAGTTTTGCCCTTACCATCGCTGATCCGAACTGTGAGCTGATCGCCCGGTAGCGCCTGCAGGGTCATGACATCGGTTGCCCCTTTCTCGCCAAACCGCTGAATAATGCCAATTTGCAAGGTCGCCTCGGATCCCGAGGGAACTGCACTATCTGTCTGAGCTTGCACTTGGGGGATGTTCACCGTTGGCAAAACCAAACCACTCCAAGTGAAGGGCACTAAAACCAGCGATCGCAACCCCCAAGACAAAGCAGGCATTAGCAAATCAGGTATTGGCAAACCAGGCATAAACTACCAACCAACTGCAAACTTACGATTTCGATTGTACGGTTAAAAGTTAGAATCGCTGCTGTAATGCTGCAATTCTCCCTAGGTTCAACCCTGTCCTTAGAGACGTTTCGGCGAAACGTCTCTACTTGCCCATCGCCTTCACGCTAAATGGTTCATCAAAACCGATCGCGGTGCTTTGCGAATCCGGCAGAGAATGGTTTCATGCCCCAAACGGGTACAAGCTTCATAGCGGTGACAGCCAGAAAACCCGTAATACTGTCCTTCGACTTC
>JAYKGX010000239.1:0-4345 GCA_035285565.1 Synechococcales cyanobacterium
GGAGATACTGATCAGTACATCAAAGCGGTTAAAACTGTGGAACTGCAGGATGAAAAGCTGGTGGGCTATCGCGATCAAGCAATCCGCTTCTATAGTGAGAGGTCCGATTTGTTCCAGAGACTATCCACTTGGTTCCAGAACCCAACTGTTGGCTTTAGAAAGGCACAAAACATCCCACCCATCTATCAAGCGCGAATGGCGATCGAACAGATGGATCAAGCAATGCACAAGTTGTCAGATCGCATGAATTCGATAGAAGACAAGCTCCTGGGTGAGATTAGTACCTACTGTGGTACCAAAGGCTTGCGGTGACTGAATTCTTGACCTGTCATCTTGGACGGAGAACCCATCTGGTGTAATCTGCACATCAGCCGTTCAAGATGAATCCATGAAGTCTAATGCTCTTGTTGATTCCCTCGATCGCTCGGGGGATCAGCTTCAGAATCGAATTATTGTACCCCTGGATGTACCCACGGAGGCAGAGGCGATCGCCCTGATCGATCGCTTGCCAGAGGTGTGCTTTTGGAAGGTGGGGTTAGAGCTGTTTGTCAGCACCGGAGCGACGATTCTACAAGCCTTGAAAGCACGCGACAAAAAGATCTTCCTCGATCTGAAATTTCACGATATCCCCAATACGGTGGCTGGGGCTTGCGCGGCGGCGGCTCGCTATGGGGTGGATTTGCTCACAGTTCATGCAACCAATGGCACAGCAGGCTTACAAGCGGCTCAGCAAGCAGCGATCGCCAGTGCTCAAACCGCTGGAGTGCAACCGCCTCAGATTATTGCCGTCACGGTGTTAACCAGCATTAGTCCCCAAACCCTGGCCCAGGAACTGCAGGTGCCCATCCCCTTACCCACCTTTGCACAAGATATGGCACGGTTGGCGCAAGCAAGTGGCTTAGCGGGCTGTGTCTGTTCGCCTCAGGAAGCTAGGCAACTCCGAGAAGTCTGTGGATCGGAGTTTTTACTCGTTTGTCCAGGGGTGCGTCCCACTTGGGCAGCGGTGGGGGATCAGCAACGGGTGATGACTCCAGCGGAAGCCCTGGCAGCGGGGGCGACCTACCTCGTGATTGGCAGACCGATTACGGCGGCGGACGATCCAGCAGTAGCCTTTGCGAGGGTGGTGGCAGAACTGAAAGAGGAGACAGCACCATGACAGGGCACGAGCAGGGCGCACAGGCGATCGGTTGGGATAGGCAGGCGATCGCCCGACAAACGACTCTTCCAGGATTGTCCAGGAGGAAGGGAACGCGGTTTAGACAGGGGTTGGTGGGCATCCTCTGTAGCAGTTGGCTGGGGAGCAGTGGGTTGGTGGGAACTGCGATCGCCCAATCCGGTCGATTTACCTGTCCGCAAGACATCACCACCCTGACTCAGCTTTTGGTGCGGGATTTGCCCAGCTATGCCAATCGCCTGACGGTACGGAACAAGCGGTTGAGCCAACTGGCGAATTTGCCCACGGTCATCCTCGCTAGCCAGCCAGACTTGCAACCCTTACCCCTGATTCCCGGCGGTGCTATCCCCTCGGATCCTACACTCCAACAAGTTTTCATCACCACCCTGGAACGCCAGACGACCGCTCAGCAAGTCCATCAACTCCAGCAGTACCACTGGCTCTTTCTGGTGCAGACGCGGCGGGGGTGGCAATTAACTCAAAGCTATAGCCGCACGGGATCCTACCCAGCCGGAAAAACCATCACTCCCCCTCGGGAAAGCAGCCAAAGCACGATCGCCCAATCGATTAAATTGTGGTTGCGAGACTGTCAGGCGGGCGCGGTTCGACCGAGCCATGAAATTCCATCGGGTCAGTGAGATCAGGTGACTCGCGATCGGGTGACTAAAGATTTCCGTCCCATTTGCAATTTCTGCAGTAGAATCCAGGCTAACCGTCGAGCAAGGGACAAATGGCGTAATGACTCTGGTAGATTTAGTGGAGCGCGATATGAATGCAGAGCCTGGAGAGCATGGCCTTGATCCGTCTTTGCTCCAAGCAGCAAAACACATTTATCAGACGTTCCATGCCGTGCATCCAGAGGTCATAGAGCTACCCGCTGGCGTTGCCATTAACCGTTTTACCTATCGCGGGAAGTTAATCTTTTCGGGTAAACCCATTCTGCTGCCCCAGGAACAATTCATTCCCTTTGAGCTGATTCGGTCGTAACATGAAGGAAGCTGAATTTGCGGGGTGAGATCCGCCTGGGGTGAGACACCATGGATATCTGGGGAGATCTGGCGATTATTGTGATTTCTTTTGCAATCGGGGCTGCGATCGGCAGTTTTCTAAATGTTGTCATCTATCGCATTCCTGCCAATATTTCCCTCATTCATCCGCCCTCCCGTTGTCCCCGCTGTCTCACTCGGTTACGGAAGCGTGAAAATATTCCGATTGTAGGCTGGCTGCTGCTACGAGGTAAATGTGCTCACTGTGGGGGTAAAATTTCACCACGCTATCCCCTGATTGAACTGATTACGGCATTACTGTTTACTTCCACAGTCCTATGGTTTGGATTTTCCCTACAAACTTTTGGGTATTGGATTTTAATTAGCTGGCTACTGTCGCTAGCAATGATTGATCTGGATACTCTCATATTACCCAATGTCCTCACTCAGTCGGGACTGGCGATCGGTTTAGCATTCCAGAGTGCCATGGGAATTGCCACCCACCAGACTCTGTCCGGTGGTGTTCAGGGTCTATTGTCTGGGTTGTTGGCAGCGGTAGCTGGACTTTGGCTGTTAGATGTGATTGCTTGGCTGGGGGCGATCGCACTGCAAAAAACGGTGATGGGCGGTGGAGATGCCAAACTGCTGGCGATGATTGGGGCTTGGCTGGGGCTACCGTTGATGCTGCTGGCAGGATTTTTGGCTTGCTTGCTGGGGGCGGTGGTGGGCGTTGGGGCGATCGTTCTGCGAGTGTTGCGGCAGGGACAGGCGATGCCCTTTGGGCCGTTTCTGGCGTTGGGGGCGTTGCTAACAATGTTTTGGGGACAGCCCCTGTTAACCAGCTATTTGAAGTTGTTTGCACCTCCGATCTAGGCGATTGTGAGCTATGAGATTGTAAGGTGTGGGACTTGAGTTCTGATCAGAGAAGGTCTATCATTACAGGCTGACCATTTGTTATGAACCAAGTTGATCTTACCCAAGAGAGTCTGCGCCCATGCCTCATCCTGACCAACCTTCCACCCCTCAAACCCATCCCAATGAGTGGTTAACCGACAGTAATGGACAAATTGCACTTTCAGTTCGGGTGAAGGGCGATCGCCTGTTCCATGAACAATCACCTTACCAAACGGTGGAAATCTTTGAAACCGAAAGCTGTGGCAGGATGCTGGCGATCGACAGTATGGTGATGTGTACGGAGTGGGATGAATGTGCCTACCATGAAATGATTACCCAGGTGCCGATGCTGACCCTGCAGGAGGTGAAACAGGTGCTGGTGATTGGTGCGGGGGATGGTGGTACGATTCGGGAACTGATGCGGCACCCCAGCATTGAACAAGTGACCATGGTGGAAATTGATGGCGCAGTGGTGGAAGCCTCTAAGCAGTTTTTGCCAACCCTATCCTGCCAATTTGACAATCCTAAACTTAACTTACTGATTGGGGATGGTATTCAATTTGTCCATGATGCTGTTGATGCAGCTTATGATCTGATTATCATTGACTCTTCTGATCCCGTAGGACCGTCTGAGGGATTGTTTAGCAAATCTTTTTACGAACAGGTTTACCGTTGTTTGCGTCCCGGTGGAGTGATTACGGTACAGAGCGAGTCACCTTCGTTTAACCCCAAGGCATTTTCTGAGTTGAATGCTTGCTTGAAAGAGGTGTTTGGGCAAACCTCCGTTCACTGCTATTTGCTGTTCATTCCCACCTATCCCACGGGGCTGTGGAGCTTGACCTATTGCTCTAAACAGGGACCCCATCCCCTGAAAAACTTTGACCCTGCGAAATCTACTGCCTTTGCCCAAGAACAGGGGTTACACTACTACAATGCTGAGGTTCACCAAGCAGCTTTTGCTCTACCGACCTACATTCGTCAGATGATTCAGGAGTGACACTCTTCTGGCTGCAGGCGAATCGATCATCCCCAATATTGCCTCATCGATAACCACCGGGAGGTTATCGCCATGATCGATCGCCTCTCGCTACTGCCTAGCGACAAACTGAATGCGCCCCTTTGGCACGGCTGTCAGGCGTTGTATCGTAGACGTCTGACAGCTAACTAACGCCCAGTTCACCCGCTACGAGTTGATTTGGCTGAAAACAGTGTAGCATTTCAAGTCGGGTGCGACGACGGGTTAGGCTGGGCTAATGGTGAAGTTTTCCTTTCATTTCTGCTCCAAACAACT
>JAYKGX010000240.1:0-12428 GCA_035285565.1 Synechococcales cyanobacterium
CGAAAACAACGACTCCACACTGACCGCCTTGGCATAATCCCGCAACGGCACCACGATCGGCAAGCGCGGACGACTCATGCCCTTCGCCTGCGCTTCGCGATATTGTCGCAACACCTGTGCCGCATAGTGCAACGTCAACCAGGTTTTGCCCGTGCCAAATTCACCCAAAATCGACAAATGTTCCTTCGCCGGGTCATCCAACCAGCGATCGATATAGCCCTCTGTCCAGCCATCCTCCGCCCCATACCGACTGATGCCCCACCGCTGATGGGTGATAGGGTCAACTTCCTCCTTCGTACAGGCTAGGGGAACGTAACGCGCTTCAATCCCCCGTTGCTCGATCTCCGCCGCCAACCAATCTAGATAACTGCTAAAATCCGCATCCTGATCCAGCAATTCATCCAAGGTAAAGGCTGCCAACTGCCGATCGTCCGACTGTTCCAGCGCAGTTCGAGCTGCCTGAGAAATTCGGCGAGCTGTCACCAACCAACCTTCATCCGTCTTGTGCTGGGCTACCCCTTCCGCCAACGATCGCACCTCTCGCACGCCCGCTTCCCCATCCACTCCGCGCACCAGAATGCGATCGTAGCGACCCCGCCGCACCGGAATGTTGATAATCCATTCAAAATAATTCGCTTCCCACACCTCATAGGACTCGAACCGATAGCCCAACGTCTCAAACCAGCCCCGCACCTGTTGGCCCAGAGCAAAAGCTCGGCAAAACTGAGGCGGTGCGCCAGGAAGCAATGCGGGCTGCGCACCTACCAGGTTAGCCAGTTCAGTCCGGATGCCTTCCAAACTGGGCAAGCGATCGAGCCGTTCGTTCAACTGCTGAAGGTTCTGTTGTACCGAGGTAACTTGATGGGACAGCAACACTTCACTGGGATTGCGAGTTTGCTTCGTCACCGTGATAAAACAGGCGGCAAAAGCGGCTAATTCCCGCTTCGGATCTAACCCGATCGATCGCACCGCTTGCCCGATCGGACTCTGGTCTAAAAACTGCTCCCCCGACGTTAGCCAAAGCTGCGGGTTGTTATCCCCAAAGGCCGTTCTAAAAATCTTGCGAATTTCCGGCTGACGAAAAATTTCTAAACAAGGCTGCGGCTTACCCACACCATACTCCACCAGCGCATAGGCATAGACCCCTTCAAAATCTGCCGGGGGCTGATCGGGATCCAAGCCCAATTGCCTCAAGAGCCGAATCACATGCTCATTGCGTTTCAGCTTTTCTTGCAGCACTGGGCTGCCCGTCAGAAATTCCAGTGCCTTGAGGAGGAGATCGATCGCCATGGGAAGAACCAAAAATCCTGCGCTGATTTGGCATCCAGTGTAACGAATTTTCCTTCATCTAAGCAGTTTCTGCCGCGATCCTTAAAAGTCTGAAATCTGTAACATTCTGATGGCGATCGCATCGGGATTAGAAAAACTTCGCCATAATAAGAGACATAGCAAGCTAAACCTTTAAACAAAGCTAGATAACCATGATAGAAGTGAGCTTGGTGGTTGTCCTGGGATTGATTCCCTTTTTGTTTTCCCTCTTCTCTATGCGCAAATTGGAACGCGAAGCGGAGGAACGGTTGCAGTCGGCGATCGCGATCGCCCATCGCCGACAACTGCGGCGACTCTTGCACCACCACCCCGTAGAAGTGGTCATGGCGATCGGCGATACTACCTGTCGCAACAATGCCCTCTCTAGCCATCTCCGCTGTGCCATTAATCCTCTAGGGCCCTGCGAAACCTGCCGCTTTTATGAAACACTCTGATGGTAGCCACAGTTTTTTGGGGCGGAAAGCGGAAAAACAGGGAGCGAGTCAGGCAAGGAGGCGGTCATAAAAGGCTGACGGAATGATGCAGTCTTGCGCGTCCTAATCATAATTTTCTAGTAAAAGTCTGGCTTCACTTGTCCGGCAATGCTAGTACATTCAATCTCCCTACATGCCAAGGGTGGATTGGCTGGCTTCCCTTCTTCGCAAGCAGGGGTGGGGAGAGATGCCACATCTGGAGCATTCATTCATGGATTTGGTAGAAGGCTAATTCCTCAAGCGCATCTCGTGAATAAGTACGCAAGTCTCCACAGTAATCTACTTCAGTCAAGTACTTATTTCACCTCCAAAGACGCTGGTAGCCAATTATGTCTGCATCTTTACCCCCCAATAGATTAGGCGCTCTAGAAGCCACCAAAGACTTTCCACCTGGAACCATTGGATATGGTGTTCACCAAGGGATTGACCTGCTCTACAACGGGGTCTCTGTCCCTGGGTTCCTTTTGGGCATCGTGACGATACCAAGGGTGACTTTAGGAGGGTTAGGGGATAGATACAGCGCCCAGATTGGCACCTTATTTCAACGTCCAGAGATGCAGGCATTAATGGCTAGACCTGCGACCGATCAAGCAGCCCAGTTAGAAGTCGCACAGAGAGAAGTGGAGTATTGGAAAGGTGTACTCAACAATCCAAATAGCTCGGCAGAAGACAAGAAAGGTGCCGAACTGGCCATGGTTTTTTCTGCGGAGAGACGTGCAGAAATCCAGAAAGATTTTGCAGACGGTCGCTCTGAACTAGAAGTTGCAGAGGTCTTTATTGACATTATCTCCTCAAAACCTGAGTTTGTGCCCGAATTGTTTGGACAGGTCATCGCCGATTTTCTGATTTGGAAAGTCATAGATGACGTGAATATGGTGCTGATCATTGCAGATTACGTGAGAGAGGCATTTGCTGCAGCGAGTCGAAGGTTATTTGATCCACTTGTTTTAGACTTGGATGGGGATGGGATCGAACTGGTTTCTGTTGAACAATCGATCGCACAGTTTGATCTCAATGCTGACGGGTTTAGAGAGCAGACTGGATGGGTAAAAGCCGATGATGGCATGTTGGTTTTGGATGCAAATGGTGATGGTCGGATTAATAACATCACGGAACTCTTCGGTGATGCAACAACTGACGGTTTTGACGAATTAAAAACCCTCGACAGCAATAACGACAATATTATTAATGCTAGTGATGCTAAGTTTAGCCAATTGCAAATTTGGCGGGATTTGAACCAGGATGGGATTACGGATTCAGGGGAACTCAGCAATCTGGGTCGATTTGGTATTCAATCCATCAGTTTGAATACTACAAAAGCCAATACTGTGAACCAGGGAAATCAGGTTCGGACAACTAGTCAGTTCACACTCACGGACGGAACTCACCGGGAAATTGCCTCTATCTGGTATGTCGTCGATCGCCTCAATACCCAATACGATCAACCCTACCGACTCAACCCAGGAACGCTCTTTCTACCATCGGTGCGTGGCTACGGGGGGCTAGCGGATCTCCATATTGCCATGAGTCTGGACTCCAAACTGCTAGACCTAATGCGCGAATTTGTTGCCCTTAAACCCACGGAGTTAGAACAGATTGCACCCAAGGTGGAGGCCATTTTGTTCCGTTGGGCAGGAGTGGATGATGTGGCTCAAACTAGCCGAGGACAATATTTTGATGCGCGTAAGCTGGGTTTTCTAGAAAAATTCCTACAGCAACCGTTACCTGCCAACTTTACCAATGCCAACCAAACGGTTTTTATTCAGCAATCCTGGGATTTGATCTTCAAGGAAATTTCTGCTCGGTTGGTGGCTCAAAGTCTGCTGCGAGGCGCTTTCCCAAACTCAACTTACAGTCTCAAGATGGACTCTCTCAGGACGGAGGATTCCCTCACCGCCATCCTCGATCGCCTCACGCCTGTTGCTCCAGCAGATGCCCTCCATGCCGTTCTCTACTGGAGTTATGCCATTACTGCCCTAGATGCCCATCGCGATCGTTTCAAGCTCACACCAGCAGACTATAACAATCAACTCAAAACCGCTTTAACCACCCATGGTTTGTCCAACTACCTAGAAGCCCTCCGCCATCCAGCCTATGGCAGTACCTTAAATGAATCTCTCCACGCCGAAGTCACCGGTGGCTTCCTGCATGGCAAAACAGGCAATGATGTGCTCTATGGTAATGCTGGCAATGACATGCTCTGGGGTGGACAGGGTGATGACTATTTAGATGGTGCGGTTGGAGCAGACATCTATCGCTATCAACTGGGTGATGGTAATGATACCCTGTACGACTCCAGCGCTGATAATGGCATTGACCAACTCATTTTCTCTGGCACAGGACTCACGGCTAACAACGCGATCGTCACTCGACTAGGTGAAAGCGATCACTTACAGATCGCCTTCAAGGACATTGACGGCTCAATTCAGCTTCGTTACCAGCTTTACAGCAGTAACCAGAGCAACTATGGCATTGAGAGCATTACCTTCAGTGATGGCATCGTGTGGAACGAGGTGCAATTATGGAATGCCTATCTGGGCTTAGGCGCAGACACAAATGACAAATTGGAAGGCACCACTGAAAATGACATTTTAGTAGGTGGAAAAGGCAATGATTATCTAGATGGCAAATGGGGTGCAGACATTTATCGCTATCAACTGGGTGATGGTAATGATACCCTGTACGACTCCAGCGCTGATAATGGCATTGACCAACTCATTTTCTCTGGCGCAGGACTCACGGCTAACAACGCGATCGTCACTCGACTAGGTGAAAGCGATCACTTACAGATCGCCTTCAAGGATACCAGTGGCTCAATTCAGCTTCGTTACCAGCTTTACATCAGTAACCAGAGCAACTATGGCATTGAGAGCATTACCTTCAGTGATGGCATTGTGTGGAACGAGGTGCAATTGTGGAATGCTTACCTGGGCTTAGGCGCAGACACAAATGACAAATTGGAAGGCACCACTGAAAATGACACTTTAGTAGGGGGCAAAGGTCATGATCTGCTTACGGGCAGAGGGGGTGCCGATCGATTCGTTTTTGATTCTGGAACTGCTTTTACGACGGCTGACTTAGGCATCGATCGCATCACCGACTTCACCAGCAATCTCGACCAAATCGTCCTTGGCAAAACCACCTTCGCTGCCCTCACCAGCCTAGCCAACCGTTCCCTGAGTCCCAGCGAATTTGCCACCATCCACGAAACCACAAACGGTGCAACTGTCGCCGGAGCCAGCAGTGCCCCGATCGTCTTCAACCGCGCCAACGGTAGCCTCTTCTACAATCCCGACGGAGCCACTGCGGGTCTAACGGGTGGTGGACAATTCGCAACATTGGCAGGCGGGACTAGTCTCTCAGCCAGCGATTTTCTCCTTCGCATTTAATTTGCAAAAAAAACCTCGACCGTAATATCAGCCGAGGTAAGTAATAAAACAGGAGTGATGTGAGAAAAGGAAAGGTGTGATTGATATCACTGAAAAATGAGAAGTGTATCACTGAAGAATGCAATTGCAATCAACAAAAAGTATACTAAACTGCATATTGACTCAATAGTTGAGGGATCATAACTTCAACACTATAGGTGTAGCTGAGGGTGATTGTATCTTCCTGGTGAGAAATAAATTCGCTGTAGTCGGCGATCGTATCGAGTCCAGTGCTGCCTAGTAGGGCTTCAGTGGCAATAAACATAACGGTTTGAAATGCTAACTTTGCAACGGTTTTTCCAAAAGATTGCTTAGCCATGATTCCCACTCCTGTCTCTGTCTTCTCATTGCTTTGGGGCTGATTGCTGGGGATTGATCCCGTTGGATTCATCGCTCTGATGAAATATAGGTCTGGGTCCGTAGAACTATGCAGTTTGATCCGCCAAATGATCGACCCAGATCCGAAATTTCTCGTAAATTCCTCTATCCTTCGGCAACTTCCACCTCAGAGTTCGGTTTTCCTGAAAGGGAATTGCTCAAAAACATGAATTCCAACGATCCCCGATCCCCCTAAATCAAAGAGGATTCCATGACATCTGCTCTTGGGGAAGGCTACACTAAAGGCTCGAATTGAATGCTCACCCCCATTACCCGTGAAATCATGCTGGAATTGCATTGCCACACCACTTGCTCTGATGGCACCCTTACCCCCACCCAACTCGTCGAAGCAGCAATCGCGGCTGGAGTGCAAGCTCTCGCCATCACCGATCACGACACCACAGCAGGTTGGGACGAAGCGATCGCTGCTGCTCAACCCCATGGTCTGGAAATTGTACCGGGGTTGGAACTGAGCACGGTTCACAATGGGCGATCGCTGCATGTCTTGGGGTTTTATCCCGATCGCGACAAACTGGCAGCCCCCCTCCAAGAACGCCTAGAAGGACGAAAGCGCCGTGCTGTAGCAATCGTTGAGAAATTAGCAGCCTTGGGCTATCCGGTTCCGTTACCCGAGTTGGCAGATAACATGGCTCCTGGTAGACCGCATATTGCGATGGCAATGGTGCAAGCAGGCTATGTGAATACACCTCAGGAAGCCTTCGATCGCTTTTTGGGCGATCTCAAACCTGCCTATGTGGAGCACGAAAAATTTCCCACTGTCGATGGCATTCGCTTGCTCTTAGAATGTGGGGCAGTTCCCGTGTGGGCCCATCCCTACCTGTTTCGTGGCGGTACGGTGGAGACGGTCTTACCAGAATTGGTCGCCGCAGGGTTACAGGGGCTAGAAGTGTTTCACCCCACCCATTCACCCAGTGAGACGCGTCGTTTGCAGGAACTCTGCCAGCACTATGACTTGCTGATGACGGGCGGCAGTGACTACCACGGCAAAAGCTCCGATGGTCGGATTCTCAACAGTTTGCGAGTGCCGTTGGATCTCTTGGCAGCCGTGCGATCGCGAGCTGGCACGTTAGCAGGCTAAGGAGCTGGCTTTGAATCGGGCGATTGCAGCATCGGTAGGAAATTGTTCCGGATGGAATTATCTTGCTTGGAAGAAGGAATTGGTAGATGCACCCTGATGATTTATCCCCTGGCGCTGGCTGGGGGGTTTTTTATGCCATTTGGTTAGTTACAGGGGGGGCAGGTTGCCTAGGATCGTGACCAACCTTCGCCAGGAATCACCTCGATCGGCCTGATTCAATTAGGGTCTAGCGGTCGTTGGAGTTGGGGCGGAAGTGATTTGATCTTGGCAGAGAATTCGTAGATCCTGAATCGCCTTGATGCGTTCTGGGGTGGGATGTGATACAGTCACCATCTCTGCGATCGCATCACTATGGAATCCTTTTTCGGTCAGAAAGTTGACCCGTTCGTACAGTAAGGTTTCTCGATCGGCAGCGCGTAATTGTTTCAGACCATCCGTAATGGCTTTTTGAGTGGCAGGATCGCTCAGCCGAAACCGAATTCGGGCGATGGGAAATTTGCGCATTTTACCACTATCAAATAGCAGCCAAGCATAGCGTTTGCCTGGTTCCAAGGGTTTGCCATTGTAGGTGAACTGGTTCCAATTCTTGCTGCCTTGCATCGGGAAGCGTCCCAGAGATTGTTCGGTTTTTCCCTGAAGTTCCACCAACTCAAGCTGAGTCAGATTGCCGCGCCAAACCAGGGTCGGACGGGAATTCCACACCTCTGACACCTGACCGGGCATTCCATTCAGCGGGGCAATAATGCAAAGCGCATCCCGAGTCCCTCCTTGGCGAGGTCCCTTTTGAAATACTTTCAGCACACTATCCCAGGAAAAAGGTTTGGGTTGATTACGATTAGCCTCTGCCATGGGCATCCCGCTGGTCATCAGTAGGGCGATCGCCAGCAAGCAGGGTGTCAGCGTAAAACCTTTGGTAGATTGGAATAGCGATTTAGGCACGGGTCTTTCTCCTCAGGATGGGCAAATAATAAATCCAAAGTGTTGCACTGGGAAAGAGCCAAGGCAGCAGAATCCCAGCGGCTACATAAACTTGTAAGCCTACCAACCCATAGATTCCTGTTCCTAGCAGTAAGTTCCGAAAAATTTGTCTGGAGAAATGAGAGGGAGTTTGCTTAGACTTGGGTTGATACAGACTGACCAAAAGAGTCATTTGTCCCACGATCGCCGCTAGACCCATCATCCAGAGATCGGGAATTGGGGTGACTTGATGTTGATTCAAAAAGTGATGCACCATGTAGGCATGGGCTTCGGCTCCCGTCAGTACGTCGGGCTGGATCGGGTCATCTTTGCGCCAATGGGCGATCGCGCGTGGAACCGGAAAATTATCTTCCCCCTGCCCCGTTAACCCGGCTTGATCATAGCCAGCCGCTGCAATCAGGACAATCGACTGAGCAATGACTTCGGTGGTAGGGGTTTGTTTCAGTTGTTTGGCGGTGATGGCACGGTAGACGCGATCGGGGGGAATGGAAAAGTCGATAATGGGACGTAGCCAGAGCTTGGGCACATTGACTTCACTGGTGGCAGTCGGGTGAGACGACGGTTGACGGAGCAGCAAGGCGGCGGAACTTTGGGTTGGGGCGATCGCATTCAGTTGCGTGATCAGGTGTCGGCGTAATTCGATTTTGGGCGGTTGATTGAGCTGAAAAGTTCCACTCTGTTGTTCCTGGTGTGCCAAGCTAGAGAGCGCCAGCAAATAGGCAAAGGGACAATGTTGCAGGCAGGTGGTTTTGGGTTGGACTTCTAAATACCAAGGGTAGAAGTCAATATAGCCCTGCATGGTCTGTTGGGGATTGGCAATGCGATGAATGGGACCGACTTCGCTAGCAGGTTTGGCGATCGAGGCAAAGATGAGCCAAGACCCATTTTTCTGCAACTGATTCACCGATTCCGCCAGTTTGGGATCTTCCTCGGTCGGGCGATCGAGCAAATAGTCGATGCCAATCACACTGGGCTTGAGTTGACTGACGCGATCCAGTAGCCGAGCCAGATAGGCGCGATCGATCGGATACACTTTTCGAGCATCTAAGCCAGCCTCTCCCTGGGTCGATTCTTCATCAATTTGGACTAAGAGGACAGGCGGTTGCTTGGAGGGAGGGAGTTGCTGAGTGGTTTGGCGATAGACTGATTGCCCCCAGAGTCGAGAATCTAGCAGTAAATCCTGCAGAGGGGTCATAAAGCTGAGTCCAGCGGTGATGGCAAGGGCGGTGACCTGCTGCCAACTGGGCATCGCTTGCCGAAGGATGTCTCCGACCCCAAAAGGCTTGAGCTGGAAAGAGGGGGTGTGGGGATGGCGAAAGAGGGAAGGAATTAAATAGGCAGAGGGATAGGTGAGGTTACGCTCTAGTTTTAAATGCTGGCAGGCTGAAAGTAAGGCTTCATGAACATCTTTGTATTCCGAGAAGCGATCGCTTTGTTGATTAGGTTCACGAGTTTGAACAAGTTGTTGAACGAATTGCAGTAAAAATTCCTGGGCAACCTTGTTGTGAATTGGTTCCCGCATGATTGCAACTTGACTTAAACCCAAATCTAAAAGCGAATTGGCAATCCCAATCCCATTGCAGGAATTAAATAAGGCAAACTGAAGTCCATTTTTTTTGGCCTCGATCAATTTAGCGCCCAGTTCCCGAATCAGAACGGTGGTGTTGGGGGCGATCGCTAACTCTCCGCCAGCCGTTTCATTACTGTGACCCGCAAAAAACAGAATATCCCAACCCTGAGGATCGGCGATCGCGGTAGCAATTCGTTCCTTGAGTCCGGTGCTATCTTGCCCTGCCTGCCAACCAATGAACGTGATATCGGCTAACTTACTCAGCGATCGCATCGCTTCTCGATCGGCTTGGAAATTTAACCCGGTCTCATCTCCCAAAATTGCTAAAATCCGCATTCGACCTTGGCGACGACGCTGGATCGGCTCATGACGCAAATTAGCAGGAGTCCGCACAAAGCGGATCTGGTGAGATTTGCCGAATTCCGTCCCAATTTCCCAAGCTTCCCAAGGGAAACGAGCTAACTCCAACGGTTCCGTCGTGAGAAAGACATCGGTGGGCTGCGCAGGATTGCTCGGACGAAACGAGGCGATCGTGGAGCGAATTTCAATTAATTCCCGGCTATTGAGCCAACTATAGAACTCTGCGAGAAACTGTGCTTCGGCTTGAACTAATTGGGCCCGATAGTCGATCGCAGCGGGGGGCAAATTACCACTGTGATTCACCCGAGCACGCAGCGACGAACGATAAAAGGTTAAATAGGCGGTTTGCCAAGTTTGATAATGATAGGTCAGCAATTCGGGGTAGTCCAACTGTGCAGTGACCTGTTGCCCATCGCCCCAAGTGAGTTCAAACAAACAGGTTTTTTCCACTCGGAAGACTTTGAGTCGCATCACAGGTACTACGAAATGGCTAACACTACGGATATAACTAGCACTACTTAGTCGTAAATTGGGTTGAGCGTCATATAGGTTGGGTTGAGTGCCAGCGAAACCCAACATTTTAGAGATTTACATTTTAGAGATTTAAGGGTGCAGAACTGAGTATTGAATCGCCTAGGTTAACGATCGCCTAGGTTAACGATCACCTAGGTTAACGATCGACCTCGTAGACAAAGATCGGTAACGTCTGTTCGATGCCGTTCGCCAGCACAATTTCCACCTGAAACGTTTCATCCCAATTACCAATCACATCTGCATACAGATAAGCATTCTGACTTGCAGCATCAAAGCGTTGTTCTACCAGTAGCGGATTAGTAAGGAGTTCAGGCGAAGTTCCTGTTCCTGCTTTGATCCGTAGGGTAATTCCATCCGGTAATGAACCAGACTGACCACCGAGGATGATCAACAAAGACCATTCGGCGGGATTCACCGATACCGTACCTGCCATAGCATAGACTCGTAAAGCGGCACCCCCAACTTCTAAGTTCTGATAGCCACCTCGGGCATCTGCTGGCAATTGCACCCCCTGCGATCGCAAGAGTTGTAAGACCTGGGCCAATTCCGTTGCAGCATCACTGGCAAACCGCATTTCCAAGCCTTCACTCGATCGCATCGCATAGGCAGGCTGCGGCAACAGCACCCAAGAGAGATTTGTCGAGAGGTTGGTCAGATCCTCGGCGATCGCATCTGCTTGATCCGTTAACCAACGGCGAACATTCAAAACCGTTTGAGACAAATCGGGGAGCGATACGCTGGGCATTTGACGCATCGCCGTGGGGAGCGCCTGGGGCAAAGGAATCGTACTGGTTTCAGCACAGCGTAGGGTAAGGAGTAAATTGCCAGGTTCTAGGTCAAAGAGCGCGATCGGCAGATCATAAAATTCCTGATCCGGCTGGGAAATTTGGGTCTGAAGTTGGTCATGGCGGATGAAACCTTTGACCCAAGCCTGTTGTAACTCTTCGGCTACTTCGACTAACACATAAATCTGAGCAGGTTGTTCTAAACAACTCACCGGAAGACTGACCTCTGCCTCATCAAGGCTGCTCGTGGCGATCGCTTTCAGAGAAAACCCATTCACGACTACATCATCAGTGAACCTGAAACTCTGCCCTGGAATTGGTTCTGAAATTTGCGCATCTAGGTCGCGATCGGCTAACCAATGCACTAACCCGACCTGAGCCAACTGGTCACGATAGACAGTCCATTGCTGGCTGGGGCTGACGGTTTGGCTGGCTTGCAGCGCTTGTTGCACCTGGGCAGCGGTGAAGGAAATGGCATCCACTGCGAGGGAGTTCAACTGGTAGATATCTGGATTGTCACTCAGGAAATAGGTCATGAGCTTGTGAAGAAGATAGGGAATAGAGATTGAGTGGGGTGTGCGCTGGGTATCAAAGTGGTTGGTGGAAATACCTCCTCTGCAATCGATGGCTCACTTGCAAGTCTGTCACACCCGTCTAGCAAACAATGAATTTTTCTAGCTATGCCCCTATAGCTTTTGCCTAGGGAGAACTTATTCACTTTTTGCCTTGTGTTGTCATATCCTCATGGAACATTTTCACGCCAAATGCGATCGCTGAGGGATTCCATTAGCTTGGGCTACTAGTAGGGAGGCGATCGAGGTACGCACAGAGGGTCGCTGCAAATAAACTACCTTTGGCATAATCTTTGGGGGTTTGAGCCTGAGCCGCCGCTGCTTCCATCATGCCTTCTACTTGTTCATTCAGCGCTAGGACAATTTTTTCATCGAGGCGTGCGAGCTTGTCTGGATCCACCAGTTTTGCAGCTTGCGATCGCACCTGGGCTTGTAACTGTTCCACCATGCAGTGGCGCACATCTTCTCGGAAAGCCTTGAGATTCAGCAAGCGAGTCACCTGATACTGCGCTTGCAGACCGACTTGCTGAGCGATCGCCCCCATGGAAAGTCCCTGGCAATGGAAGAGTTGGAGTGCTTGGAGGAAGTGATGCGCTTTTTCTCCTTTCATCTTTTTTAAGCGGATTTCGATCACCTGCTGCAGGGCTTGTTCTAAGCTGTTGCGAAAGCTGGCACGATAGGCTTGCAAAAAGCCAACCAGATCAGATTGTTCCTCATCTTCGGGCGCAGGGGCTGCTAAGCGATCGAGTAATGTGGGGGCATCAGCTTCTTCACCATTGCTGCGATCGAGCGAGTCGGTTTTAATCGCTCCTCCCCGGCTGGCAATGCGGTACTGACGGAGGCGATCGGCCAGTGCGCGCAACCGCTGTAAGACCCGGCTGGGCAAGGCTTCTTCCAGGTGAGTTGCCATTTCCAGGAGCTG
>JAYKGX010000241.1:0-3455 GCA_035285565.1 Synechococcales cyanobacterium
TGTGGTGGTTTCTTCTGTGGTGCCAATAATTTCGGGGAGTTGCTGTTGGCGTTCCTGCAAGAGCGTGGCGACCACATCTGAACCGTCATCGATAATGATATTGGGGCGATGATCCAGGGCAATTTGGACGTGACGGTGGTAGGTTTCGTTGTCCTCCCCTTTTTTAGCAAAGACAGGAATGCCATAGTCCACCACCAAGCTAGCTGCCACATCATCTTGAGTTGATAAGGGATTGCTGGCGATTAAGATAGCATCTGCCCCACCATTTTTGAGCGCGATCGCCAAATGAGCCGTTTCCGTGGTGACATGACAACAAGCAATCAGGCGGATGCCCGCAAAGGGCTGCTCTTGGGCAAACCGTTCCTGAATTTGGCGTAGAACTGGCATTTCCCGGCCCGCCCACTCAATCCGTTGTTTGCCGATCGGGGCTAGGGAAAGGTCTTTAACGTCGTGCTGTTGTTCAGTTGGACGAATGGGAGTAACAGTCATGAATTGAGATTCCTTCACAAGGGATAACGCTTAACAAACCTTTGCGAACTTTCAACGTAAACGTATCTACATTGAGAGTTATCGAGTTGATCAAACAGGCTGGAATTTGCCTATTCTAGGGCACCCCGTCTCTTCACCATCGCTACTCAGCCATGGTATCGGGCAATGATCTGCAAAGAAGCTAGATAGAGCGTCTTAAGCCTAGTGTAGATCGATTGTCGATCGGCTTTTGGCTTTTCCATCCTACAAAGCGCACAACGGTGATCCCGGAGTGATAAGCTAGCAAATGCACTTAAAAAACTTAGGATAGCGATATTCATGACCGGGTCAACCCAGGTTCCCCTACTTGTCAGGGCTGCACAAGGAGAATCCGTCGAGCGTCCACCTGTTTGGATGATGCGGCAGGCTGGACGTTATATGAAAGTGTATCGAGATCTGCGCGATCGCTACCCTTCATTTCGCGATCGTTCTGAGAAACCTGAACTGGCCATCGAAATTTCGCTCCAGCCATTCCGTGCTTTCCAACCCGACGGGGTGATCTTGTTCTCTGACATTTTGACTCCCTTGCCGGGGATGGGCATTCCCTTTGATATCGTGGAAAGCCGCGGCCCCATTATTGATCCACCAATTCGTAGCTTGGAGCAAATTCAACAACTAAAGCCGCTGGAACCGGAAGAATCACTCCCCTTCATTCGGGAAATTCTCCAGACCTTGCGCCAAGAGGTGGGGAATCAAGCAGCCGTCTTGGGCTTTGTGGGTGCGCCTTGGACTTTGGCCGCTTATGCGATCGAAGGCAAAAGCTCGAAAGACTACAGTGTCATCAAAGGGATGGCTTTTACTGAGCCAGCCATGCTGCACCAATTTTTAGGCCACTTGGCTGACTCGATCGCCACCTATGTTCGCTACCAGATTGATTCTGGAGCGCAGGTAGTGCAAATGTTTGATTCTTGGGCCGGACAACTCAGTCCCCAAGATTACGCCACTTTTGCCATGCCTTATCAGCAACGGGTGGTACAGCAAGTCAAGGCGACCCATCCAGACACGCCCTTAATTCTCTACATCAGTGGTAGCGCTGGGGTTTTAGAATTAATGGGGCAGTCAGGCGTAGACATTGTCAGTGTAGACTGGACAGTAGATATGGCAGATGCCCGTCGTCGTTTAGGGTCTGCCATGGGTGTTCAAGGGAATATTGATCCTTGTGCGCTCTTTGGTTCCCATGATTTTATTCGCGATCGGATTCTTGATACGGTGCGCAAAGCAGGTGGGCATAAGCACATTTTGAATCTAGGACATGGTATCCTGCCAACCGTCCCAGAAGAAAATGCTGCCTTCTTCTTTGAAACGGCCAAACAGGTTAACCAATTGCTTGCTGTTCATGCCTAACAGGCTGGGGGCGATCGTCCGCCCCTACCTTTGCTATCCTTCTAATCTCCCCGATGACATCCAAACGGATTTTCGTAACTGGTGCCAGTGGCTGTATCGGCCACTACCTGATCGAAACCCTTATCCAAGAAACAACCCACGACCTATTTCTGCTGGTCAGAGATCCGAACAAGTTGAAGGTGGACTGTAATGTCCGGCCTGGAGTGACTCTCCTGCAAGGGGATATGCAAGATATTGAGCAATTCAGTGATCTCCTCAAAACGATAGATTGTGCTATCTTGACAGCTACTTCGTGGGGTGGCCCTCAAGAAGTATTTGATGTCAATGTGGTTAAAACAATTCGCCTGATGAATTTGTTAGATCCCGATCGCTGCGAACAGGTGATTTATTTTTCCACAGCGAGCATTCTCGATCGCAACAACCATCCCCTGAAAGAAGCGGGTGAAATTGGGACGGACTACATCCGGTCTAAGTATGTTTGCTATCGCCAACTGGACAAACTGGCCATCACCCCTAGAATCACCACACTATTTCCGACCTTGCTATTGGGGGGAGACGATCGCAGACCCTTATCTCATATTTCCTCTGGCATTCCTCAAGTGATGCGGGGGATTGGGCTACTGCGCTTTTTTCAAGTGGATGCTAGTTTCCACTTTATCCACGCCCAGGATGTAGCCGCCATTGTGCGTTATTTAGTGGATCAGCCTCCCAGCTTAGGTGAATCACGGGATTTAGTATTGGGTAATCCAGCTATGACCGTGAATCAGGCAATGGAAGAGGCTTGTGAATACTTTGGCAAGCGGATTTATTTCCGCATTCCTTTAACCCTGAAATTAGCTAACTTTTTAATTGCGTTGCTGCGAATTAAAGTGGCAGATTGGGAACGCTTTGCCATGCGCTATCGCCACTTTGTCCATACCAATCCCGTTACTCCTGCCACCTTTGGTCAACCTGTCTATTGCGCCACCTTCAGCGATATTTTAAAGTTGAGTGGAATGCGCCGCCGCCGTTAGCCAGGTAGATGAGCCTTATAGCGGGCTGTTAACGCATACCCGCTAACATACGCAACACTTCTGGATCGTTGGGCTTGAGGCGGAGAGCTTGTTGTAACGCTGCGATCGCGGCTTGCCGTTGTCCCATCGCGGTTAAGGTTCGGCCTTTCAGCATCCAGGCCACAGCTAGGGTTGGATCGAACTGCAGCGATCGTTCAAAGGCCATCAGGGCATTACTGTATTGCCCTAGTTCATACATGGCCTTCCCTTTTCCTGTCCAGGCATCAGCAAAATCCGGCTTGATTTGCAGCGATCGGTCATAGGAAGCCAAGGCGGCCTGATAGTCACGAATATCTTTGGTTAACAAATTACCCCGCATATACCAGAGGACATAGTCATCCGGTTTCAGTTCGGTGGCCCGATCGAGCGATCCCAAGGCTGCTTGAACATACCCCATAGCGGCCAACAGAACACCCCGATCGCGCCAAACACTATAAAAATCTGGTTTGATCTGGAGGGTGCGATCGTAGGATTGCAAGGCTTCCTGCGATCGTTGCATAGCAAATAGAACATTTCCTCGCTCATACCAAG
>JAYKGX010000242.1:0-3526 GCA_035285565.1 Synechococcales cyanobacterium
GGCCTATGCAGTGGAATATGATTACCTACCTGCCACCCAGTGCTATCCCACCCTGATGACTAAAAAAATTCAGGGTCTCTTCTGTGCGGGACAAATTAATGGCACGACGGGCTATGAAGAAGCGGCCGCCCAGGGTTTAGTAGCAGGAATTAATGCAGCTCGGTTTGTCCGGAGTGAAAGTGAGGTGATTTTCCCGCGTGAAAGTAGCTACATTGGCACCCTAGTGGATGATCTCTGCACCAAAGATTTGCGGGAACCCTACCGGATGCTGACTTCACGATCGGAATATCGCCTGATCCTGCGATCGGATAACGCCGACCAACGCTTAACCCCCCTAGGTCGAGACATTGGATTGATTGACGATCGCCGCTGGGAATTGTTTAACCGCAAACAAGATAACATTAAAACAGAAAAAGTGCGATTGAATGCGACAAGGGTGAAAGAACAGGATACGATCGGTCGTGAGATTGCTGCCTATACTGAACAAGCGATCAAAGGTTCAATCACACTGGCAGATCTATTGCGCAAACCTGGGTTTCACTATGAAGATTTGGAAAAATTTGAGTTAGGCAATCCAGACTGCGATCGCGCCGAAAAAGAAGGTGCAGAAATTGACATCAAATATGCCGGATACATTCACCGACAGCAGAGCCAGATTGAACAAATTGCCCGTCAGGAAAACCGCAAACTAGCAGCGGATCTAGACTACGCCAACATTTCGACCCTTTCTAAGGAAGCGCGGGAAAAACTGGCAAAGGTCAAGCCTCTGACGATCGGGCAAGCATCGCGGCTGGGAGGCGTGAATCCGGCAGATGTGAATGCGTTGTTGGTATATCTGGAAATTCAATCCCGGCAATTGGCAGCACTATCGTCGTGATTTGGGATTGGCGATTTTGGCTTTTGGATTGGGGCAATGGGTTCTGGAAGGGAGCGTGGCGATCGCGTTAGAATGGAGAAGTCAACGATCGCAGGTTCAGCAGTATGTCTTTACAAGAACTCGCGGAGAAAGCCTCGCAACTGTCGATTCGCGATCGCCTTGCGCTGATTAGTGCAGTCATTCAATCGATGCAAGATCCTCCTCCTTTGGAAGGCTGGCAATATCTGGTGAGCCGTCCGCATCCCTGGCGCAAGCAACTCTATATCAAAGGTCATAAATTACTGGCGGCAACGGTTTGGCAGGATATGATTGCCAATCAATTCTCCCCGGAGCAGGCGGCTGAAAACTGGGATTTACCACTGCCTGCCATTTATGAGGCGATTCAATATTGCGAGAGTCACTCAGATCTGTTGAAACTGGAAGCAAATGAAGAACGGTATCGATTGGAAATGAGAGGATTATTCGGTGAGTCTACAACTGTTGCTGGATGAGGATTCTCAGGCAAAATATCTGGTTAATCTCCTTCAGGCAGCAGGACATGATGTGATGACGGTCAATGCCGCGAATTTGATGAACCATTATGGTAGTACACTGGAGTCACCAAAATCAATTCGTCCAGAAATTAATGATTGGGTAAATGATGCAATTTTAAAAGGAATGGCTCTCGAAATGCAAGAACGATCGCCATCCATCCAAGCTTGGATCAGTTTGCTCCATCCACCTGAACCAGCATCTCAGAATTTTTCCTCACATAATCCCAAACAATCTTCCGTATCAGCTTCCACGGCAGCAAGCGAAACCCAAAAGAAGGAAAATTTTTCTACCTCAGACTTCAAGCAAAACTTCAGATCTCCATCCCCAGATTATTTGCAATCCTCTTCCAGATTCAGAAGGTCAAGACCAAGACTGAGTTCTACAATATTTTCATCTCCGTACATTGCATTACTTCCACTATTGCTGGGATATATTTATATTGGTATGGCACTAGCCTTGAGCACATTGGGTAAATTGCTAGCAGCATATTTTGTTTTAGCTTGGCTTTCAGCTTGCCTCTTAGCTTTAGGGTGGCTCTTATCTAGAGCGAGATTCTGGGTACTACTATGGACAGGAATTGCAGTTTTAGTTTTGGCTGGGGTTAACCTAGGAGGTATCGCTTGGTTCTTGTTTTGGTCAATGGCTTTAGCTATACTTTTAGCTTGGATTCGTTCTTTGGATACAGAATTGATAGTAGCATTTATAATTTTGATAGGCGTTTCAAGCGGTTTAACTATCAGTTATTTCATGGGAGCTGGGATTCTGTGGGGAAGCATATATAGTATTTCATCAGTTATTATCGCTTTTCTCATTGTTATTGGCATGAATAAGTCTGAGGAAGAATTAGAATATCTCTACAATAAGTTCATAGTATTGCTAATTTTTTGCCTGACTTCAGCATTTGGCTTAGCCTTGGGAGGTTGGTTTGGGGGCTGGTTGAAAACGATCGGAGTTCAGTTGCCCACCTAGCAAGAAAAGAACTATCGATTGTAGATTGGCGATTTTGGATTGGGGAGAAGGCGATCGCGTTAGAATGGAGCAGTCAACGATCGCAGGTTCATTGCGAATACTGACTTGGAGAAGAGATGGGTGTAGTCTAGGCTCCAATTCACCCATTGCCCAGATCTCCCCCAAGGTTCCAATCCTCTTGCTTAAAACTCAAAACGCTGATCAGCCACCCAGATTTGCACAGGCACCGCTTTCCCTTGGGCATCCACTTTAATTTCCACCACAGCAGGCTTGGCATTAGCACCTCTCTGGTTGACCATGCGCTGGTTATGGGCGATCGTATTGTTCACTTCATCCCGGCGACTTTCAGGCATGTAATAGGTTTCTAGCCCGTAAATAATCTGATTATGCTGCACCTTGCCCTGGAGACTAATTTGGTGATCAGGTAACCGATCAGGGCGTTTTGGGCTGATGGCGATCGGTTTCCAAGGGTCTGGAGTAGCCTGTGCAGTCGCCTTGGGCTGGGGACGTTCCAGCGTCACATAAACCACCAGTCCGTTATCCAGAAAATCTTTGTTCCATGTCTCTTTGGGCAGATCTTTCCAACCCGGTAACTTTTTCAACGTATTGACTTGGGAAATGTCATAGTTGAGAACAGTATAATATCCGCGCAACAGATCATAGGGATCAACGGGAGCGGTTTTGATGACAACCGTTTTACCCGTTGTATGAGTATAGATTGCTTGGGCAGGTACGGCTGCAATCAACAGCGTCTGCAATGCAAGTGGAATCCAAAAGCGGAATGGATTTCTAGGAGAGAAATCGGATAAATTCGACATAGCTGTTACCTCTAGATAAACGGGTTATACCAATTTTGGAGTTTAGATTGGCGATTTTGAATTGGCAAACCCTGATGAATTGGGGCTTACCGCGTAACGATCGGGATCAACGCCCCGTGGATTGGGTATTAAGCCATGAAATCATGGGTGAAGGGATGGATCGCTGGCTTGAGGGGCGATCGCTCGGTGATGCTGCATATACTTCTCAAACCACAAGCCTGCCAGAATGACACCTGCACCACAGAGGATAAAAATGAGTGCCTTTAGCATTAGCTCTGTTTCATACTCCAGCATCCGACTGGTGATTTGCAGCACAATTAACACCAAC
>JAYKGX010000243.1:0-12173 GCA_035285565.1 Synechococcales cyanobacterium
AGCAGCCAGTTGTACAGCTTCTTCAAACACTGGAGAGCTATCAGCTTCCAATAAACCAAATCCTTCTAGTACAGACTGACGTTGCTGTTCGCGCATTGCCGCATCCATACCATCCAGACGACAAGACAGCCGACTTTCAGGGAATACCATCTAACCCCGCCTTCTAATTTTCAGAAAACTCATCGCAATTCATGGTTCTGAGCCACTACCAAGAGTACACTCTCACCAACCCCATCATTCCCGTGAGCGCAGCAGGAACAACGGTTTGATTGTTCGAGAGTTCACTGAACTTTCATCAGAACATGCGCATTGCCTCGTCAAGATTACTGAGGCTACAGAAGATTCTGCGAAACATTACCCAACAAATTTTAAAGTCAATAATTCGTGTATACGATAAATGTTCTATCAAGTTTCGTTGAAGTTGCGATTCGCTAGCTCCAAGCCGAATGGGTGAGCATACTTTCAATGACCCGCACGCCGCGCAACTGGTTCGAGAGGGGCAAATGACCACGGGGAGCCTCCAGGGTCCAGACAAATTGCCCTGGGTAGCGCGTCCAATTAATGCCGGATTTCCAAGCAATTTTGCTCCACAACTTTTCCCAGTTTTTGCCCACACTCAGCCATAGCTCCCGCTGTACGGAATAACCAAACTTGCCATCGGAATGGGCTAACCACAGGGCATTGATCGTCTGTAGATCGGTTGTTGGAAAGCTATTGACATCGGTAAAGTAAATCCACTTGCGTTGCAGCGCTGCCTCACCCGCAAGTTCACAGAGCTTCAGGTTAGTTAGCTTATCGGCTTCTAGGAAATTTTGTTGAACCAACAAAATCTGGAGGGGACGGTAATCCACGTTGCGATCGGACTTGAGTGGCACAACCCCATTGGGAAAATGCTCCTGCACAAAGGCGAGCTGACTGTCCACTTGGCTGCTGTAGAGGGCTTGATAAACTTTGGCTGCAACGGCATTCACGGCTCCATACTTGACAAACTGCTGCTCCCCTGTCTTGTAGTCTAATAAAAAGGTTCTCAGCACCTCCTGTCCCGCTGCCCCCTGATGAACCAGTTGATCAATCAGTTGAAGGCGGTTTTTTTCAGAAGAAGAGTGAAATTCCTCCCGAAGGGTCTCAACAGACGGAGTATCTGCCTGAGCAGTAAAAAGTGAAGTATCAGAGTTTGTCATGCCAGCATTCATCTAGAAAACCGCTCAGCGATCGCGAAAAACTTCGCTCTTCTAAGCATAAATCGCTACTGACCCTGGTTCAACCCTGTTGCAAAGTAATTACGGTTACCTCGGGGGTACAGAGAAAGCGCCCCGGTAAGTAGGTACCCAAGCCCCGATTGATGTAGAGCTGATTTTGCCCTACGGTATGGAGACCTTGATGCCACTGCCAATTTTGTAACGTCCCATCCAGTTTACGCAACCGTGGGAAGAGGTGTTTGATGGGGCTGGGCAATTGACGATACTGCTGGGCGACCCATGCTGGCAGCGGACCCATGCCTGGGATCAGGATTTGACCGCCGTGGGTATGGCCTGAAAGTTGCAGATCGACTCGGTAGGGTTGGAGGGCTATGGCACTATCGGGGTTATGGGCGAGTACAATCCGAGGAGTACTGGTTGGAATGGATGAGAAGACAGTTTGGGGTTGGAACTGCCGGGAACTTTTTTCTGCCAAGCCTGCGATCGCCAGTCCTACCCCGAGGGGATAGCAGACTTGGTTCCAGAGGACTTGCACGCCAATGGTTTCCAGCGCTTGGGTGATTTCGCGGCGGCTGTTGCCATATACCAGGTCATGATTGCCCAGCACGGCGTAGATCCCATAACGGCTCTGGAGGGTTTGCAAGGCTTGGCAGAGGTGATGGATAGGCTGAGGCGATCGGGTCACATAATCTCCCGTCAGCAGAATCAGATCGGGATATTCGCGATTACTAGCGGCGATCGCTTGCTGGAGTAATTGCCGAGACAGGCGCAGCCCATCCCAATGAAAGTCAGACATTTGAACGATTTTCAGCCGATTCAGCGCTGGGGGCAAATCTGCGATCGGCACGGTTACCCGTTCTACCGTCAGTGGGCCAGTTAGGAACCAATGCATAGAAGATTCGCCAGTAAAGAATGGGTGATGAAGCAGGCTGCTCCTAGGGCGATCTTAACGCGTCTCTCAGATTTCATCCGGTGACTGAATGTTCTGCCTGATGGGGAGGGGGAGAGGGGGAGAGGGGGGGATTTTTCTGGGATGCTTCGCAAGACAGCCGCACTTCTCTACAATAGAGAGCGATAACAAATTCCATGTTTAAGTTCCTAACTTCAAGTAGCTGACTATGCCGCGATCGCAACGAAACGATAACTTCATTGACAAAAGCTTTACCGTGATGGCGGACATCATTCTGAAGGTGTTTCCGGCTAGCCGTAAGGAGAAAGAAGCCTTTGCCTACTACCGCGATGGCATGTCAGCCCAGGCGGATGGGGAATATGCAGAGGCGCTGGATAACTACTTTGAGGCGTTGAAGCTGGAAGAGGATCCAAACGATCGGGGCTATATTCTCTACAATATTGGGCTGATTAAGGCTAGCGTGGGGGAACATGAAGAAGCCTTGGGCTATTACCACCAGGCCCTGGAGTTGAATCCCCGGATGCCACAGGCGTTGAACAATATTGCGGTGATTTATCACTACCAGGGGGAACGGGCAAAGGAAGGGGGGGAAGAGGAAACAGGGGAAGCTTTCTTTGACCAGGCGGCGGAATATTGGAAGCGAGCGATTCTGATTGCTCCCAACAATTACATCGAAGCTCAGAACTGGCTCAAGACGACGGGTCGTTCTACGATGGATGTCTATTTCTAATGGGAGTTTGAGGGGACTCAGACGGTATTGATTTATTAGGGAAAGGATTTTTTATGTCTCTCGATCGCGATCAAGTCCACAAAGTTGCTAACCTAGCCCGTTTGGAATTGACGGCAGCAGAGGAAGAACAGTTTGCTAGCCAGTTGAGCGGCATTCTGGACTATGTGGAACTGTTGAATGAACTGGATGTCCAAGATGTGCTCCCTACCACGCGGGCGATCGATGTCAGTAATGTAACTCGGGTGGATCAGCGGCAGGTCTATGAAAACCGGGAAGGCATTCTCGCCTGTGCGCCCGATCGGGAAGAAGACTTTTTCCGAGTGCCAAAGATCGTAACGGGAGAGTGAGGATTTTGGATTTGCGATTTTGAATTTGTTCTGGCTACTAGGTGAGTAACCGTAGAACAAAGGGGTAGGAGTAGACGGCTCGGTGATCCTCGGCGCACTTGACCATGGCGATGATCGGTAGGATGAGACAGGCGATCGATAGCAGGATCAGGAGGGGAATTCCAATCAAGAAGCAAGCCAAAATCGCAAAGATAATTGAATAGAGAAGGGTGGAAATGTGAAAGTTGATCGCTTCCTTGGCATTGCTTTTGACAATTTCATCCTCGGTGCTCGCCATAATGACGATCGGAATAATAATCCCCAAGAGACCTAAATAGATGGTTGCTAGCAGTCCGGAGGCATGGCACAGGACGGATAGCAGTTTGGCGTTCTCAGGAGTAGGATTTTGCAGCGACATAGGTTGGTTGATCGGTCGTGTGAAGGTGTCTTGTTGGGGAGAAGCGATCGCACTATCGGGATATCGCACTATCGGGATAGACGATCGCTCGCAGGTCAGTTCTAATGAGAGGAAAAGCTAACGGCTGACTAACCCTTCGTTGGTGTAAATTATCTCAAGCGTTTCACAGAGATCTACGTTTGGCAAGATCGAAGCTTCACCCCCTGCGATTACTTGCACATCATATTGGCAACGTCCTGCGACATCACTTGCGAAGTTCACGTTAGTGGAACTGCCCGGTGCCAAAACATCGACTCCTAAAATATCCTCTTCCCAATTGCTGGTGCCAATCCGGGAAACATACAGCTCGGAAATGACCTTTTCACTATCGTTCACCATGGAAAAATTGCGCTGATCCGCACGAGCAGACCCAGGCGCAACCAGAGCCGAAACGAGTACCAAGCCTAGAGCCACAGTCCCAATTTTGTTAGAAGCAAATTTCAGCATCAATTAACACTCACAAACGATAAAAACGAGTGCGGTCAACAACTAGACCGTTGGCTTAGTCTGCCCAGGCTGAATTGTGACTTGATCTTGTGCTTGCTTGTTCTGGCTGATGAGTTTGACCCGCCCCCTCAGATTCACCGTTGCTCTCGCAGCAGCGCAAGGGGATCGGTGAATCTGGTCAAAAATGACTCAAGTGGTGTATTCTGCGTTGATTTTTACGTAGTCATAGCTGAGGTCACAGCCCCAAGCCGTGCCGCTCCCAGCACCAGATCCCACTTTGACCGTGATTACAACGGGATGATATAGCGATTGGGCTAGCACGCCTTCTCTGCCAGCAACGGGGAGGTTGTAGTCGGCGAGATCGGCAGAACCTGGATGAGCTGGATCTAAACTACTCAGCGCTGCCTGCTGAACCAGATAGGCATTGGCCGCAGTGCGATCGAACGCCAAAGGCTGCCCCTGCTGCATCAACACCAATTCCCCCAGGCAGATCTCTAACTCGTTTTGGTTAAACGGCACACCTGCCCGTCCAGCGGCTCCCGCGATGCGACCCCAGTTAGGATCCCGTCCAAAAATGGCTGATTTCGTTAGGGCTGACCCGGCGATCGTCCGAGCAATTTGGCGGGCAGCTGCATCATCGGAGGTTCCCGTGACTTGCACTTCAATCAAACAGGTGGCTCCTTCTCCATCACGGGCGATCGACTTCGCCAAAAACTGGCAGACTTCCGTTAACATCGCCTCCAATTTTTCCGCTTCGGGACCCAGACTGGTGATGACAGGAGTGCGGGACTGTCCATTGCTGAGGGCAATCAGCGAGTCATTAGTACTCGTATCACCATCCACCGTAATTTGGTTAAAACTCTTGTCTGCTGCCCGCTGCAACATTTCCTGCCACAAATGGGGAGACACGGCTGCATCACAGGTAATAAAACCCAGCATCGTTGCCATATTGGGATGGATCATGCCGGAACCCTTGGCAATGCCGCCGATGCGTACCGGGCGATCGTGCAGTTTGGTTTCCAGGGCAATTTCTTTGGTGACCAGATCGGTGGTGGTAATCGCTTGGGCGGTGAGGGTATCGCCGCTGGTGCTGAGTTGGGTCACCACTTGAACAATCCCCGATCGCATCTGTTCCATTTTGATCCGCTGACCAATTACGCCCGTGGAAGCTAGGAGAACCCCTTCTGAGGGAATTCCGAGCGCCTTGGCGACCAGAGTTGCACTTTCTTCCGCATCTTGAATTCCCTGGGATCCCGTACCGGCATTGGCTTGTCCAGCATTGCAGAGAATGGCGCGGGCGTAGGGTTTGGCTTTCAGGCGATCGCGGCAGTAATCCACACAGGCGGCGCGGACATGACTCGTGGTGAAGACTCCAGCCGCGATCGCATCTCCTTCTGACACAATCAACGCTAGATCTGGTAAGCCCGAAGGTTTGAGACCTGCGGTAATTCCTGCGGCTTGAAATCCTTTGGGAGCCGTGATCCCCCCTGTAATTTTCTGCCAGTCCGACATTCCCTTTCCCCTCAATCCATGAACGGCTATTGCATCCATCCTGCAGTTGATTGGTGATGGTGCAACTGATTCGTGATTATACCGTGCCGTTTTCGGAATACCGCTTTTGACTAGAGTAGTTAACCGGGTGTGGAATCACTTGACTGGGTCTACCCAGAAGCGCTGTGGGTAGACCCAAGCTCTCTCCAAGAAGATTACAGCAATCTCTAACGAGAGGAGGATTGACAATTAGGCAACTTTCTCAAACTGAAGCGCAACTCTCGCACTCTTGATGCATAATGGGCGAATTGAAAGAAAAAAAAGGAGGGTTGCTAGGGCAACTCCCCCTATCATCAGGGTGCATCTACTAAGCATAGTATGCCATAAACGGGATGAGGGGTGTCACCCCCTATCAATGAAATTTGTGGGAAATTAAGTAAATCTTTTTAATTTCTTTATGAAATATAAGTATTTTTACGGATGATTTTTCATGAATTGTATAAGTTAGGGTGTTGTGTCCGTACTTCTCCCATTTTTGGCTTGCTAGCAGCACTAGAGCGTTAGACAATCGATCGCTTCACTTCTGTCGATTTCTGGCGATCGCAACCTTAACAAGGTGAAAAAAGTTGAAGAATTTCTTAGAGTTCCCCAGCGCCTTCTAAGGGATCTACACAATGAAGGTTTGGTAACTGCAAGTGTTTTTAGACTCAGCGTTTAGGCAATCCAGCGCTTAGGGGATGGGATCTCGATCGATGGTTGGACAGCCTAGGGTTCAATGCCTAGCGGTCTAATGCCTAGCGGTGTCTATGTTGCTAAAGCCCCACTGCTCTTTTTGCATTGAATCCCTCGGGAGAACTCCAGTATGACGATTGCGCTTGAAGCCAATGGAACGAAAGCCCAGGCAACCCATCATCAGATTGTGATCGTAGGGGGGGGCGCGGCGGGTATTACCGTTGCTGCCCAACTGCGTCGCCGCGATCGCGATCTGGATATCGCCATTATTGAACCTTCTGCCCAGCACTACTATCAGCCTGCTTGGACCCTCGTGGGCGGGGGAGCCTATGCTATCGAAGAAACCCAGCGATCGGAACAAAGTGTGATTCCGCCAGAGGTTACCTGGATTCAGGCGGCAGTGACCGAGTTGCAACCTGAACAGTCCAGCCTTTTAACGCAATCGGGTCAACAGATCACCTACGACTATCTCGTCCTCAGTCCTGGGATCCAAATCGACTGGCACTTAGTGGAAGGGCTGCCGGAAGCCCTAGGCAAAAATGGGGTTTGTAGTAACTATGCCTTTGAGCAAGCGCCCTATACCTGGGACTGTATTCGGAACTTCAAGGGAGGCAATGCTATCTTTACCGTCCCGGCCACGCCCATTAAATGTGGAGGTGCGCCGCAGAAAATTATGTACTTGGCGGAGGATACCTTCCGGAAGTTAGGCGTTCGCGATCGCACCCAGGTGTTGTTTTGCTCAGCCATGGGGGGCATTTTTCCAGTCCCAGCCTATGCAGAACGGTTACTCAAAGTGGCAGAACGCCATGGAGCCGATCTCAAATTTCAGCATAATCTCAAAGCGATTCGGGGCGATCGCAAAGAGGCTGTATTTCAGGTCACCCGTGGAACAGAGGCGGAAGAGGTGGTCATTCCCTACGAGATGATCCATGTGACTCCCCCTATGAGTGCGCCGGATTTCATCAAAAATAGTGCGATCGCGGTGCCAGAAGGTCCGACCAAAGGCTGGGTGAATGTGGACAAAGATACCCTAGTGCATAAGGTTTATCCCAATGTGTTCAGCCTGGGGGATGCCTCTTCCCTGCCCACTTCCAAAACCGCAGCGGCAATCCGGCGGCAGGCTCCGGTGTTGGTGACCAATTTGCTGTCCATTCTGCGATCGCAAGCTGCAACGGACAAATACAATGGCTACACCTGCTGTCCGCTGATTACCAGCTACGGCAAAGTCATCATGGCGGAATTTGACTATACAAACCAGCCCCTCTCTAGCTTCCCCCTGGATCCCCGCGAAGAGCGATACAGCATGTGGATCATGAAACGGCATGTGCTGCCCTGGATCTACTGGAATCGTATGTTACAAGGTCAACCCTTTGAAGGAGATGCTTTGGGAATTCCCGGCTGGCGGAGTGATGCAGCTAATTAGTGGGTTGTCGTGGGGGAGTGGGGGAGTGGGGGAGTGGGGGAGTGGGGGAGTGGGGGAGTGGGGGAGTGGCAAGTTGATCCTGCACAACAAGTTGGATGACCCCCTAGTGGATTGTCACGCCTGAAATGATGGATACAAGCTGAGGAAGTCGGAGTACCACCCCCTCTCCCCCTCCCACAATTCATCCCTCAAAGCAAGATTGACTAACCACTAGGAGCAAAATCGCAAATCCAAAATCCCCATCCTCTGCCTCACAATCCTGATATAGTGCTAACTAAAGACTCTATTCAGCGACTATTGCGAGGAGAAGATCACCATGGGTGGCGCAGTTGTGTATGTTGTATTGTTATCAGCCGCTTTTGTAACCGCGATCGGGCTGTTCAAAGTCCTGCGGGGCATCAAGCTGATCTAATTCCTAGCTTGTTGGGTTATGAGTGAAGAATCCTCCACAGTGTCTAGACTGCCTGGGGGATTTTGCCATTTCAACGGCGCTGCACAAAGTTGAAGTCGATACTGAATATGAAACAGTCCACAGACGAACCAGTTCCAAGATCGAAGCTGTCTCCCCTGAAACGAGCGGGCTTGGTGTTACTTTTCCTATTGGGAATTGGCATGGTGGTGACGATCGCGGTTTTGATGCGGCGATATGGGGTGGAGCAAATTCGTACCACGGTGAATCAGTTTGGGCTGTGGGGTGTGGCGTTGTTGCTGGGGTTGCGCTGGCTGAGTGTGGTGATTCCGGTAATTTCGGGCACGGCCTATGCTTTGGTGGCGGGGGCAATTTATGGCTTGGGGCCTGGGGTGCTGATCATTGCGATCGCTGATTTTCTGGCTTGTTTGCTGAATTTCTATTTGTCGAAACGTCATGGCCGTCACTTGGCGCAGCAGATGGTGGGGGAAGTCTTTATGGCCCGCATCGATCGCTGGCATGAGCGGCATTTGGAACGCAACTTTTTCCTGATGACTGGGTTGATGAGTACGGGGTTTTTTGATTTTACTTCCTATGGATTGGGTGTGACCAAACTGGGCTGGAAACGGTTTTTAGCGATTCTCTCCCTCAGCATTCCCATTTCCAAACCCCCCTTTGTAGCGGTAGGGGCAGGCTTGGCAGAAGGGCAGCGAGGTCTGTTTTTTGCAGCGATCGGCGCGATTTTCCTACTGGCGATCGGGACGGCTTGGCTGAATCGTAAGAAAGGGCTGGAATAGTTGAGGGTCTTATCGCAATTTGCAGTTGGGGGGAATATGTTTTGGGGAGGGGAGTGGGGGAGTGGGGGAGTGGGGGAGATAGGTGGCTTCTTGATCTGAAAATGGCTGTAGGGTTTGGGAATGGGGTTTGGAATGGAAAGAAGAATGGCGGCAATGCCCCCTTCGCGCATGAACTTAATTCAAGATCCTGTGATTCCGATCGTGGGTGACCTGATTCGGCAACATCCTGGTACGATTTCCCTGGGGCAGGGGGTTGTCAATTATCCACCGCCGCCGCAAGCGCTAGATCGTTTAAACCGTGCGTTTGCTGATCCTAAAAATCACCTTTATCAAGCTGTGGAGGGCATTCCAGAATTGCGGCAAGCGATCGCCCACAAACTGGCGCAGGATAATCAGATTGTTCTGAACGATCGTAACTGTGTGGTGGTTACAGCAGGCAGTAATATGGCCTTTATGAATATCATCTTGACCCTGACAGAACCGGGGGATGAGGTGATCTTACTGACACCCTACTATTTCAACCATGAAATGGCGATCGGCATGGCGAGCTGTCGGACGGTTTGTGTGCCAACGGATGCCCAATATCAACCGCAAATAGAGCTGATTCGTCAAGCGATTACAGATAGGACGAAAGCGATCGTCACCATTTCGCCCAATAATCCCACGGGAGCTGTTTATTCTAAAGAGACCCTTTGGCAGATTAATCAACTCTGTCGGCAATTTGGCATTTATCACATTAGCGATGAAGCCTACGATTACTTTACCTATGGGGTTAACCATCATTCTCCGGCTGCTTTTTCCGAGAGCGAAGCCTATACAATTTCATTGTTTAGCTTGTCGAAAGCCTATGGATTTGCTAGTTGGCGAATGGGTTACCTCGTCATGCCTGTGCAGTTAATCGATGCCTTTAAAAAAGTGCAGGATACAATTTTAATTTGTCCTCCGGTTGCCTCGCAATATGCTGCTTTGGGTGCCTTAGAAGTTGGACGAAGTTACTGTGCAGAACGGTTAACCGCGATCGCCCAGGTGCGAGACATCGTATTGACTGAACTCAGCCAAATTCCCAACATTAATTTACCCTCTGCCAATGGCGCTTTCTATTGTTTTCTGCGGGTTGATACGCCCCTTTCTGCGATGGAACTCGTTCAGCGGCTTGTGCAGGAATATGGGGTTGCAGTCATTCCTGGCGACACCTTTGGCACAGAATCTAGCAGACAGAATTGCTATTTACGCGTTGCCTATGGTGCTCTGCAGCCAGACACCGCCATCGCAGGTATCCAACGCCTTGCAACTGGACTGCGATCGCTCCTTTCCTAAATTTCCCACCTCAATAGAGTTGACGGGAACCCGAATCGCCGCTAGAGTACTATGATTAGGTTGTAGAGGATTGTCCAATTTTCTCTGCCTAAGCCCAAAAATCTAGCGCGATCGCTATGAGATACCACCCTCAAAACGATCGCTAAGCCCCCAAGCTGCATCGACCAGCATGGTGACCTGGATTGCATTTTAGCACTCCGCGCCGCCCTGTTTTGCTATGTCAGAAAACGGGGCGGCTAGTTTTTTGGGTTCTCCTCGTCCACGTGATTCATGTTTGAGGAAACCCAATGAAACGCTATACCAAACCAATCAACCTGCAACTGAGCGGGGATGCCGATGCCGTTGAAGCGACGATCCGGCTTTTGCATGTTCTCAACTTCATCAGCGCCTATGAATGGAGCCAACTCGTCCGGAGACGGGGCGAATCGACGGTCATCTGTGTTGCGGCTAGAGAGATCATGCTAGAAACCGATTAGCCAGTAATGGTTGGGTTACGCGATCGCTAACCCAACCTACATTGAGATCAGACTAGAAATCGATTAGTTTTACCATCAGTCGTAGGTTGGGTTTCACGTTGTTCAACCCAACGCCAGCGATCGTTGATTTGCACTGCGGTTTGGACTGCCGACCTCATCGTTTCCAACCTCATTGTTGAGATTCAACATCCAGCTTGTTTGCCTTGACTAAAAAAACTCTCATCATATCGGGAACATCACGAGGAGGGAACGCCTCAACGTAGCGCCCAAAATTTGCACCTTCTTCACCGGGCTGAGTCACTTCAGCTTGCCAGCCATACTGGGAGAGCAGCTTTTCTGGAATGTCTGCCCCAAACTGAAAGTAACCTTTGTAAGGGCCATATGCCAGAGCCTTGACATTAATCAGATCCACACCAAGCTGACTTCCATGGGTGGATAAATTAGAGACGGATGCCAGTAGTGCATGAACTTGTGCTTCTGATAAATACATGAGTAAGCCTTCAATCAACCAAACTGATGGGGATGTGGGAGAATATCCCGCTGACAGTAATTTTTCTTCCCAAGGCTGGGTAAGGTCAGCAGCAATCAGGTGATGTTTACAGGACGGACTGGTATATTTGAGCAAGTCAGCCTTGTAAGCCAACACTTCTGGGTGGTCAAGTTCATAGACTGCCATGTCTGGAGTCCAGGGCAAGCGATAGGCCCGAGTATCCAACCCAGCGGCCAAAAGAACCACCTGATTGATTTGAGAATTAGCCAGGAAGTCATCAAAAAAACGAGTCCGAACAGCAATATAAGTTTGATCCTGTGAAGTGAGCTTGAGATCAACTTGTTGAAACGCTTCTTCTCCGGCTAACTGAGCGGCGAAAGGGTCATTAAATAATCGATCCGCTCGGTTTGTCTCCCGCGATCGCATGACTGCCATCATCCGTGCTGTGAAAGGAACGAATTGGCTATAGTCTTCAGCAATCTGGAGGGGGTCAATTTCGCTCATATCATTTTGCTCATATGGGTTGAAGGAGCGATCGCTTTCTGGGCAATGATGAATGCGACCAATATCCTACAGTCTAGGACATAAGTAGCACCCTGAGGTTGGATGATCTTGAAGATGGTCTGAGTGGGGTCACTGTGAGACAGTCTTGCGGGTTGGATGGGTTTGCAGGATGTACGCTTGCTCGTCAGGCAAATGTTCGGAGCTTTCGAGCAAATGTTCGGAGCTTTCAGGTAAATGTTCGGAGCTTTCGGGTAAATGTTCGGAGCTTTCGGGTAAAAGCTGATCGGCTAGGTTGGGCGATCGATATCGAGTTCCCGCTCCTTTGGCTTGACGGACTTGCCTAAATGCTCTAACGTGAAAAACCAAACTAGCTGATGGTACAAAAGCTCAATGCTAGCTCACTCCCAGAAATCGGGTTCAGTCGTGTCCCCCAAGGCTGCTTGCACCAAAATCTAAAATCTAAAA
>JAYKGX010000244.1:0-7470 GCA_035285565.1 Synechococcales cyanobacterium
TCAAAATTTGATCCAAAACGGTTGGCACCCCTTCAAAAGCATGGGTCGCTTCGCCTTGCCCCATTTTCTCCCACATCAGATTATAGAGATAAGGATTTTTGGCACGGGCAGATTTTACCCGCGCTGGGTTGCGTTCTGAGAGCGCATAGTCCACCATTGAGCGGCTAAAGGGTTCATCGTTAAAATCGCCCATCACCACCACCCCTTGATCTTTACCGTGAATTTGCAGAATGCGCTCATGCCAGTAGGCTAAGGTTTCGGCAGCAATAATGCGGTAGGGTTCTGAGGTCAGTTCACCGCCCAAACGAGCCGGCCAGTGGTTGCCAATAATTACCAATCGTCGATCGCCAGGAATGGTATAAAAATTGACCTGTACCAGATCTCTTGTGGCATTGCGACGCAAAATAAAATGGTTGAATACCTCTGTTTCTAAGGTTTTGTATTTAGCACGATCGTAAATGAATGCGACATCAATACCCCGCTGATCTTGGGTGTCGGCATGGATCACCTGATAGGTTCGGCCCAAAGGTGCAAGCTTTTGAACCAGTTGCTCTAGCACTTTGCGGTTTTCCACCTCACCTAAACCCAGAATATCGGGACCTTTGTTGCCGTTCAATCTTTTAATCACAGATGCTAACTGGTTCAACTTTTTGTCGAGAATCTCGGCAGTCCACCCCATCAGTTCTGCTCCAATGACCCGTGTCAATTTGTCAGAGCGATCGCCATCATTCTCAACAGAGAACAGATTTTCGACATTCCACCAAGCTAAGAAATGTTCTGCCATGTTTGTTTCATGATCACTTTCAACGATTACCTGATACCAATTTTGGAGTTTAGATTTGCGATTTTGGATTGTCAAACCCTGATGAATTGAGGCTGACTGTGTTACGATCTGTCTCAATGGTGCGTAGATTCTGTATTATAGCAAACCAATTTGAAATTACTACAGATCACTGCCTCCTAAATTCCCCAGAATAGGAGACTATAGGCTTGACGGAAATGCAGATTGCCGCTAAATTGCTATGATTGAGCAGCAGATCTAATTTTTCTCTGCTTAAGCCCCAAAACCTGGCGCGATCGCCTTGAGGAACCAACTTAAAACGATCGCTAAGCCCCCAAGCTGTCAACACCAGCATGGTGACCTGGATTGCATTTTAGCACTCCAAGCCTCCCTGTTTTGTCATGTCAGACAACGGGGCGGCTAGTTTTTTGGGTTCTCCTCGTCCACGTTATTTCTGTTTGAGGAAACCCAATGAAACGTCAAACCAAACGCATCCAACTGCAACTGATCGGTGAAGCTGATGCTGTCGAGGCGGCGATCGGGCTGTTGCATATTCTCAACTTCATCAGCATCACAGCGATCTAGCCCCCTTGATAAGAGGGAACCGAGCCAAATTCAAGGGTTCAGCAATCGTATTCCCATTTGCTTTTTCGTTTGAAGTCCCCCTTATTTCTAGCGCAGCGGCGCGTCAGCGCGGGGATTTAGGGGGATCGGGATGTGTTGCAATGATGAGTTGATTGGGTATTACATGAATTATCGAATCTGGCTGGAATGAATGACCCCTAACCTGCCACAAGCATCGGTGTACAACCAATCGCCCTGTTGATAGGCCCCGTAGGTGGTAATTTTAGTCTGGCTCCGGAGCGTGCAGAGAACATCTCCTTCAGGGATGGTGCGCACATTGGAGGGCGGTGAAAACACGCGTACCGTTTTGACAGGGTAACTACAAACGCGATCGAGCATCTGACGGGTGGCTTTAGAAGTCGGTCTCATCCAATTATCAAAGGTGACTCCATTGGCAGAAACGGGCGAAAAGGTTCCCGTGCAGTTGGTCATGGCCAAAACTCGCTCTGCACCAATTTGGTAGGTGAAAAAATAACTGGGCGGGCGCTTCATCCCCAGACTTCTCATCACCACTTCGATCGAATCTAAATTCAGCGACACCTTTTCGCCCGTGGAAGCAACCCCTTGATATTCCCAAGCATCCGCCCCCGCGATCGCGCCATTCGCACCGATCAAAGTTGTAGCTGCCGCCAGCAGCAAAGCTCGTTTTAGCATTCGCCAACTCCTTATGAGGATTGTGGGGTAACCTATTTCTCTACAAGATCGACTGATGCAATTCCGAGAGCGATCGCATGAACTATCAATGTGCGATATCGCTTAAGCTATGACAATCACCTCACATCAAAGGGTGACTTCATGAATTTGATCCGACTCATGAGTTTGAAGCGAAGCGGTACCCACCTGACTTGCTGCCGTAACGGGATCTGAAGAATTCTTGCAAAACTTCACAAACTGCGATCGATGCATTTTTTATCATTTAATCTGGGTGAATTAGAGTGCCACGTTAACCCAATTCCTGATTCAACGCTACGATATTCATTTATTACGTAAAAAAAGCATCTACCATTAAGAACACTGCTAAATCACCTCAAATTTCATATTTTTGAAATCGAACTCTGATGAACGGTTGAGGGATTCTCAGCATGATTCATTCTGAAAACTTTGTTGTAACAGATTTAAGCGAAATAGCAACTAGAAAAGCACCCTTAATTCTCCATTTTTTCCTCCATTTTTAAGGTTAATTTTCTAGGGAGTTCAGGGGTGATCTCGATCCTGAGTTCATGGCATCAATTTAGACCGCTTGCATTTTAAGGGGAGCGACATATCCTTATGGTTGAAATGATTATTCCAGGCACTTATATTACGGTGCGATCGGAAGGACTG
This sequence comes from Synechococcales cyanobacterium, assembly GCA_035285565.1. GTDB lineage: Bacteria > Cyanobacteriota > Cyanobacteriia > Leptolyngbyales > Leptolyngbyaceae > JAYKGX01. The sequence continues at coordinate 2,729 of JAYKGX010000244.1, forward strand.
ATTGCGGCAGGACGGATTGCAACTGGGATTGTGGGGGTGATTGGTACCGCAGCGAGTGGTCCCGTGGGAGAACCGATGACCCTGTCTGGATTTGCCCAAGCGCGGGAAATCTTTGGTCTGCCCGATCGCTTTGCTCAGCCGGAAGATGGCAGTCATCCCCTAACGCTGGTGCGATCGCTAGAGCAGATTTATAACAATGGGGCTTCTAGTGTTGTAGCCGTCCGAGTGGCTGATCCGAGCCGCACCCATGCGACCTACACCATTCAAGATAATGCCGCCCGCCCGATCGTCACCCTAACCGCCAAAACGCCGGGAAGTTGGGGCAATAGTCTGCAAGTGGAAATGAGTGATGCAGAAGACGACTGCCGCATTGCTGGGGAGACCTTGACCACGGGATTTGATCAATTGCGCTATGGGAGCATCCTACCCTCAGCAGAGAACCAAATTCGGATGTTCCGAGGCATTACTAAGTTAATGACCCCTTTAAATATTTTGTATAAACGGGTGGTGAAAAATGAGGTTGTCAGACCCGTCGGTGGACGATTTTTCCTAGCACTCCAGAAAGATAATGGCGGCACGGTGACTACGCCTGTGGAAACTGTGGATGCGGTTAACAAAGTGGTGGTGCGCGGCAGTAATGGTCAGGTGGTGCGGGAATATGGCACTGGCAAGCTGATCTATGGGGCGGGGGCTGCGCCCGACGCCGATTCCCTCCGGATTAACCCCGCCACAGGAGAACTCATTTTTGCCGCCACCCAAGTGCCGACCACAGAAACCGTGACAGCCACCTATGCGATCGGCTACTCCCCAGCATTAAAGAATGGAGAAGTCTTGATAACGACTTGGAATGGTGATCTCGACTTTGCTTCCGGTGATGCTCCCAATGCGGCGAATGGCGATCGCTTAATTGCAAATTATATTGTCGAGCGAAGTGCCTGCGTGCAAGTGCGGCTGGTCGTCGGTGCATCGGTTGAAAAATGGACAGCACCCGATGGACGATGGTTAGCTCAACAGGTCAATCAATCATCGCAACTCGTCACCGCAGCCGCCAATGCAACCCATGGGGGCTTACAACCAGCAACCAATATTAGTGCTTATTTCGGCACCGGAAGCAATACGCCAGGTAGTAATGGTGCAGGCGCAGGCGCAGATGAATACAAAGCGGGATTAGAAACGATCGCCAATCAACTCATTAACATTGTCGTCCTAGCGGGTCAGGATGCCGATCAAATGGGTTCGGTCTTACTCGCCCACTTAAAAGCCACGGAAGAGACAGACTACGAGCGGATTGGCGTAATTGGCGCGAGCGGTGCAACGGTGGCAGATTTTCTCGGTCATGATTTGGCAGACGGGCGTGTGATTCTGGTGGCCCCAGGCTTAGCCTTTGCCGATGGTTCCACCCTCCCTCCAACCTATACAGCAGCGGCGATCGCAGGCTTGATTGCCTCCCTGCCGGTACAAACCAGTTTGACCAACAAGCCAGTCAACGTCTCTGGTCTGGCACTGAATGCCAATCGCGGACAGCAGGAACAACTGATCAAACGCAATGTGCTTACCATTGTGCCCAAACTGGGATTCCGAGTCGTCAAAGGTCTCACCACCGCAGGCGAAGGCGATCCCTTTTCCGCCATCCCCACCCGGCGAATTGTAGACTATGCCAAATATGGCGTGCGATCGGCAGCAAACCCCTATATTGGACGCTTGAACAACGAACGGGTGCGCGGAGCCTTAAAAGCCACTTTAGATGCCTTCCTGACCCGCATGGTAGAAGATGAAGCCCTAACAGGGTACGAATTAGAAGTTTCCGCCACCCGTGCCCAGGAAATCGCTGGAGAAGTAAACGTCGTCATGACCTTGCAACCCACCTTCAGCATCGACTTTATCCGAGTCACCATGAATTTGAAATAACCCTGCCTTTCCCCTGGGGTACGTGAGCAACACCTGCCCCGATCGACCATTCTCTCCATTCACGCGAAGTTCCATAAGCGAGGTTATCAACCATGCCCAATGACGTTTTTCGTGCGATCGATGCAGCCCTAGTGTTAGGGGTAGAAGATGCCACGTCCCCAGAAGGAGGAGCCGCCGACGGACTGGTAACTCAGTATGATTTGAGCAATGCAGTAGGGCGTTTGCGCAATGTAGCAGTATCCGTCTTTAGTGATCTGAAACCCTTTTATGAAATTGGACGACGCTATCCCACCCATCTACGACCCGGCATCATTCGCGTATCCGGCAAAGCAGAACGTGCCCATGTAAACGGCGCACTCTTGCGACTCCTATTAGGAGACGGCGCAGTCAGTCCCCCTTCCGCACCCAACTTTGTGCAACCCGCCTTTAACATTATCGCCCGTTTGAACAACCCAGCCTTACCCGATCAAAGCACCACCCTCACCATCTTCGGCGTAAAATTCGACAGTTGGCATTACACCATCCCATCCGACGAATTTGTCATGGAAGCCATATCATTCCAAGCATTGCGAATTTCATTTGAAGAAACATAATCCCCCCATGACTGAAATTGCCTATTTAACCGCTGCAGACTTACTCTTGGGCAGTCAAGGCAGCCATGACGTGATCATTCCAGCCGCGATCCTGAATCCTCAGAGTGATCCAGCGACTGAAGGGGCGAGTCCAGATTCTCACAATGGATCAGGGCCTCAAAAAGGACAGCGAGTGCGAGTGCGTCCCTTAAGTTTGGCAACCATGACCCTAATTTCTCGGGCAGCCCGTGATGATGCAAGCCTAGTCCCCATCCTGATGATTAAAGAAGCCGTAATAGAACCGCCCTTAACACTCGATCAAATTCGGCACATGCATGTAGGCTTAGTTCACTACCTAGTCGCTCAAATTAATCGTCTCTCTGGACTAGGAGCCGATGGTTCCGCCTTGGATCAAGCAGTCAACTCTTCCCTAGGACAAACCCATTTATTACTTGCCAAACATTTTGGTTGGACTCCCGATCAAGTTAGCCAGCTCACACCAGGACAAGTTGCCGTATATTTAGCGGGCATTGAAAAGTTGATGGCGTGGGAACAGACCCATCAGGAGGGTACATGAAACGATCGCCCCATGGATTGCAAGCCACTCACGAAATACTACGATCGGGACAAAACTTGTTAGCCCTATCTAAAGCACTAGTGCGATCGAACCCAATGCCCCTTGCTCCCCCTATTTTAAACAGTCTTTTTCTAGATCCGTTAACTCAATTAGAAAAGCAGCTTTCTCCTTGTGAACATCATTTTGATGATTCTTCCCACAATCGTACAATTTATCCTCAGACTCTGACTCACGCTGACATACAGAATTGGAAATTCGATCGCGTTCCATCTCCTGCACCGTTAGGGTTGAGGCACCCAGTTTGGGGCGATCGTCCAGAGTTCCAGAGCAGTCATCCTCCGGCAGCAAACCCGAATTCTCAGCAAAGTGATCCGTTGTGGAACCATGAGGTTTTAATCGATCGTCCCCTTAGGAATCACCCATCGGAACCATTCCTACCGAATCAGAGTCATGATATTCTGCCAGTTCATCCTGCCAACGGGAATCAGCAGACTGAGCACGATCGATCCACACCTGTTGCGATCGCTGCGAGAGCCAATCAATCGACTGTCATCTCAGAAAGGGATCAAACTGATCTATTTCCGATTCCTATACTCAATTCTAATCATGATTTGAGTCGATCAAGCACTCAAGAATATCCAGTTATCACAAGCGATCGATCGAATATTGGTCATTCCTCATCTGATGCGAGATCTGAAACAAAGTTGATCCAAAGCCAGTCTCGTTTAAATCAACTCCTTCAAGCAAATCTAACCCATCATTCTTCCAGTCTTCATCATCCGCCTCTTAGAACCTCTCAAGATGCTGCCACTTTCGATGCTGACATCATTCCCCAAAATCATCCACCCTTGCCTCAAATAGTCGATCGCCCACCCTTGCCTCAAGCGATCGATCGCCCAATCACTTCTCCTTCCTTTGCTCCCAGCCAAACCAATCAAATTCTCACCTCGCCCCATGCATTAACTGTAACCCAACCGATTGATCTCAGTGCAACATTGCAGCATCCAACCGAGTTCAAGCCCCAAGAGCCAACCTCAATTGCCGGATCAGAAGTGGCACCCGAGGTTCGATGGTTCAACCCGCCAACCCCAGATTTCAGATGGGATATAGATAATTTGTGGGAGCAACTGGGCGATCGGTTAGAACGGGAATATCTCCGCACCTATGGCACCTCAGGATAATTAGCGCAGGATGGTAGATCATGACGATCGAATTAGCCGGAATTAATTTAACCCTACTGACCCAGGTGCAGGTGCGCGAGCAAACCCGGATGGTACATCATGCGGTACCTGGGCTGGCTGGAGATTTATCGCAAGTGCTGGGTCGCCCTTCGGTGGTGGTGGAGTTTCAGGGACTTTTTTATGGGGAAACAGCGGCAGCAGATTTGCAACAGCTACGCGATGCCCAGTTAGCACAACAACCCGTCGATTTTTTCACAGCCGCGATCGGGGAAGGGTTTTTCACTCAGGTCTTAATTAAAAATTTGCAAGTTGCCCAACGGGTTAATTATCCAGATCAATTTGATTTTCAATGCCAAGTGGTGGAATATGTAGAACCGCCAGAACCAGTTGCTGCCAGTCCTTTAGGGGATATTGATGCAGGTTTGTTAGACGATGCCACCGCGTTTATGGATGATGTTCAAAATGCGATCGATCAAGTCTCGGATCTGGCAGATTTACTGGCGA
>JAYKGX010000245.1:0-4209 GCA_035285565.1 Synechococcales cyanobacterium
AGGCATCCTGGTGTGGCGGCTAAGATGTTTGAGGCTTTGCACCAAGAGGGCATTAATATTCAAATGATTGCGACCTCGGAAATTAAGGTGAGTTGTGTGGTGGCAGAGGAGCAAGGTGTGGCAGCGCTCAAAGCGATTCATGCAGCTTTTAATCTCGCGGGAAGTCAGAAAGTTCAGGTGCCGGCTTAGGGGATGAGGAGAGGGGGGGAAAGAGGAGAGGGGGGGAGTGGGGGAGTGGGAGAGGGGGGGAAACTGAATATCCTTTTTTTGTGGAGGAGGTGGGGAAGTGAAGTGGGTTAATCTGAACCAGGTGCCGATTGAAGCGGTGTCCCATAATCCGGAGATTCGCAAGCAGGTGATGTTGCGATCGCAGGAAATTCCCCATTTAACCAATTTTTCTCAAGCTCGATTTGCTCCAGGACAACGCACGACGGTGCATTCTCACCCGGATATGGCGGAGGTCTTTTTTGTGGAAGCGGGATTGGGGGAAATTTATGTCAATGGCGATCGCTATGACTTAACGGTGGGAACCTGTGTGGCGATCGCACCAGGGGAGGTTCATGAGTTGGTGAATCTGGGAGAGAGTGATTTGGTTTTGACCTATTTTGGCATTGTCGTATAAATCAAGTCGTATGAGTCAAACGGTTTTCATCACAGGAGCTTCTACTGGCATTGGTCATGCAACTGCTCTCTTGTTTCAGCAACGAGGGTGGAATGTGGTGGCAACAATGCGATCGCCTGAGAAGAGCGATTTACAGCAATTAGATAATGTGTTGTGTTTGCCGTTGGATGTCACGAAACCTGAGATGATCTCTCCTACGATCGCGCAAGCAATTGAACGATTTGGGGCGATTGATGGCTTGGTGAATAATGCAGGCTATGGATTGGTGGGCGCATTTGAAGCTTGTTCACCGGAAGAAATCCGTCGCCAATTTGAAACGAATGTGTTTGGTTTGATGGCAATGACCCGTGCGCTGTTGCCCCATTTTCGCGATCGGCAGCAAGGAGTCATTCTCAATGTCACATCGGTGGGTGGCAAGATGGCGTTACCGTTCTACAGTTCCTACAATTCTACAAAATGGGCTGTGGAAGGCTGGTCTGAGGCATTGCAATATGAATTGCGATCGTTTAACATTCGCGTTAAGTTGATTGAACCAGGACCGATTAAAACAGATTTTTATGGTCGATCGATTAACGTTGCCTCGAATCCGGAATTAATGGTTTATGAGCCAGCAAGTCAGCAGGCGATCGCCCAACTGGAAAAGATTTCCGTGCAGTCTGGCAGTGCGCCCGAAGTGACCGCCCAGGTGATTTACCAAGCCGCGATCGATCGCAGTTGGCGCTTACGGTATCCGGCTGGAGGCAATGCGGGCCTTTTGCTAGGTCTGCGCAAGGGCTTGCCGGATTGGCTCTGGATGCCCATTATGCGCAAATTAGTCATGAAATCTTGGTCATAAAATCTTAGCCATGAAATCTTAGCCATGAAATCTTAGCCATGAAATCTGGGTGACGATCGTGCTTGCCTGAACCTTAATTGAACCTGATTTGTGACTATAAGCAACGCAATTACAAGAAAAGAGAAGGATTATTGCAAAATTTTGATAGAAATTGCAATTTTCCTTCATGTTTTTCCCATTGATGGGGGAACACTAGCCCAGCGAGACGAAAAATCACTAAGTTCAGACTGATGCACTCAAGTTGCTGATCTGATCAAATTGCCCCGTTTCTCTCTACTGAATATTCTATCTGGCTCTATACAAGGATTCAATCAACTATGTGGCAAATAAGGTGTCGGCAGCTATGGCGTAATCGTAATTTTGGGATCAAGTTATCTGCTTTGTTGTTGGGTGTGACGGCAATTCCGATCGGGCTTGTGAACTATGGGATGTTGAAAGTTGCTGAAGATCGCTTCATTCAAGACCTCCAGAATCATCTTGCAGATGATTTAAATGCCTTAGAAGACGAGTTTCGGCAAATTGAGCAGAATCATGTGACGATCGCCACAACCTTAGGTAATGGGGTGCAATTAGCCCAGTTAGATCTGTCTGCACCAGAAGAGATTGTGGCTTATCGGATAGGTCTTGAATCCATGCTGCGGCAGAATCTCACGAATTCGAGCGGCGCTAGCTTCTATATTTTGACGAATGCACAGGGGCAAGCGACGGTTCAAGGGGTGCGAATCATTCCGCCTGAAACTTCTAACACTTTGCCGATCGCCCCATCCGCCCAGAGTAGTCATCCTTCCCATGTAGGCAGCTCAATGTCCCATCCTACGATTTCGTGGGTGGAGGATACTTCCCAGCAATCGTTTACCACTTTACCGATCGTCCAGGATGCCTTGCGGTGGAATAATCTTCGCTCGGGAGTGATGATTCTCAGACCTGACCAATTACAGCTCTTGGGGTTAGCAGAGCAGGCAAACCTAGGGATTCAGCCGCAGACAACGGCAGGACTCCCCTTAGCAAAACAGCCGATGCCACTGGAAACCTATAATACGCATCGTGGGCAAGCGGGATTAGTGGTGATGGCGGTCTGCCCGATTCAGGTGCAAGGCAAGTGGGTTGGCAGCGCGATCGTAGGGACTTTGCTGAATCGAAATTATGATTTGGTAGATAGGGTGAAATACCAACGTGGTGTAGAAACAGCTACCATCTTTGCCCAGGATTGGCGCGTGAGTACGAATGTGCCGCTGTTGGATGGCAAAACGAGAGCGGTGGGGACGAGAGCGGCGCGAGAAGTAGCGATGACGGTGCTCGATCGCGGTCAACGCTTTTATGGCAAAACAAATATTGTGGGGCAATCCTATCTGACAGCCTATGCACCCATTTATGGATATCAAGCGGGCTACCCAGCTAGCTCTCAAGAATCTGATGCCTCCCGATCTGCAAAACCGATCGGCATCTTGTATGTGGGAGAACCGGAAACTCATATAGAGAAAACGCTATCAAAGTTAGCTGGGATTGGGTATGGCATTGGCGGTGGAATTCTCTGCATTGTTGGGATCTTGGCATCACCGATGGCGAAATCCCTGATTGCTTCTGATTTCCAAGTTCGCCAACAAAAGCAACAACTGAGTGAGACCTTAGAAAAACTCAAGCAAACCCAAGTGAAATTAGTGCAAACCGAGAAAATGTCAGGCTTAGGGATGCTGGTGGCAGGGGTTGCCCATGAAATTAACAATCCTGTGAATTTTATCCATGGGAATTTGAAACACATTCATGAATATGCCCATGAGTTGTTAAATTTAGTGCGACTCTATCGACAACAATATCCTCACCCCAATGCAACGCTTCAAACTGCGACCGATCAGATGGATTTAGAGTTTATTATGTCTGATTTGCCAAATCTATTGAGTTCAATGAAGATGGGTACTCTGCGGATTCGCGAAATTGTTTTGTCGTTGCGCAATTTCTCGCGGATGGATGAAGCAGAATACAAACAGGTCAATTTGCATGACGGAATTGATAATAGCTTGGTAATTTTGCAGCATCGCTTGCAGAGCACAGAGCATCGATCGGTCATTCAGGTGATTCAGGACTATGCAAACTTACCTTTGGTAGAATGCTATGTAGGGCAATTAAATCAAGTTTTTATGAATATTTTGAGCAATGCGATCGATGCATTAGACGATCGAGCATTGAATCATGATGTTGGCAATCAGATCACGATCGCCAACGAAACAACGATTGACAATAAAATATGGCAGCCTCAAATCAAAATTACGACCCAGTTGTCAGATGAAAATTGGGTGGCGATCGCGATTCAGGATAATGGCATCGGCATTCCAGAAGCAATACGCCATCAATTATTTGATCCCTTTTTCACCACTAAGCCAGTCGGCAAGGGAACCGGTTTAGGGTTAAGTATTTCTTACCAGATTGTCGTGGATCAACACCATGGTCAATTGGATTGTCGATCGCGCTTGGGCGAAGGCACAAAGTTTGTGATCAAACTACCCATTCATCGAACCTAATGAACTAGTTTTACAATTCCTGCAGGTGGGCGATCGGGCACTTCATAGTTAAGGGGTGTTGGGGTCAAAACTAATCTCCCACTCCCCCACTCCCCCCCTCTCCCACTCCCCCCCTCTCCCCCTCTCCTCTTTCCCCCCCTCTCCTCATCCCCTAAGCCGGCACCTGAACTTTCTGACTTCCCGCGAGATTAAAAGCTGCATGAATCGCTTTGAGCGCTGCCACACCTTGCTCCTCT
>JAYKGX010000246.1:0-16294 GCA_035285565.1 Synechococcales cyanobacterium
GCTTAGGTAAAAGGTGAAGGCGGTTGGAATGCAAATTAAGGCTAAAACAATCCACTTAAATTCTTGTTTCATTCCTGAAGAATACCAGAATCAGGGCATTTCTTATTTTTCTACGTACATTTTAATACTTTGGATAGGGGCATCCTGGGGTACGATTGCCGGAGTTCCGACTTCTGACTCAGTTGATCGCTCAAGCCGACACTTACAGTGCTTTTCAGTCCATTTTTCTGCCCATCATTAGTCAGTTCACTCATGATGACTTGAGAAATTGTTAGTTGAGAACTATTGGCAAAAACTGACCTCATACTCTATGCTAGAGATCAGGGCTTATTGAATGAATCTCGCAATAGTTGATGTCAAAAAATGATGTCAAAAAAATGACGTTGCAAGCAGCAATTACTTTTTGGGAATGAGCCTGAGGGTGAGATTGACTAGGGTGGAATGAATTGGGTGGGTTGCAGAAAGTCGGCTTCATGACTTAGCTTGATGGCTCAGCTTCATGATTTGGGTGTTTGCTGACAGCTTAAATTGGCTAATGATTGGCGTTTGCTAACTATTTCGGTTACTAACCATTTTAGGATGATTGTCCAGGAGTCACGCTCATGACGTTTGCATTTTCTTCAAATCACCCCATGAATGTTGCAGGAAGAGCAGAGCCAAGGGAGCCGATCGCATTCCCATCAGGGCCGTTGAGCCTCGGGCGGTTTAGTCTGGTGGGTCAATTTCTGGGGTTTGAAGGCGATCGAGAGGAGGGGCTGAAATATCTGCGATTGCAAACGGACGGTGGCGAACTGACCATCAAACTGGCTAAGCTTCTCCGCCACTACGCCCATGCCCAAATGGATCGGTTAGTGCATCCACTCTCACCAGGAACCTGGATCCAAGTCTCTGGCGAACAAAAACCTCGGAAAGGCGATCGCGCTCCCAAGCTAAAGGCTACCAGGATTGAAGTGGTGGAGTCTGAAGTGAGCCATCGGCTGTCTCAAGCTCCTCGCCTAACGGTTGCCCTAGTGCCTACTGTCCATCCCCCAACGGCAGCAGTGTCGAGTCCGCAGCCAGGAACACCCAGTAGTCATGCTGCCAACAAAACTCAAAAGGTGCTTATTTGCCAGAAATCCAAATGTTGGAATCGTGGGGGGAAGGAAGTCTGTCAATCTTTGCAGCGGCTGCTGGCTGAGCGGGATTTGACCGATCAGGTGCAAATCAAGTTGACAGGTTGTATGGATCAATGTGGTCGAGGTCCTAATTTAGTGGTGATGCCAACGAAGGCGCGCTATACCAAGGTGCGATCGCAGGACATCGAACAAGTCGTAAATGATAACTTCTGTCCCTAATAGTACGTCAATCTTGCGCAGCAAATACTGGGGATCAAAGCTAGATTGCAACTGTTGGGACCCAAACAAGCGGGTTGTCAAACCGTGAATCACTACAAAAAACGACCTCAGGGATCGCGTCCGCTGGGGTCGTTTTTGTATCACTTGAAGTAAAAGAACTACTTCCTGCCGATCACTTGATTCTTCGTGTCATTGAAGAGGGTGTAAAACTCTTGGCGTTGCTCTGCTTTCAGCAAAAAGCGGATAATAAACCAAGTGGTGGTTCCCAGTCCCACTAATTCCAACGCAGGCTCCACTAAGGGAATTTCATTCAAAGCTGCGAGGAGCGCAAAGGTGAGTTTTACAGCAATAATGGCTCCAAAGACTAATCCCAGGGTCGTCAGCAGTTGCTTATATTCGGTGAAAAATTCACTCAACCGCTCTGGTAGATTATTCAGCACATCATAGGCTTGAGCAAGCACTTCTTTGACCTGCTCAGATGTGCCATCGCTGGAAGGCAATGGGGCTAAGGTTCCTCCTTCCTCTAAAATCATCGACTCTGCTGTCGATTCAGCTTGTTTCAGCTCTGATTCCATGACCATAAAGTCCTCTCAACCACGACTCGTTAATGATACTGCCTCTCCTAAAAAACCATCGATTAGTTTTTCTTAACGAAGATTTTTCTCTAGGCGAAACAGCCTGTACAGCCTAGCAGTTTTTATTGAAAATTGCTGTGGCAATTCGTACCAGATTTTCATATCACAATTTTTATATCAGCATTATAGCCCACCCGTGAAATTAAGTACAAATATACTTTTCTTTCTGCGAGATAACTTTTTCTGCGAGATAATTTGCTATAGCAATCCTAATAGCAATCCTACAATGACTCGTGAGTTTTCTAAACCTTGCCCGCACCCTAGCTTGCACCTGAAAATTGTTCTATCTTTTGCCAACTTGCTTCTGGAATCTGTGCTAAAGCATGATCATCTTCCAACTCCACCAGTTCTACGTACGATCGCTGGGCTGCAAAGGTTTGGCTGGCTTGGATGGGAATGACTTCATCTTGTCTGCCATGTACAATCAGAGTGGGGATGGCGCGCTGAAGCTGGGTTTCATCATACTGCTGCAAATCCACCACAAAGTCATAGTGCAGGGGTTCGTTCCTCTGCGTGCCATAGTGGTAAACCGATCGCCATTGCTGCGATCGCCATTCTTCTAAAGATGGATCCTGAATCTTAGGTAGCCAATGATGCAGAAAACCAAAGGCGGGTGCCAGCAAAATCAGACGATCGACCTGGGGACAGCATTCTCCGACCCAAGCGGCGATTAATCCTCCTAAGCTAGACCCAATCAGGGTAACTGCAGGGGCGGTTTTAGTCGAAGTAGACGAGTAGAGCGGGGGCGCGATCGGTGAAGTTGGCTCTGGCATTGAATTGTTCACGGTTTGATTTCTCACCGTTTGAGGTCTGACGGTTGGATCACTCACCGAGCGAATCAGACTGCGCACCTGTTGGATTTGGCGGGTTAGAGTGAGATGGGCAAAATCGCCAGCATTCAGATCGGGTCGGCATAAATTATGCCCTAATTGGATCCAGCGATTCTGAAGCAGCTTCCCCTTCGCGGAGTTTGGGCTAGAGGCAAATCCATGCAGATAGAAATAAATGCGATCGTCCTGTACGTTTCTTGCCATCGATGGTTCCGTCAATATCTTTCCATAAAGATGATATGGGGAATACAAGCTTCCAGGCTTCTCATCTCGTTAGATAGATCTAACGGAATTCCACATGGATAAATACTCTGAAACAGTTTATTGTTAGGCATGAGTCACGAATTTATGGAAAGTGCCCCACCAGACAAGCTAATGGATCTCTTGGAATATCAAGCGAAGGATTTATTTCGGGCTGTAGGCATTCCTGTCTTGCCTTCTCAACGGATCGATCGCCCGAAGGATCTGAAAACCCTCACAATTCCCTACCCCATTGTGCTCAAATCCCAGGTCTATATTGGTGGGCGGGGCAGAGTTGGCGGCGTGCGTTTTGTCAGTAATACGATCGATGCGATCGCGGCAGCCCAAACGATTTTTAATTTGCCAATTATGGGGGAATATCCCAAAACTCTGTTGGCAGAAGCGAAGTTTGAAGCCGAACAGGAACTATACCTGGCTATCACCCTCAATCGCTCGATTCGTCGTCCGGTGCTGTTGGGTTCGCTGCGAGGGGGCACGGAAGTTCAAGAAGCCATTGACCAAATGCAACAGGTGGTTGTGGAGGAAGAATTTTCCCCCTTCTATGCTCGTCGGCTGGCGCTGCAAATGGGGTTACAGGGAGAGTTGATGAATGCCGTCAGCGATGTGCTGGAAAAAATGTATCGCTTGTTTGTAGATAAAGATCTAGATTTGGTGGAAATTAATCCGCTGGCAGTGGATGAGGCGGGGCAGGTGATGGCACTGGATGGCAAGGTGTCTGTGAATGATGGCGCGCTCGGACGACATCCGGATATTGTGGCGATGAGTGAATTGCCAGTGGTGGATAGTTTGGAACGTCCTCCAGAATTGCAGTTAACGATGGATCCGGATGGTCAACTCGGGGTGCTATGTAATGGTGCGGGATTGACGATGGCCACCATGGATATGATTTATCAAGGGGGTGGTAAACCCATTGCGTTCATCAACATTGGCAGTGAAACCCATTCCCAGTGGCAGCCAGAGACCTTTTGTCAGCGCTTAGAAACTGCTTTAGAGCAATTACTAGCTCATTCCCAGGTCAGGGTCATTCTTATTAGTTTAGTGGGGGGGATTGTCCCCTGTGATGCGATCGCTAAGACGATCGTCCAATTTTTGCGTGGCAAGATGGTCAATGTGGGTTCTGTCAGTCGTTATGGTCGAAGAACACCGCGATCGCCGGGTCAACCCACCGGGGCAGGATCTGCAATTCCCTTTCCCAATGCAGGAGAAAAGGTGGTGAGCCGAGTCATGATGGCTCCTGAGCTAGTGGTGCGCTTGGTGGGTACGGACATAGGAGCAGCGAAAACTTGCCTAGGGGAAATGGGGATTGATGTGTTTGAAGATTTGGAAGAGGCGATCGCTTACACCGTGAAATTAATGTCTCCTGGCAAAGGCAGCAAATCTTAAAGGCGTTGGGCAGCCTGATCCGAATCAAGCCCCCAACGAGAGATCTGCTATCGCAATTTCCAGACATTAATCGTGCGATCTTCACTGCCACTAGCGAGGTAACGGTTATTATCACTCAAGCTAATCGACAGCACAGGTTTGCTATGTCCTTTCAAGGTTTCTTCCAACCGTCCCGTATCCACATCCCAAATACGCACCGTGTGATCTGCTCCGCCGCTATAAAGGGTGTTGTTATCATTGCTAAAAGCGATCGATCGCACAGAGTTAGTATGACCTTCATAGGTGCGGAGTAGTTCACCAGAAGTGATATCCCAGAGTTTAATGGTTTTATCATTACTAGCAGTTGCAATCCATTTGCCATTAGGACTCACGGCAATATCCAGAATCCAGCCCCCATGCCCGGTCAAGGTATGCCGAAGTTTACCCGTATCCACATCCCAAATGCGCACGGTGCGATCGAATCCACCTCCACCACTGACAATGGTTTTGCGATCGCGGCTGTAGGCAACGGACATGGCATAGTCTGTATGCCCTTCAAAGGTGCGAATTAGCTCCCCTGATTTCAAATCCCATACCTGCACTTTTTTATCCACCCGCGCAATGGCAAAGCGATCGCCATCGGGAGACACATCAATCGATCGGGCCATGCCCCTGGTTGTGAACGTCCGGAGCAATTCACCTGTCTTAATTCGCCATAGTTTGACTGTGCGATCGGTTCCACTATTTAAAATGAGCTGTCCATCATTCGTGACTTGGGTGACTGTGGGTGTAAAAATATTATTCATTGTTTGTTGCAGTTCACCCGTTTCCAGATTCCATACTCGAATGGACTTATCTGTACTGGTGCTAATCACCGTTTTGTTATTAGCAATTGTCACAGAGTTGACCGGATTGGTATGACCTGTGATGGTGCGCAACAGTTCTGGACTAGTTCGGGCTGCAATGACGACTGGTTTAGGATAGAAGGAATGCTCAGATGAACTAGAAATCCGAGGGGCGATCGTCAGCGTGGTGGCGATCGCTAAGGTGCAAGCGGCGATCGGTTTCCAAGCAAAAGATTGGGCTGTCAAGGGGCGATTAGTCAGCTTCATAGGTGCAACTCTGTCACGAATAGATGAGCAGGATGAACTTGGTACCACTCTCTCTCTATCCTAAGAAAAGGGACATATGGAGGACTGTTATCTATTCATAAAAATTTAAATTGTGTCGTCCTCTTCAAGTTGATTTGGTATATGGCAATCTGATTTGATTGGTGAGATCCTGGCGAACCGCCCTCATCCCCAACCCTTCTCCCATTTTGGGAGAAGGGAGCCGGAATCAAAGTCCCTCTCCCAAAATGGGAGAGGGATTTAGGGTGAGGGCAAAATTCAGGGGTTCACGAGTGATTTAGGATTGCTATAGTCCATGATTTCTGTCATTATCCCGACCTATAACGAAGCCTCAACGATCGCCCAAACCCTGGCTCATACCCTGGCGGTAGCTCAGTCCGCGATTGAAATCATTGTTGTAGATGGGGGTAGCCAGGATGAAACCGTGGCGATCGCTGCCGCCTATCCCTGTCAGGTCATGACCGCAACTACCGGGCGAGCGACCCAGATGAATAGGGGTGCCAGCATTGCCCAAGGGGACTCTCTCCTCTTTCTCCATGCGGATACAGAACTGCCGAACCACTTTGATGTCTGGGTACAGGAGACTCTAGCAAAACCCGATGTCATGGCTGGTGCCTTTGAACTGGCGATCGCGGGGACTGACCATGGGTTGCGCTGGGTGGAGTGGGGCGTGAAATGGCGATCGCACCTCTGCCAGTTACCCTACGGGGATCAAGCCCTCTTTATTAAAACGAATACCTTTCATCAAGTGGGTGGATTTCCCGATTTGCCCATTATGGAAGATTTCGTTTGGGTACAGCAGTTAAAACGCCTTGGCAAGATTGCTATCGCCCCAGTCCCTGTCCAAACCTCTGCTCGCCGATGGCAAAAATTGGGAATTTGGAAAACAACCGGAATGAATCAATTGATCATTTTGGGCTATTTTCTGGGCATCTCTACTGAGCGGTTGCGAATTTTATATCGTAAATTTTGCTGAAATAAATCATAGTTTTGGCGGAATGATTGTGAATCTAAAAAGAGTAACCCTTGCGGAACTTTCATTCCTAAATTGAGCCATAACTGACCTGTAATTGGTATTCTCCCGGATGAAATATTGATTTAAATCAGTTATTGCATGACCTAAAATATATCGTTATTCCTGTTAATTGATAGACTTAATTAAATTATAAGTATTGATTTATTTCTTGTTTCATAGGCGATCGAATTGCAGATCTGTATTGGATCCTGTTGCCGCCAGCTCTATAGCTAAATTACATGACCTCATTGTGCAATCAAGGATATGAGAGGATATCTGGTTTTTGATATAGGTTTAAATCTATACTGATTATTCAATGAATGATAGGCTCTTCAGCTTTTCCTTGAATTTGTGGTTGCCAATATGTTATTCGTCAAAGTTTTGGTGAAGACTCTTATTAAACAGTAGAAAAAACCTGAGAAATTTAACTAGGGTAGAAACATACTTGAGAGTGGAAAAAACTTTTGATAAGTCATCAGTAGAGAGCCAGTCAACCATCAAGAATCCTGCCGCAACAATCATTTGCCTAAGCGGCAGTTCACCTAAGCGGCAGTTCACCTAAGCGGCAATTCACCAGTGGAGCCATATTTAGCTATGCGTGCGAGAGCATTAAAACAATCCCTTCGTCAGGCTGGACAACAATTAAAGCAGCGGATTCAACAAACGTCTCCGATCGGGGCGATCTTGATGTATCACCGCGTTGCCGACTTAGATGTAGATCCCTGGGGATTGGCAGTCACCCCTGATCATTTTGAGGAGCATCTGCAAGTTTTAAGGCGCTATAACTGTGTTCTGCCCTTGGACCAGTTGGCGGGTCAAAACTGCGATCGCAGCCTAGCCTGGGGTTCTGTGGCAATCACCTTTGATGATGGGTATGTGGATAATCTCCTGTATGCCAAACCTCGGTTGGAACAGTATAATTTACCCGCCACAGTCTACGTCTCCAGTGCTTGTATTAATCAAACCCGAGAAGTCTGGTGGGATGAACTGGAAAAAATTATTCTACTGCCCGATCGCCTCCCGGAAAGACTGCATCTCAATATTCGTGGGCGCAAATATGACTGGCAATTAGAACGCGCCGCTTTTTACACCGACTTTGAACGGCAACGCGATCGTCGCATTCCCGTTTGGCAGGCTGATCCCCAAACCCGGCTCGGCTTTTACTACACCCTTTGGCAGCTACTCCAACCCCTGTTCCCAGAAGAGCAAAGCTGGGTGCTAGATGCGTTGTTGAATTGGGTGGGTTTGGAATGTAGCATTCGGGATAGCCATCGCACCCTATCCCTAGAAGAATTGCGTCAATTAGATCAAGGTGATCTGATTACGATCGGTGCGCACACGGTACACCATCCCCATTTGCCCTCCCATCATAAATCGGTGCAGTTGAAAGAGATCTTGCAGGGGAAATACCAGTTGCAAGGCATGTTGGGGCATTCTATCACGAGTTTTTCCTATCCCTTTGGCGGCTATACCCGTGAAACCATCCAGCTCATTGAACAAGCCGAATTTGAAAATGCCTGTTCGACGATCGAAGATCCCGTTTGGTGGGGCAGTGGCAACTTCACGCTACCGCGCTTTACCGTCTACAACTGGGATGGCAAAACCTTTGAGCAGCACCTAAATCAATGGCTGGCCAACAATTTGGTCGCTTTTCCCAATTCCCCCGCTCCCCAGCCCAGCCCAGCCCCAACAGTTGCAAGTTAGATTAAATAACCTTTGGTAGGTTGGGTTGAGTGTACGAAACCCAACATTCTCAGGGTGTTGAGTGTACGAAATCCAACATGTTCGAGATGTTGAGTTACCCTTCGGGAAGCAAGCTACAGGCTGCAACCCAACCTACAAAGTTGAAAGTTATTTAATTCTGATTCCCTAATTATTGATAGTAAGCAAGGAACCGTTTGTGAATATCTATTCTGCGACTCAGTTTTGTCAAGCCTTTCAGACCGCCTATTACCCCGATCGCACCGTCCAACTTCAGCCCTTTCAACTCAGCGATCGCACTTGGTATCTGCCTGTCCTAGATGGTAAAAAGCCGATCGTCCTAGAAGCCTTCCAAACCGCCTTTATTGATTTCTACGAAGCCCAGCACCATCCTGTGCCCCCAGAGTCTGGACAGCTTAGTGATCAAAACCTAGGCGATCAAAACCTGGGCGATCAAAACCTAGGCTATCAAAAAACTGGCTCCCGAAACATTGGCTATCTACCCAGGGTCAGCCATGGCATGGTCTCGGTGCAGACATGGCAAGAGCAAGGACTCGATCAACGCTATGAACCCTCACCAACGGTGCTCCTGCAGGAATTTGACTCCTGGGAGACGTTTCAACGCATGGTGCAACAAACCAAGCCTAAGGTCTTTGCTGATTCTCAACGGTGCCGCCGCAAGCTGGAAAAGGAAGTAGGGGCGATCGCTTTTCAATTAAACGATCCCGATCCTGAAGTGATTGCCACCTGTATGCGTTGGAAATCTGCCCAATACCAAAAAACGGGCTGTGCGGATCACTTTTCCCAGGAAGCCCACGTCCGACTCTTTAAAGCATTGCAACAGCAAGGGCTACTGCTGGTTTCCAGTTTACGAGCTGGAGATCACTTGATTGCTGCCCATCTCGGGATGTTGGCGGAAGGTCGGGTCTACTGGTGGATTCCCTCCTACGACACCGCTTACTCCAAATATTCTCCCGGGCGGTTGTTATTAGAACTGGGGATTGAAGAAAGCTTCCAGCAAGGCTACCAGGAATTTGATTTCCTCATCGGCGGTGAATCCTACAAGTGGGTCTATGCTACCCACACGCGCCTGATCGGAGAACTGGGGGTACGACCGCTCTCCCTCCGCACCCAGCAAGCAGCCTTCGCCACCAAAGAACGCAGTAAACAGTGGGTACGCACCTGTCTTCAGCCTTTTCCAGGGGTTCTGGCAACGGTCAAAGATCTTCGCGATCGCCTCAAGCGCCGGATCAAACCAGAGCCAACAGAGGATGCGATCGCCCTGATGCTGCAGGAAAATGGTTAAATAGACAACTGACCACCACCCTGGATCAGTTGCGTGTCAGAAGACCTTCCCAAAGACGCTCCTCAACCCCTCGACCCTGATGCGGCTGCAGAAGCTCCACCCCCTGAGCCGAAGCGATCGCTTGTCAATATTGCCACCATTGTGGCTCTGGCTACCCTCCTCAGCAAAGTGGTGGGGCTAGTGCGGCAATTGGCGATCGCGGCTGCCTTTGGCACGGGGGTGGTCAAGAGTGCCTACGATGTTTCCAGTATCATTCCCGCTTTCTTCCTGATTCTGCTGGGTGGCATTAATGGACCGTTTCATAGCGCCATGGTCAGCGTCTTATCCAAGCGCAAGAAAGAGGACGTGGCTCCTCTAGTGGAAAGCATCTCTACCATCGTTGGCACCGTCTTTTTCGTCATCGCCATTGGCATCGCCCTAGCAGCCCCCTTGCTGATCGATCTGTTCGCGCCAGGGTTGAGACAAGCTAGCAATGGTCTAGAAATTCGATCGATCGCCATTCAGCAGCTACAAGTCATGGCCCCGATCGCCTGGTTTGCGGGCATGATTGGGGTTGGCTTTGGCACGTTGAACGCAGCGGATCTCTACTGGCTCCCTTCCATTAGCCCTTTGCTGTCCAGTGTGGTACTGATTGTGGGCATCGGTATCCTGAGCCTGAGCTTGGGGGACAATATCTCCGCTCCACAATATGCTCTGTTAGGGGGACTGGTTCTTGCAGGTGGATCCTTAGTGGGCACGCTCTTGCAGTGGGGTGCTCAATTTCTGGCACAACTGAAAGCTGGGTTAGGGCGCTTTCGGCTCCGCTTTGATCTGCGAGATCCTGGAGTGCAGGAAGTGTTTCGGGTGATGGGTCCCGCCCTCTTTGCCTCTGGCATGTTGCAAATCAATGTGATGACGGATTTGTTCTTTACCTCTTTTCTCCCGAACGCAGGTCCGGCGATCGCGAGTCTGGAATATGCCAATCTTTTAGTCCAAACCCCCCTTGGGATTCTCTCAAATGTCATCTTGGTGCCCTTTTTACCCCTGTTTTCCCGGCTGACTGATCCCAGCAACTGGGGAGAACTGAAGCAGCGCATCCGGCAAGCTCTGCTCGTCACGGCGGTGGCAATGTTGCCCTTGGGTGCTTTAATTATGGCGCTCTCCACACCGATCGTTCAAGTTGTGTATGAACGGGGAGCATTCAAGCCAGAGGCCACCCAGCTAGTTGCTTCAGTGCTGATGAGCTATGCCGTTGGCATGTTTGTTTATTTGGGACGGGATGTGTTAGTCCGAGTTTTCTATGCCTTGGGGGATAGCAATACCCCTTTTCGGATTAGCATGGTCAATATTTTCCTGAATGCATTGTTTGATTTTCTCTTATATAAACCCTTTGGTATTACCGGAATTGTGCTGGCAACGGTTTGTGTCAATATTATTTCCATGATTGCGCTGACCTATTTCCTCAATCGCAAGTTGCATGGGTTACCTTGGCAATCCTGGGCAGGGGCGATCGCGGGTTTGCTGCTTGCCAGTGGTGTATCAGGGTCTGCTGCCTATGGGATCTTGCAAGTGCTACAACGATTGATGGGCAATCAGGGCTTTTTCATACCCTTGCTACAGCTCTGCCTTTCAGGGGCAATCGGCTTGGGATTGTTTGGTGCGATCGCCACCCAATTGCGACTCCCGGAAGTTGAGATGTTTGTTCGTCGAATTCGGCAAAAATTAGGTCGATAATCTCAAGACACAAAAAATCGTGGGTGCCGCTCTCTAGGAAGAAACGGACAATCCCACGACCTACCAATATGATTTACAGCGTTGCAGACTTCAATGTAGCCCACAACCGATTGGGTGGAGATACCGTAAATTGTCAATCAAGGTTAAACAATAGGTTCAACGAAAGGAGGTAGGCGATAGTAATTAGGGCATATCGATTAGAGCATAGCTAAGGTGTGAAATCGGTTAGAGTAGGTACAGCATCACAAACCTCGTGAGATTCTGAGAAGCTTTTTGCTCTGTCTAGCAATCAAGGGTTTAGCAATAGAAATGAGGACATAGGAAAGAAAAAATAGAAAACGATCGCTAAGTGTTAGATAGATAGATAGATAGATAGATAGATAAAGTAAGCGATCGAGAAATAGATAAATAGATTAGTCGATTAGTTGATTGAGAACGTAGCTAGAAGACAAACGTCGGACTAAGAACTATTAAGCTGAACTAGCTAATTATCTAACAGACGATGACAGGAACTGATTGAGAAACTACCGTGAGGGTAGGGAAGAAATCGATTAGAGCAAGTGTGACCTCAAGAAGTCACTCTTTTAGAATAGAAGCTTTGCATGAACCAGGTTGTGATCTAAGTCGCTAAGAATCGGTGATTCTGCTGACAGAGGTCTTAGCATGATGAGATACAGGGGTACCTGCGGTCAAGTCTTTCTTGCCCCTCGATCGCTCAAACGCCCAGGAAGACTGCTTTAGATGGGGTGCAGTCAGTTGAGAGGTCTCTGGATCAGGAGGGATTTGCAATCCACGGCACGGCAGCTTCTCCTCACAATTTCCTCAACTTTCTTGATTAACTTTGAAGATGGGTGCAAGCAACCGATGGATATTACCGCAGGAAAGACCTGTCTTATGGAGTTCTTGGAGTCGATAGGATCAGAGATTGTACAAATCAGTCAGGAGAATTCACCATGGAGCGCTTTGATTACCAAGAGATTGTACAAATCAGTCAGGAGAATTCACCATGGAGTGTTTTGACTATGTAATTTTGGGAGCTGGTTTAGGGGGACTAGCCGTTGCCGCTTGCCTTGCCCAGACAGGCGATCGGGTACTGGTGTTGGAACAGCATTATCTCCCTGGAGGCTGCTGTCATACGTTTGATTACGGCAAATACAAATTCTGTGCGGATGTTCACTATATTTCCCAATGTGGTTCGGGACAGATCATTGCTGAATTTTTCAACCGAATTGGCAAAAATGTTGAATTTCTCAGCTTAGAACCAGATTGTATTGATCTGGTGATTACACCCGAGGCAACCTTGGCAATCCCCCTGGGATGGGAAAATCTCCGCCAGCGCTTATTACAGCAGTTCCCTAATGAAGCGATTCCCATTCATCGCTATTGTGATGAAATCAAGGCACTCCGCCAGCAGATGAAAGCCCTGAACCAAGAAATTAGTTGGTACGATCGCCATCTTGCCGATTGGTTGAAGTTACCCAAATATCTACATTTGTTTCATCGCCGGGATTGGACTCTGCAAGATTTATACGACCAGACTGGCTTATCTCCTAAACTACAAGCCTTGCTAGCCGGACAAAGTGGTGACTATGCACTACCGCCCAACCAAATTTCACTCATTTCTCATACGGCATTAGTCTCTGATTATGCGGAAGGGGCTTACTATCCCAAGCATCATTTCAGCCATTTTGTGAATACGATCGTGGATGCGATTACTGAGACAGGCGGCATCGTAAAATTCTCAACCCCTGTGGAAGCCATTCAGATCAGCCAACAGCGGGTCCAGTCTGTTCAAGCAGGGGGGCAAATCTATACTGCGGCGAAAGCCTTTATTAGCGATCTAGATCCGAAGTTGACCGTGCAGCTCATGCAGGGAGAGCCGATGAGTGCCAAAGAACATCGGCGGTTGACGAGTTATCAATATTCCAGCAGTGCATTTAATGTCTATTTGGGTTTGGATGCTTCTTTTAACCCCAGTCATTACGGTCTTGGCAATTTAAATGTGTGGTACTACCCAGATGGCGATTTAAACCATGCCTACGATCGCCAATTAAAGGGTGATTTGGATCATCCATGGATTTTCCTGTCTTGCCCGACGCTCAAATCCCCAGAACCTGGCATTGCGCCTGAGGGGCATCATGTGTTGGAGGTTGCTACGGTCTGCCCCTATGCTCCTTTCAAGCACCTGCATGACACGGATTTACTCGCCTATCACAAACTCAAGCGTCACGTTTATCAGCAAATTATGACCAGTGTGACCGATTTAATCCCAGACATTAAGTCCCACCTTCGTATGACTGTATATGGGACTCCTACCACCAGTGAATATTTCCTAGGACAGCCTGAGGGGAATATCTACGGCGCAAATTTAATTCCTCAACAAGTGGGACTCCATCGTCTGGGCTATAAAACCGAATTGCCCAATCTTTTCCTAGTCGGCGCTAGTTCAGGCTATCCCAGCGTCCCTGGTGTGATCAGTAATGGGATGGATGTGGCAGATCTGTTGACTCAGCGATCGATCGCAACCCCTCTACCGTTATCCAAGGCTGGATTCGCATCCTAGGCAACTTGGGATTTGCTTTGTGTGGAAAATTCGTGGTTCGCATGGGGAAATTGAGTTCCTGGGTATCCTAATTTTAAGATTGGGATCATCGTGATTCATGTAGGACAGTATGGGCATTCATCAGCTTTTAGTGGGGGTACCGGGGGCAGGCAAGTCTACGGTGGCGGAGGTATGGCGGCAGAGTGATCCGGAGGGGATGGTTGTAATTGCGACGGATCAAATTCGGGCGGAATTATTTGGAGATGCGACGATTCAAGGTCATTGGGCGCAGGTTGAGGCGGTGCTATTGCAGCGGGTGGGAGAGGCGATCGCCCAAGGGAAAACGATTATTTGTGATGGGACCCATGCGAAGCGGGCTTGGCGAGTGGGGATGTTGCGGCAGTTTGCGCAGGTGGGAGCTAGGGATTGGGTGGCTTGGCAGGTGAATACGCCGATCGAAACTTGTCTGAAGCGCAATCAACGGCGAGAGCGGCAGGTACCAGAGCAGGTCATTTTGGATTATGCCTATCATTTGAAAAAGTTTCCGGTGTCTCGCTCTGAGGGGTTTTTGGCGGTGCAGCCGTTACCGATCGTGGATGGGCAGTTGGATTTAGCCGCGATTCATCGGTTTTTGAAGAAGGGGCTTGGGCGATCGATCCAGAATGCTAAGAATCGGGTGCAGGGGGATGGGTTACATGCGTATTCAGCCCAGGTGGATTTCGATCGGTTGTTGCATTTAATGGCGTTGTTGTTGCAGTTTCCGGGGTTAGGAAATTTGCAGGAGATTGCACCGCAAATAGTGCAGGAAATATTTGGGCGGGGGGTGATGTTTGAAGATTCGCTGGATGAGGTGAGTGCGGTGATGGCGCGGCTACGGCATCCAATTTATGCTGATCGGGAGAGTTTGGCGAGGGATTTGGCGTGGTTGGCGGAGGCTGGGATATTGGATGCGGTGAATCGACCTATTCAAGCGATGCCGTTGGTGAAAATTCCGCGTCAGGAGTTTCAAGGACAGTTTGAGGCAGACTATCACTTGCCCTATTGGGATCATAGTTTTTCGAGTGTGGATAGTTTTTTGCGGTTGATGGAGGTGATTCGGGCGATCGCCCATGAGCCGTTTTTTAAGCATGATTTTTATAAGAGTGATGGGTTGCAGAAGGATTTTTTGGGGCAGTTGCGTCCGCAGGATAGTTCAGCAGCGATGAAGAAGGCGTTGGCGAATTTTCGGAAGGATATTGAGACGGTGTTGATTCCCTATGGGATTTTGTTGCCGGTGAAGTCGCGGCAGTCCTTGGGAGATGTGGAGACAAATATCGAGAATGTGGGAAAACAGATGGGTGAATTGGGGGCGCGGCAGGCATATTTTCTGGGAACGTCGATTTTGCGATCGGAGATTTTGCGGGAGAGTGTGGTGGCGTTGAGGCGGCAGGCTTCGTTGCAGGATCCGATCGCGTTGGGGCATGTGGTGGAGGCGGAGCAGCGGTTGCGGGCCTGTGGGGTGTGGCAGGGGGTGGAGGAGGATTGGCCCTATGATGTGCGGGTGATTGCTGATCCGTTGATTGTGAATATGGAGAAGTTGCCGCGATTTGCGTTGGCGAAGCAGGTCGATCGGTTGTTGGAGGCGATTCGGCGGGGGCGGCAGATTCGGGTGAAGCAGTTTACGAATGTGCGATCGTCGGATTCATTGATTGATGGGGAGTATGGGACGCGGGTTTATCCGTTGCAGGTGTTGTATCACAAGATTGCTTGGTATGTGGGGTGTGAGTTTGTGGATGGGCGGTATCGGGGGTTGTTTTGTTTTATGCGGTTGGATCGGTTGATGGTGTTGGATGGGGATTGGTTGGAGGAGGGTCGATCGCGGGATGAGCAGGTGCGGGCGTTTAAGCGGTTGGATTTGTTGCGACGATCGTCGATGGGGATTTTCTTGGGACGATCGGTGGCGGATCAGATGGCGTATTTGGATGGGCGGCGGCGTGGGCAGGTGGAGGTAAAGCTGCGGTTGCATGTGAGGGGGCAGGTGTTTCAGTATTTTGCGGAGGGGAATCAGCGGTTTTTGCCGAAGAATGTGCGGATGACGTTGCCTTCTGGGTTTGAGGGGACGGTGCGGAAAATTCAGGGGATTACATATTTGCAGCGGGGGAGTGGTGATCGGGATTATCCGTATGTGTATGAGGTGCGGTTGCCGGGGTGGTCGTTGGAGGATTTTGATTTGAAGCGGTGGGTGTTGGGGTTTGGGGATCAGGTGAAGGTGGTAGGGCCGATCGAGTTTGTGCGGAGGTTAGCGAAGGATGTGGAGAAGACGAATGCATTGTTGCAAGCGTCTTTGCGGGAGTTAGAGGAATCGTAATTTTGGGAAGTTGAAAATTGGGAATCGATCGCAGATGCGATCGGTTGTTGGGGTGAAAATCAGAAAGCAGACGATTGGGTTTTCGATCGTCTGCTTTCCAATGAGTAATTCGCCTCCG
>JAYKGX010000247.1:0-3162 GCA_035285565.1 Synechococcales cyanobacterium
CAATTTATTTCAACAGGTCGATGCGATCGCGGCTATTACGCCAGGTGATATTCAACGGGTGGCACGGAAAACCTTTACGCCGGAAAATCGAACGATCGGACGATTGTTGCCAAAACCCACATCTTAACCATGCAATTATGATGATTTTTTCATTGCATGTCTCGAATTTGTTGCATGTCTCTAATTGCCCGAATTTCCTGGTTTTCGCGATCTCGTTATGGAGACGTTCTGCCAGAACGTCTCTACGGTTTTGTCATTCATCGCGAAATTTCCGACATTGGCATTTCTATATCCTTCATTGACCTATGGCAAATCGTAATAAATCTTCTGCAAAAATCATTACCTTAGTGATCTGCTTCATTATTATTCCATTGATTTTGGTATTGTTGGCAGTTCATCCCGCTGCTGCCGATGTACCTAAACACTACACCGAGATTCCGGCTCGTAAACCCCCAGAAATTAAACTGCCAGACTACCAGCAATTTCAGCTCAAGAACGGCATGAAGGTTTATTTCATGGAAGATCATGAATTGCCTTTAGTAAGCGGGACCTTGTTGGTCAGAACAGGATCGCGCCATGAACCGAGGGATCAGGTTGGACTCGCCAATCTCGTTGCCACCGTAATGCGCACCGGCGGAACTGCAACCTACTCCGGCGAACAGTTGAACCAGGTGTTGGAACAAAAAGCAGCATCGATCGAATCTGGGATGGCAGTCAATTCTGGCTCGGTGAGTTTTAGTGCCTTGAGTGAAGATTTACCTCAAGTGCTGCGTTTATTTGCTGAGGTGGTGCAGAAGCCTGACTTTCCCCAGAAAAAGCTGGATTTAGCCAAGTTCCAAATTCGTGGTAGCATTGCCCGTCGTAATGATGAGCCGGATGATATTGCAGCTCGGGAGTTTCGTAAACTAATTTACGGAAATGATAATCCCTATGCTCGCACTGTTGAATATGCTACGTTGGACAATATTTCCCGCGAGGATCTGATTTCCTTTCATCAAACCCAGTTCAATCCTAATCAAATGATTTTAGGGATTGCTGGAGATTTTAATCCAGTCACATTACGATCGCAAGTGGAAGCAGAATTAGGTGGTTGGAAAGCCGATCGCGTTCGCCTGGATCTAACGAAGTTGGCACAAACCAAGACACCATTGAATATCCGATTGCGCTCAAGGACAGATTGGCAAAACCCGGTACAGGCAGAAAAGGGGGGAGTCTTTTTTGTCAATCAGCCCCAACTCAATCAAAGTTCGATTCAGCTAGGTCATTTAGGGGGAGTGGTGAAAGACCCAGATTACCCAGCGCTATCGATTCTGAATGAAGTGATGAATGGCTTAGGCGGTCGGATGTTTAATGAGGTGCGATCGCGGCAGGGCTTGGCTTACAGTGTGTATGCCTCTTGGAGTCCTCAGTTTGATTTTCCTGGGTTGGCGATCGCAGGAGGTGAGACAAAATCAGCTTCTACGGTGTCCTTTGTAAAATCGGTGATTCAGGAACTTAAACGAGTGCGGGAACAACCCATTACGGCGATCGAGCTACAACGGGCTAAAGATTCCGTGATTAATTCCTTTATTTTCAATTTCCAAGATCCGGCACAAACTTTGTCTCGCCTGATTCGCTATGACTATTTTGGCTATCCCCAGGATTTCATTTTCCAATATCGCAAGGCGGTAGAAGCGACGACGGCGGCAGATGTACAAAAGGCTGCCAAGAAGCACCTGAAGCCCGACCAAATTGTGACGTTAGTCGTGGGGAATGAAAAGGAAATTCAACCTGCTTTGGCAACACTGAATCAACCTGTGAAGCAGTTGGATATTACGATTCCACAGCCCAAAGCAACTTCTTGATGAATCATACTCAATCAACTCATGCTTTCAATCCGTCTAAATTAATCTGGATTAGAGGGACTTCCAATTATTAGGGGCTTGCTCGTCAATGGAAGTCTCTTACTTCGTTCTGCTCTGCGCCGGAATCGTCAATGGAAGCCTCTCACTTCGTTCTGCTCCGCGCCGGAATAGAATTCGGCGCTCTAGAGGGCGAAGTCCGTTGGAAACGGACTGAATTAGGGCGGTTTTGGATTTGATGCTGGGATCTTATGTTCGAGTATGTCCCTTACTTGCCTGCACTGAGAACTTGGGAAGCGATCGGTTTGAATTCTGCAAATGTGGGAGAAACGATCGCTTCTTCGCCTTGAAAGGTTAGAAAGTCATATTTGCGATCGCTCCCACCGTCAATCAATCTGCCAACTTTAACCCATTGCCGCTGTGGATCAACCAGCCAATATTCAGGAATTTCTCTTGCTGCATATTCCTGCGATTTTTTCACATAATCCCGTTGGTAATTGTCTGAAGATTCCGTTCCCTGGGAGACGATTTCGATCACGAGCAGAGGATGGGGATCTTCCAGTTTCAAACAAGCTTCTTTGCGACCTGAAAGTGCTAAGGCTGAGGCTTCAGAATGAATGATCAGATCGGGGTCGCGGGCGGTTGCATAGCGACTGGGAACTTCGATGAGTTGCTTTAAACCAATTTGGTAATGGGGAATGCCCAATCCTCCAAAGGCAAAAATAAGGTACATGGCAATCATCGTATTCAGCGTGCTCTCAGCTCCCATTTCCACGATCACTCCATCTACCAGTTCATAGCGTCGATCGCTGCCATCGTCATAGGCTAAAAACTCGGAGAGCGTGAGCTTGCGGTTTGTGGCGAGAGGCATGAGGGCAAGTCCTGCGATCGACTCTTTCAGTATAAATGATTGTTATGCGCGCGACTCGAAGTCGTTCGGGGGCGTTGGAAGGATTCCCAAAAGTCCTTCCCTGTCAGTGTTTAGACAGATGTCCGCCTCGGAATGTTCACTCAGTAATGGGAGGGCAGCATCAGCAGAAGAGGTTAAGTGTCGAAGCACCTTCAGAGCCAAATTGAGGGTGCAGGCTAGGGCAAGATTGCTAAGGATAATGCAAATGAATCCTTGATGAGGCTTCGTGAATTTAAATGCTTGAAATTGGCTGATGCGAGCATATTGGGGCACTTGAGGGTCGATAGCGTCTAAGTATCGACTGAGAACACCTCGCCTCCGGAGTAAAGAGGAGTCCTAAGGCAATCACATCTCCACCCCGTGCGAAGGATGCTCCGATAGAGTCCTGAAAATGCCGTCATTTTTGGGTAA
>JAYKGX010000248.1:0-11498 GCA_035285565.1 Synechococcales cyanobacterium
CAAACGGCTGGGGAGTCGGCTGCGCGATCGTTCCCAGCAGCTTTTCTAAAATAGGACCTGTAATGTTATAGGGAATATTAGCAACAACCTTATTGGGATTCCTAAACAAATCAAAGGGTTGCACCAAAGTCTCCCACTCCAGAGTCAGAAAATCTCCCTGCAGCAGCAGAAAATTATCACTCTTGCCCATTTTTTTAGACAGCAATTCACACAGATCGCGATCGACCTCCACCGATGTCACAGATTGGGCTGTTTGGAGCAAGGGTCTTGTGAGAATCCCCGTACCCGGACCAATTTCCAGCACCCGATCGCTATCTTTCAATTCTGCCGCCAGAATGATTTTACTGAGCGCTTTCTCACTTTTGAGCCAATGTTGTCCAAATTGTTTTCTGGTTCTGACCACAATGCAATTCCCTTGATGATTCGTCTCAGGTTGGCAGTCCGATTAACTCTCCCGTACCCAGCACCACCTCTCCAATCACATAGGCAGCGATCGCTTGAGTTTGGAAAAAGGTCAGGGTTTCCGCTGCGCGATCGGCTGGCACCAGCACCACAAAGCCCACACCCATATTAAAGGTATTGAACATATCCACCGCTGATACCTGACCTTCCGCCGCCAACCACTGAAACACAGGCAAAACCTCCCAACTGCCGACATTCAGTTTCACAGCTTGCTCCGAACCAAAACAG
This sequence comes from Synechococcales cyanobacterium, assembly GCA_035285565.1. GTDB lineage: Bacteria > Cyanobacteriota > Cyanobacteriia > Leptolyngbyales > Leptolyngbyaceae > JAYKGX01. The sequence continues at coordinate 691 of JAYKGX010000248.1, forward strand.
CGCGGTAGATTCTCCGGCAACCCACCCCCAGTAATATGCGCCATGGCATGGATCGGCAAGCCAGCTTTGAGCGCCGCATGAATCGGTTTAACGTAGAGCTGGGTCGGCGTTAACAGCACTTCGCCTAAACTCTTGCCAGCAAAAACTTCAGGGCAATCGCTCCAGGCATAGCCTTGATCCGCAACAATCTTGCGCACCAAGCTAAATCCATTACTGTGAACCCCACTGCTACTGAGGGCGATCGCCACATCTCCCACTTGCACGGCAGAGCCATCTAAAATCTTGCTTTTCTCAACGATTCCCACACAAAAGCCCGCCAGATCATATTCCCCCGCTTGGTAGAACCCAGGCATTTCCGCCGTTTCACCCCCTAGCAAGGCACAGCCAGATTCCTCACACCCTTGAGCAATCCCTTCCACCACCTGTGCTAACTGTTCTGGCTCCAAATGCCCCGTCGCTAAGTAATCCAGAAAAAAGAGCGGCTCGGCTCCACAGGTCAACACATCATTGACACACATGGCCACGAGATCAATCCCAACCGTCCGGTGCAAATTCAGTTGATGCGCCAGCTTTAACTTCGTCCCCACCCCATCCGTGCCTGAAACCAGCACCGGTTCTTGATAGCCCGTGGGCAAGCTGAATAACCCACTAAAGCCACCTAACCGTCCTAACACCTCAGGGCGATAGGTGCGCTCTACGATTTTGGTAATCCGCTTGACGAAATCCCGCCCTGCTTCTACATCCACGCCCGCTGACCGATAATCCATCTTGTCTTCCCAAGAACACCGCAACGCTCCATTGTATCGGCTTCTGGGTCGGATTACGCTGTTCCTCGCCAGGTTCCGTCAACCTCTGCGGATCCTCTCTAAAATTTCAGGGCTTGCATTTCCAACAGCACGGATCGATCTGTGAGTATTTGGTCAGGAATTTGTATAAAGTTTTCATGAAGTTAAAACCTGTCAATTTCGAGAATAAATCGACATAATTCTTACCGAAAGCGGAATTGATGGCTCTTAATGACTCTACAACAATATGAAGTTCCTATGAAGATTTTCGGAAAATTGGAACTTGCCTGATCCACTAGTCAAAACCTTCATGTTAGTCTGATGCAGTTCCAAATCTGCGAATGAACCCGGATTGAGTACGAGTTATGTCTGGACGATGTCTTTGCGGCGGTTTCAACCACTGATGCTTGCTCCCATCGACTTTGCTCTAGGTAACTGGCTCTAGGTGGCTTTCTGCCTTGGCGATCGTGCTTTTTCCAGAGTGATTCTTCTCACCTTAGGACAGTATGAACAATCGACTTAGTAGCGGTTTAGCCGCAATGTTGCTGGTTTCTTCCACAACACTCGGTGTTACCGCATCCCCAATGTTTGGTCTAGCCCAGGCTAGCAACGACTCTTCTGCGTCGTCCGCAAATCAAACGCCTGAACGCCAGCTTTCTGAAACGCCTACTCTCTCTGAAGTCAACGCTTCCTACGCCTATTCTGCTAGCCCACCCCACACGGTGAAACTAGGAGAACAGCAGCAGCAGGAATCTTCCATCGGTCATCCTGCTCCGGAAAGTGCCGTTGCTAAGATCCACGCCCATAGCCTGAATGGCAAACCTGCTGCTACCCTGTACGTCCGGAATATTCCGGTTCTGACTTTCACAGGTTCCCCGAATCTGCAATCTGGATCAACGATGGCTGCTGACCAAGCAGATGTGAAAATTGGATCCAGCCAAGCTCCAGATTCAACCTCAGATTCCACAACGGCGGATCTCCCATCCAGGCTCACACAACGCTATACCACCCAGTTTGTAGCGAATCTGGACAATCCGAAGCCTACGGGCACCCTGCCAGACAATCCTTCGGCAACTTTACGCCAATCGGTTAGTGAACCCCAAGTTTCTGAAGTGCCTCTGTCTGATAGCCCGGTTGCTGAAACAGTGGCTCTGACCTCACAAGTTTCTTCAATCTCGCACAATACCCCGGTCTCCAATCCCACAGCGAGCCAAGCTGCCGATCCAGTGGGACGTGCCAGTGCGATCGCCGCCCAACTCAATCAGTTCTATCGAGATGGGTTAGACCCGGAAAAAATCACAGTCCGCTGGCAAGAACCTGAAAAAGCCTCCGGTCAGACTTCCAGTTCATCTGGGCAGTATGTGGTCAAGCTTGATCAGGCAACGATCGTCGCAGTCAATGCCACCACGCTCTTGCCAGATAGCACGCAAAATCTAGAGCAGGATGCGTTGCAGGTCGCGAATCGGCTCCGTCGTTTGCTGGGAAATGCAGCTCCGATTCAAACGGTGGAAGGCAAACCGCAAGTGACCTCGCCCTGGACTCAGGCTGCGATCGCAGTTCCGGGTGCCGTTGTATCCACCGTTCAGGGATGGGCTTCCTGGTATGGGCCTGGGTTCCACGGTAACTTGACCGCCAGCGGCGAGGTTTACAACCAAGAAGCACTGACGGCAGCTCACCCCTCTTTACCCATGGGCACCCGAGTCTTGGTAACCAACTTAGATACGGGTCGATCGATCACCGTGCGGATTAACGATCGGGGTCCCTACTACGGCGGTCGCATTATCGATCTGTCGGCAGGAGCAGCCAGGGCGATCGGTGTGATCCATTCTGGGGTTGCCCCGGTGCGGGTGGATATTTTAGGTCGCTAGATCGGCGGCGATCGGGTTCTGCCGATCCGTTGGTCAGTGCGATGAATCCTGGCGAGCAGATCCCCCTAGCCCCCTTAATAAGGGGGAACCGAGGCAAATTTAGGAGTTGAGCGATCGTCGTTAGACTCCTTACCGTTTGTGGGTGGTTTGAAGTCCCCCTTATTAAGGGAGATGTAGGGGGATCGAGAGATTGACGGGAATCAAGTTTCGTCGAACTCGATCGAAAATCAGATTCCAGCATCCGTGTTTTGCTCCGTGGTTCATCGGTCTTTCAGGGCTAAGTCACTCAAGGGACTCAAAAACCGCCTTGGTTCAGTCCGTTTCCAACGGACTTCGCCCGCTAGAGCGCCGAATTCTATTCCGGCGCGGAGCAGAACGGAGTGAGGGAATTCCATTATTGTTAATTCTCAATGCAAACGATCGCTTCAGAGACGTCTTTGAGATTCTCATGGAGGCGATCGTTTTCTTCGTAGTTCACATCCCAGTTGTTCACATCCCAGTCGTTCACATCCCAAACGCAGGAATCGTTAATCCTTTTAAAGGAAGCTTTTGGATCTCTTGAGCTAACCCCTTAGATTGGATCAACACACCAAAATTCCCCAAATTCATAGGATTAACCAACAGATGCAACGCGTCTCGACGGCGAAGAATTTGATTGATTTTTTGAGGATCCGTAGTCGTTGACTGACTCAACGCGGTAAGCCGATCGCCTAACCCCAGCGCCATCAAAAACATTGCCTGTTGTGTTCGCCCCACGGTTGTCAGGCCTAATTGCTCCCCCTGCTGTTCTAGGGTGGTGAAATCTACATGACTGGTGATGTCTTGATTGCCAACGTGCAGGTAGGGATCATTATGATGCTGGTGTTGGAAGTAGCATTGCAATGTCCCTTGCGATCGCACGCGATTATAGTAGCGATCGGCTGGATAGCCATAGTCAATGGTTAGAATAAACCCCTGTCGAAGACAACTCGCCACGCGTTGCAACCAAGCGATCGCGGCTAAATTGACTTCTGTGCAATAGTTGTCCTGATACTCCGGTCGAGTTAGGTCAATCCCCAGGTTTTCAAAGTAAGTCGCCAAAGCTGGGGTAGAGGGGCGATCGTATAGTTCGAGCCACTTGCCATCCTGCTGGGTGACGTAAATTTCCTGCAACTGCCCCCCATCAAACCGCACCCGATGCACGGGCAACGCATCCACCAGCTCATTGGACAAAAACACCCCCGTCACGGAATCCTGAGCCATGTGCTCCCAGGATCGCCATTCAATCTGGCAACCGCGATCGCGCCAGGGTTGCAACAGGCGCTGCTGGGCTTGGATCAGGGCAGGGGCTTGTTCAACAATCCAATAGACCGTTGCCGCAAAACAAGTCGGTGCTTGCTGGGCGAGATACCCCAAAATATCCTGTGCGAGTAAACCCTGCCCTGCTCCCATTTCCACCACCGTAAAAGGCGTGGGTTGGTCCAAACGCTCCCACATTTCCACCAGTTGCACGGCAATCAGCTCACCAAACTCAGATCCCAGGTGCGGCGATGTGAAAAAATCTCCGCCACCGCCACCAATCTGCTGGCACTGCCGACTGTAGTAGCCATGCTGAGGATGATACAGAGCCAACTCCATAAACTCACTGAAGGTGATGCGCTGAGAGACCTGAATCCGATCGGCGATCGCTTGGCAGAGTTCAGGGTGGCTCTTATCTTCCATACATGACCTCGAATAGACACAACTCCTGTAGAAAAACGTGCCTTTTATAACACGGCTTACACAGGAGTTAGTTTTAGAATTGAATTCTGCCCTTGAGATGGGGAAACCCAGCATTAACCCCGCTTATCTTTCCTCACCTGGGAGAAATTAACCCTTGGGATCGGTTAAATCAGCGTCTAAACAGTGGCCAACTTTTTTGCAGCGGCTGCTTTCTTGGGAGCGATAAAGCTATCCACATCGAAAGCAACCAACAGTTCTACATTTGGGCGGGTGGCACTCAGGTGCTTCAGGTAAGCGTCAGCATCGTTACGACGACGGAAACGGGTCAGGGGAATCCGCTCTTCGTTCTCGGAAACTTGATAGATAACCCAGGGTGTTAGCTGCGCTTGGTACTTCATAGCGGTTTAGTGGATGTGTTGTGAAAGGACACAAGAGTTGCATGGCTACATTTGGCAGCACAAAGATATCGGCTCGCTAAGATGAGATGCCCAAAGAAAGGAAGTCGAACTAACGATCGACATTTTCTCGATTCACTGGAGTTGGCGAGTTTCAGTCAAAGCAGCAATGAAGTAAATCCGCACCAAGGTACAAAGGAATTTAGGATCAGAGTTTTGCAACTTGGTAGATGCACACTGCTTAATCTAACTTGCGCAAAATCAATTACTAGCAATCTATCGAACTAGCCATTTGACCTGCGTTTGTAGAAGCTTTATTTCACCATGCAGACACTGATTAAATCTTACTCTTGAGGATTGCGCAAGAAGTATTTTCGTACTATACCGCTGGAGTCAGGCGATCGGCTGAAATTGCGCTGTCATCTGTCACATCATGGGGCGACTACAAATGGGGCGGGATCCTGCATGACAAAATGACCCTGGCAAAATGACCCTGGCAAAATGACCCTGGCTAAAGTCGTAAAGGCGCTCCCGCATGTTGTAAAGCTGATTGACTGACAAAACGTTTGAAAGTCTCTCTGCTGCGTTGTCAGTCCGCACCGGAATAGAATTCGGTGCTCCTAGAGCGAAGTCCGTTGGAAACAGACTGAAACATCCTGCACTGCTTTTCTAGTCTACTTTCAGTAGACTTCGCCCTGAGAGCGCCGATCGCGTAGCGTTTCCGTAGGAATTATTCATTACCAGCGCGGGTCGGCAACGCAGCAAGGAAGTTTTGTCAGGCAATCAGGTTGTAAAGACCCTCAGGCAGGTTGTAAAGGCGTTCCGGCAGATTGTAAAGCCCCTCAGGCAGGTTGTATAAAGACCCTCAGGCAAATGTGTTGTAAAGACGTTCCGGCGGAACGTCTCTACGGGGATCGCGTCTTGCATGGTTGGGTTTTGGATGGATCGATCGCCTATCGATCGACGGATCCCATCACCACATCCACACTGCCTAGGATGACAAATAGATCGGCGACCTTACCGCCTGCAACTAATTTGGGATAGACCTGCAGGTTATTGAAATCAGCCGGACGGATCTTCCAACGCCAGGGGAACATATTGTCATCCCCCATGATGAAAATGCCCATCTCGCCTCGCCCTGCTTCAACCCGCACGTAGTGCTCACCCTTGGGAATCTTGAAGGTCGGTGCAATTTTCTTGGAAATATACTGGAAATCTGCTCCGTTCCATTCTGATTTAGGACCGCTCACCATCCGTTGGGCTTCCAAATTCTCATAGGAACCACCGGGGATCGCGTGGCAGGCTTGACGAATAATCTTGATCGACTCACGCATTTCCTGCATCCGCACCACATAGCGGGCTAGACAATCGCCCTCGGTTGCCCAAGCAATTTCCCAGTCAAAATCGTCATAGCACTCGTAGTGATCCACTTTGCGCAGATCCCACTTCACACCAGAAGCCCGCAGCATCGGTCCCGAGCAGTTGTAGTTGATCGCCTCTTCCCTTGTCAGAACTCCCACCCCTTCTACCCGTCGCCGGAAAATGGGGTTATTCGTAATCAACTTCTCATACTCATCCAACTTCGGCACGAGGTAGTCGCAGTAGTCAAGGCACTTATCCACCCAGCCATAGGGCAGATCTGCCGCAACGCCACCCACCCGGAAGTAGTTGTTGTTGACCATCCGGTAACCCGTAGCCGCCTCAAATAGATCGAGGATCATCTCACGATCGCGCAGGGTGTAAAAGAAAGGTGAGTGTGCGCCAATGTCAGAAATGAAGGGTCCCAGCCAGAGTAGGTGATTGACAATGCGGGACAGCTCTAGCATGATCACGCGGATATAACTAGCCCGTTTGGGAATGGGAATGCCTGCCAATTTTTCCACCGCATTCACCGACACCGCTTCATTGAACATACCGCCGTAATAGTCCCAGCGACTGACGTAGGGCACGTACATAATAATGGTACGGTTTTCGGCAATTTTCTCCATACCACGATGGAGATAACCCAGCACTGGCTCGCAGTCCACCACATTTTCACCATCCAACGTGACCACTAGCCGAAAACAGCCGTGGGTCGCCGGGTGATGTGGTCCCATGTTGACGACCATGGGATCTGTTTTGGTTTCGATCATTGGCATGGCTGCAAGTCTCCCCTTTGCGAATCGGCTCGTTGGACTCTGCGATCGCCTTATGGCTGGTTCAGATCTCGATGACGGAAGTCGATTGGTGGACTCCAGTCGATCGGGCGCTCAATCAGCAAAAGTACGCATTGTCTATTATACGAATGGAGTTGCAGCATCACGGAATTTGGTGGCAAGAATCTCTAATCAGATCCTCGCTGGCATTCAATAGATTTTTATTGATGCAAAATCACTGAATCCCTGGGGAAAATGCATTGTAACTGGTAGGATCCTTCCACTTCCAGTAATTCCAGCTTGCCGCCTAGCAGTTGAATCAGTTCCTGGGCCAGCATGAGACGGAAATCAGGGGTTAATTGGGGGTCGGTCGGCAGTTGAGGCAGATGGGTGAGGATGTCGATCGTTTCCTGCCAATGAGTTGCCAGCCGATCGCTCTTGAGTTGAAGATAGGTAGCGCCATCGTCCGCCCACACCTTGACAGATAAGCGCCCCCCCTCTAAACGACTCAATTCACTATCGAGGAGCAGAAGCAACGCTTGCCGCAAAGCATCTGGATCCGAATAAAGCGTTAAGTCTTCATCCTGACTCGTCAGATCCAAACGCACATTGCGATTGGCTGCGGGTATGGAGAGCAGGTATTGCAGTTCCTGGAGCAATAAATCGAGGTCGATCGCTTCTGGTTTGGGGGTCCAGGATCCATAGGCTAATTTAGAAACCTGAATCACTTGATCCATCAAATCCACAATTTTAAGAGCTGAGTCATGGGCAATTTGCACATATTCCCGCTCCTCTTCTGGGGATTCGCACAGATCAGCCAAGATGAGTTGCAAGCTACTGATTAAACCATTCAGGGGCGATCGCAATTCATGGGAAGACCGCGCCAGAAAACCTGCCTTAAACTGTGCTAACTCAATAGCCGTCCAGTAGGACAGGTTAGGCACTTGGGAATTGAGGATAGGAAAATTGTCAGACACAACTTTGCAGAACAATGAAGCTATTCACTGCTAATCATACGGGGGATACCAGGGAAAAAACCGGAAATCCTAGAGAACGTGGATGCAAGAATTCTCGTAGAATGAGAAATATTACGGAATGTAAAGATTCTTTGGATGGCAAGTGATGGGCAAAGCACGGGTAGCTGTTATCGGGGCGGGGATTGGCGGGCTGACGGCAGGGGCCTTGCTGGCACGGCTGGGGTATGACGTGACCATTTTTGACCAAGCGATCGTTCCCGGTGGTTGTGCTTCTACCTTTCAGCGGCGGGGTTTTACTTTTGATGTAGGGGCAACTCAGGTGGCAGGCTTGGAGCCAGGGGGAATTCACCATCGCATTTTTGGAGAATTGGGGATTGAATTGCCAACGGCAACCCTGTGCGATCCAGCCTGTGCAGTATTGCTACCGGGGGAACAGGAGCCGATTAATATTTGGTACGATCGCGATCGGTGGCAACAGGAACGACAACGCCAGTTTCCCGGTAGTGAACCCTTTTGGCAATTATTAAATGTCCTGTTTCAGGCGAGTTGGGCCTTTCAGGGTCGAGATCCCGTTTTGCCGCCGAGAAATGTGTGGGATCTCGCGCAGTTAGTCCAAGCATTGCGCCCTGCCACCTTGATCACAGCACCTTTCACGTTTTCCACCGTTGGGGATGCTCTCCGGTGGTTTGGTTTGCAGCGCGATCGCCGCCTGCGCACCTTTTTGGATATGCAATTGAAGCTGTATTCCCAGGTGACTGCGGAGGAAACGGCACTCCTCTATGCAGCAACCGCCTTGGCAGTCTCGCAAAATCCCTGTGGTCTTTGGCATTTGCAAGGGAGTATGCAGGTACTCAGCGATCGTCTGACGGCTGCTTTAGAACGCGAAGGTGGAACGTTGAAGATGCGTCACACCGTAGAAGCGATTCATACCAGCAACGGTAAAGCTTACGGGATAACGATTCGGAATCAAAAAACAGGAGAAACTCATTTAGAAATAGCCGATCAGGTCGTTGCCAATGTAACAGTGCAGGATTTAGTCAGATTATTAGGCGATCGTGTTCCGGCGGGATACCAACAACGGGTCAGTCAACTGCCGCCTGCGTCGGGTGCTTTTGTCCTCTATTTAGGGGTGCAGCGATCGGCCATTCCCAAAGACTGTCCGCCCCACTTACAATTTCTTTACGACTACGAGGGTGAAATAGGTGAAAACAATTCCCTGTTTGTCTCGGTGAGCAAACCTGAAGATGGTCGTGCGCCAGCAGAACAAGCCACTCTAATAGCGTCTTCCTTTACGGATGTGGAAACTTGGTGGCAGGTGAAGGACGATCGGGCGGCCTATGAAGCTTTGAAGCAAACTTACACCGAAACAGCGATCGCTCGGTTAGCCCAATATTTTGATTTGGAAGGGGCGATCGTCTATCAAGAAGCTGCCACGCCTCTGACCTTTCAGCGCTACACCGCTCGGACAAAAGGAATTGTAGGTGGGTTAGGGATGCGGATTCCCACCTTTGGACCCTTTGGATTTGCCAATCGAACCCCCATTCAAGGGTTATGGCTGGTGGGAGACTCAACCCATCCCGGCGAGGGCACTGCAGGCGTAAGTTATTCCGCTTGGACGGTGGTACGGCAGATTGAAAACGAAGAGACGCAAGATTGAAAACGAAAAATGAGCAGCGGGAAGAATAGAAACTAAGGTTTTGTCTTCATGTCGCAAATTTTCCCTATATTACATGCCATGAGATAGCCAAAATTTGGGTGAATGAAAAAGAAAGTTCTGCTAGTAAAAGTATTATTCAGATTCCCATTGTCAATAAAACGCTCTATACAAATCTGATGGTATCGGTAGAGCGAATGTGGTTCATGCAAGAAATTTAGGATTAGCTTGCAGTCTAATCAACAAGTTAATCAGGATAAAATGGAGGCAACTTGGCGCAGAGTGACTCGTGAAGAACTTGAGCGTATTGCAAGACTCCCCCTAGAGCATCCCGATTTACCATGACGACATTTCAGACAAACAGAAGCTTTGATACCCTACCCTCATCGCAGTTGCATTTAAATCATTCCCATCTCCCAACATTTTTTCCAGAGCTTCACAGTCCGTTCTCTCGTCATCATCAGTTTAGCTCAGTTCTACAGCAGGCAGTCCAGCAGTCCCGTTCAGCCCTTCTTCAGTTTCGCCAACACACTGAATTTGCCGATCGAATGACGATCGCCTTTGGTCACCACTATGATGCAGCCGCTGCCGATCAATTCTTTGATGCCTTCGCTACCCGATCGAGCGGATTGCCGCACCTAGAAATCCTCAGCAACGATGCTCTCTCAGGAGCCTATGGAGCCTATGCCCAAGCGACCGATACCGTCTATCTATCGCAACAACTCATTGCAGGGGGTAACATTCATGCGATCGCTGCCGTTTTAATTGAAGAATTAGGTCATAGCCTTGATGCCCGCATCAATCCAGTAGATGCCAGGGGGGATGAAGGTGAAATTTTCTCCCGCCTCGTGCGGCAACAGTTCCTCAGTTCTGAACTCTTAAATCGTCTCCAGGCTGAAGATGATTCCGGTTACCTGCAAGTGGGCGATCGCCGAGTCAGCATCGAACAAGCCCAAGACTTTAATCAAGACAACCAAACCGATCTGCTCTGGAGAAACTACAGCACGGGGGAAGTAGGCGCATGGCTGATGAATAGTACACAAGTCCAAGGTTGGACTAGCATGAGTACTGTTTCTGAACTCACCTGGTGCATTGAGGGCACGGGCGACTTCAATGGCGATGGCAAAATAGACATTCTGTGGCGCAATGATCGGAATGGACAAATCGGCACCTGGTTGATGAATGGCGCACAAGTGCAAGGATGGGTCAGCATCAGCACGGTTGCCGATCTGAATTGGCAGATTGAGGGCACGGGCGACTTCAATGGCGATGGCAAAATCGACATTCTATGGC
>JAYKGX010000249.1:0-32159 GCA_035285565.1 Synechococcales cyanobacterium
TGGATTGCAGTTGCTCGTTCGCCTTGGCCGCCGCCGCCCGAGCCTTCAACATATCTTTCTTGGTCTTGGCTTCGGCAATTTTACCTTCCAAAGCAATTAAATTTTTCTTCAGTAGATCCACCTGCGACAGATGCTGATCCGATTGGGTTTTCAGGGCTGTGGCAGAATCGGTAAAGCTCTTCTTGCGCATCAGGGCTTCCCGTGCCAGGTTTTCTTCACCCTTTTGCAAGGCCAACTGCGCCCGCTTTTGCCAATTATCAGACTCCCGTTGGTTGCTTTCGTACTGTTGATAGGTTCTGCGTTGGGTGGCGATCGCACTGGCAACGGCCTGTTTCATACTCACCAAGTCCTCCTGCATCTCCATGAGGGCTTGTTCCAACATTTTTTCAGGATCTTCGGCTTTGCTCACCATGTCGTTGATGTTGGCGCGGACAAGGCGGCTGACTCGATCAAACAGTCCCATAAGTATCTCCCTTACCTATGCTTACAAAACCCTAATGCTTACAACAGTGAATCCGGATCAAACCTATCCTGACATCAGTTGGACGAAACGCGATTCCCGCCAATCCTCCGATCCCCCTCACCCCCTTAATAAGAGGGAACCGAACCAACATCAAGCAAGATTCATCGTCTATGCCCTAATTTAGGTTACTTTTTTGGTTTGAAGTCCCCCTTAATTAAGAGGGATTTAGGGGGATTCCCGTTCCGGGAGGCTTTCTGCTAGAGCAGAGGCTTCGCCAGCGCCAACGCTAACGCTAACGCCAACGGGTTGCCAGGAGGCATCGAACTCACGTTATCCTGATCAACTTATGGATAACCGGGCTGACCAAAGGCTTTCTTTCTACTAGTCTAGGCAGTTCCCGCCAAAATCGGTAGTTTCAGATCCAATCTTTTAAGACGTGTTTCCAGGATAGCGAGGGAGGGGAAAACCGAACGAGAAATAGCGTGCTTATTTTTCACTTACCAATAAAATTTCACTTTGTCAATAAATCTCTCGTAAAGTCAATAATTTCTCTGCAAAGAAACCATAAACTTCCGAGCGATCGCATGACAACCTCCGTGATTTCCCCATACCATCGCAGAACAAGCAACTCTATCGCTCGGTGTATTCCCTGAGTATGGAGTCTGGTAACGGATCAACCTTGGGGTGAGTTGACTTTAACCCTGCACTTAACCCGTTGGAACCGACCCGTTGAAACCGACCCGTTGGAACCGACCCGTTGGAACCGACCCGTTGAAACCGACCTGTTGAATTCAGGGGATTGCGGGAGTTGCTTCGCCAGAATCAGGCGCTGCTGAAACCATTGAGACGCGATCGAGCTTTCGGTTAAGACAAAACGAGTGGCATCTTCCCAAGACCTTGCCTTAGAGGTCACCTGTTGGAATTGATTTCCAAGCAAGCTTTTTTGAACTGAATTGACTGTTGCACCGTCTTCCGGCAGGGTTTTCCAGTCCTGCAGGTGAGGCAAGCTTTCTATGGTCATTTCACGGTTCAGATCATTTTCTTGCACAGAAGTTTGCCATCCAAGGCAGGGGGTTCGATCGCTGGACTGCTTATTTCACCTGATTTACAGATGAGGTTTTACTGTTATGACAATGAATTTGACTCTAATGGGCGTGGCAGCGATCGTGGCTATGGGAACTGTGAGTGTTACGGCACCTGCCCAAGCTTTCACCATTAGCGCTGAAGCCCCTGGCACCTTTTTCTCCACTGTACCCGGTACCACCACTGTAGATTTTGAAACTGGTTTGCCAGGAAACTATGCTGGCGGCGGTGTGGTCAGTGGTTCCCTGGCTGGACAATATGCCCAACCCTTGAATGATGCAACCCGGTATCTCACCTTGGGGGGCAGCAATGAACCCAGCCCAGTCACCATTAACTTGGCATCTTTGCACGACTACTTTGGTCTCTATTGGGGTTCGATCGATCGTTACAATAGCATCGAATTTTTTAGTGGGGGTACCTCCGTTGGGGCCTTTACAGGAGCAGTGGTGGCAGGAGCAACGGGGCTGACAGCCGATGGTGGACAATTCTCCAATGCTAGCAATCGTTACGTTAATTTCTTTGCTGGGGCGGGGGAAGCATTCGATCGCATCGTGCTGACCTCAACCAGTCCTGCCTTTGAGAGCGACAACCATGCCTTCCGTCAAGTGCCCACCCCTGCTCTCTTACCTGGCTTGATCGGGTTGGGGGCCGGACTCTGGCGCAAGCGTCGGCAATCTGGCAAGGTCACGGGGTAACTAACCGCTAGGAACCTCGGATTTCTCGGCGGAGCTTTTCTAATTCTGGGTCAGAAGCAGATTGTGGGCTGGGCAGTTGCCCTGAGGCAGACAGATTGGACTTGAGGGCGGCCAGTTCAGCATCCAGTTCATCAGCTTCACCCAGTTTTTTGAATTGCTCCTCCAGTTGATCCACATTCATCTCGGCGGATAATTCTGCCAGGGCTTCCAATTGCAAGACTTTTTCCTCCATGCGATCGAAGACTTGCATCACCTTGCCCGTTCCGGTTTGATTCAGTAATTCATTCAACAGTTGGGTAGATTGTGCCGATCGCGCCCGAACGATGTAGAGATCTTTTTTGGTTTTAATTTCAATCACCTTAGCTTCCAGTTTGCGCAGGTTATCCCGCAGTTGCTGCACCACTTGGGTCTGCTGTTGGATCTGTACCGTCATGGCTTCGGCAGTTTCTTGGTAAGACCTGCGCCGTGCGAGGGCATCCCTGGCTAAGCTATCATCTCCCTTTTGCAGGGCCAGTTGGGCACGGCGATAATATTCCTCTGCTAAATTCTGAGCTTGGTGAGTCTGACGCTCGGTGCGTTTTTGGGTGGCGATCGCCTTAGCAACTGCCTGCCGCACATCCACCAAATCCTTTTGCAATTCCGCCACCACCTGTTCCAGCACCTGCTCTGGATCTTGTTTCTTCTGGGTCAGGTCAGTCAGCTTGGCGCGGGTGAGACGGGAAAGGCGATCGAAGAGACTCATAGGAAGGGAGGAGGAAAGAATAACTGGGCACCTAGCTTAACTGGGCACCAAGCGTTGCTGAGCCAAATCCCGAATCAAGGGGAGTCTGTGATTCAGGTAATGACGGAGGGCAGAGGTTTCATCCGCACTCAGAGGTTGTTGCACCATCAGTTGACGCAACAGCCACTGCACCAAAATGGCATCATCTAGTTTGAGAAGCAGGGTCGCCTGATTCGTTTCAATCAGAGACCAAAGCTGTCGAAGCATCGTAGGAGTCATAATTTCCTATTAAGCCACTAAAAGCTTAAGACAATCGGTTACTTTGTTCACCATACTCGGCGATTGTGATATTTCAGTAGAGATAACACAGGATGAAACAAGAGTTACATAAATGATACGAACTGCCGAGATAGCTTAACGGAGACAGTGACGGATGTCGCGCTGACCAAACTAGACGAAATCTAGGATAGAAGCAGGTTTAACTATCTTCCAGCATAGGCAGCCATTGGTTCTTTAATGAAACGAATGTATAGATGTTTAAAGGTGGATTTCAGCACACGGGGTGCCCCAAAGTCGATCGGCATCATTCGATCGGGCAACTGCCAATCTGAAATCCGTAACGCTTCAGGAGTTTCTAGGGGAAAGGCGATCGTCTCTAGTTCCGGGCAGAGATTTAAGGCCTGAGCCGCCACGACCGTGGGAATGCGAGCTGGATCAACCTGCAGAATATCCACCAAGGCGCGATCGAGGGCAAACACATCGGTAGAAGCACCCAGAACCCCAAGCTGACGTGGTTCTCCACCACTGGGTCCATTGCCTTCATGCCCAATAATGCCATCCACTAAAGTCAGATCCGGGGCGATCGTCCTCGCCGTTTCCACCAACATCGTGCCAAAGCGGTGACTATCCTTGCCTGCTTCCATATGCCACCAGGCTTTCATCTTGCCAGGAACGCAGCCAAACAGGTTCTTGACCCCCATCGTCACGGTCAATTGCACATGGGATTTGACCTTAGGCAGATTAATCACCACGTCAGCTTCCATGGCTTCTTTAGACAGGAGTAAATGATTAAAATCCGCACCGACGGTTTCGTAGCGCTTGCCCTTGAATTCAATCACAGGCAGGTCTAATTCTTGCAACAAGGGTTCATAGCCATTCGCCTTCGCCACCCCATAGGCACTCCCAAAGGCGGGACCATCGCCCAAAAAGGGTGTCCCTCCGGCAGCCTGCACCAACTTTGCCACACAGTAGACCACCTCAGGGCGAGTGACACATTCTTTAGTCGGTCTAGCTCCGGTCAACAGATTGGGTTTCAAGAGCACCCGATCGCCCGGTTTCACCAAGGTCGTCATTCCGCCTAGAGGAGCTAGCAGGGTTTCGATCTGCTGCTGTAGATCGGTTAGGTCGTAGGTCGTCGCACGTAGCAGGCTAACAGTCGGTTTCATAGGTTCAGCCCAAGAAAAAATTAGGAATTGAAAAGAGTAAGGGACGATCGCTTCTAGACAAATTTAGAGCAGGCTTAGGGTTGAAGTCTCCCTTTATAAGTTAAAGGCTAACGTCAGTTCGACGAAACTCGATGCCCGTCAAGCTCTCGATCCTCCTCAATCCCCTTATTAAGGGGGACTTCAAACCGAATAACAACCGGGAAGGAGCCTAATGACGATTACTGAACCCTTGAATTTGGCTCGGTTCCCCCTGATTAAGGGGGCTAGGGGGATCTGATCGTCAGGATTCGTTGAACTCACGTTAAAAAACTAGTTTGCGATCCACAAATTACAATAATCACTGCAAAAAAAGTAGAGGTAGGAAAACGATCTATTTTAGGGATATTTCAGCTCCTATCGGTTGTCTGTGCCTAGAAACTCCAGAAAATATCCGCTAAGATACAGGTCAAGGGACATTTATCCTAACGCCTCTCTACCTGACCAGTCTTTCTTCTGGAGCAAAGATTTATGACTGCCCCATCATCTGCCCCATCATCTAAGTCACGATCGGGTTTTCGACTGTTGGATTGGTGTAAATTGCCTGGGCTTTCTCTGCTTCGTTTGGTAAGCTTCCTTGTGAGTCTTTTCATTTTAGGACTGGGGGATGTGGCTCAAGCCCTCCAGAAAGGGGAAGCCAGCGCTGGTGTAACCAATCTGCAACAACAAATGGTAGATGCAGGTTGCTATGGAGGACCCGTCACAGGCTTTTATGGCGAGCTAACCCAAGCTGGTATTTTGGCTTGTCAACGGCAATTAGGACTGGTGGAAGATGGAGTTCCTGGGCCACAAACCCTCGCAGCACTGGCAGATCCAACTTCTCCAGCTAGCATGGCTCAACCCAGTCAGCCCCAAGCTAGTCACCCCCAAGCCAGTCAGCCGAAAGCCAGTCAGCCCCAAGCCAGTCAACTCGCGCAGGTAGAACGATCGACTGCCCCAACCCCTGAAGCTGTGTTACGACGGGGCGATCGTGGATCAGCCGTTCTAGAGTTGCAACAAAAATTACAGCGTCTGAATTACTATACTGGCGAACTAGATGGTATTTTCGGCGCACAAACTGAACGGGCCGTGCGGGCTTTGCAGACAGCCGTCGGTCTCCCCACTGATGGGGTAGTTGGCACCCAGGAACAGGCGGTACTGGATGAAGGCAACCTTGCCGTTGCCCAACCCGAAAATCCACCCATAGCCGATCAGATTACCCGCAATCGCCTTGTTCGAGGCGATAGTGGATCTGATGTGGAGAAACTACAGCGGAGTCTAAAAGCGATCGGTCTCCTGGAAAGTAGTGTCTCGGGCTACTATGGCTCCTTGACCCAAAGTGCTGTCAGTGAATTTCAGCGGGGTCAGCGCTTAGAAGTGACGGGGATCGCAGATGCAACCACCCTGATGGCACTGGGTTTGAAATTCCCTAGCTCAAAATCCAGTACAGGCATACCCCAATCCTCCTTCAACTTGCCCCCAACCCAACTGCCTGCCCCTAGCACATCTCCAACGATCGCCCTTCCCCCAAGTCCTACACCGATGCCAGATGTGGCCATTCGCGATCGCTCTGGCGTGTTTTCTCCCGGCAGTTTTACCAACGCTCAAACGAATACCCCCGTACAGAAATTACCAGAAATGCCTCGATCGCAGCGTTTCCGCTATCGGGTGGTGGTGCCGGAACAAAGTCAAACCCTAGCAGAAGTGAGACGAGTGGTGCGGGGTGCCCACGCTTACTCCGAGGCGAGAGGCAACTTTTTCTTGCTTGGTTCCTATACCAATCGCCAAGAAGCCGATCGGAGTGCCATGGTAATGCGAGCCTATGGTTTAGATGCCCGCGTGGAATTTGAATAGGTTGGCAGCCGCAGGAGTTAAACCGGGAAGAGCGATCGCTGGCAAGTAGGACAAACGGCATGGATGGTCAGTTGACAATCCAGTAGGTGATAGCCTTCCTTCTGCGCCACTTTCGCCCCGGTTTTGAGCACAGATTCATTCTTAAATTCGATCGTTTTATTGCAGCGGACACAAATTAAATGGTGATGATGATAGGGATGGGGTTGGTTAATCTCATAGTGCTTATGCCCCTCAGCCAGTTCCAACTCCCGCAAAATTCCCATGCGAGCCATAAGCTTTAGCGTGCGATAAATGGTTGAGAGACTAATCGGATCTTCCTGTTCTTGCAAAAGATTGTACAAATCTTCAGCACTCAGATGCTTACCCCGTTCCAAGTTTTGAAAGATCGTGAGGATCACTTCACGCTGGGGAGTCATGCGCCAACCCCGCTCATTCAATTCAGCTTTGAGGGCGGTTGCAGTGTAGGTTTGAGTTTCCATAATTGCACACTGGAGTTGCAAACTTGCACTCTCAATAGGGAAGAATTATTGACAATAGAATAGCTTAAATTTGAGGAAAATCGCAATAAGAATCCCTTATTGAAAATAAAGTTCAAGAGTCTAGCTCTATTAAAAGCCCCCTTTCTACAATAATTCAGCCTGAATCTCCTTCAAATAAGAGATTAGCTCGTCATTCTGCTGGGAATAAAAGTATGTATTTGCAATAATTGTATGAGAATTGGATCAGAAAAAATGGATAGCCCCGATCGCAGGAAGAGCTTTATCTGTCCGGCTTTTAGGTCTACCCATCCATTAACTTTAGAGCAGCTTTGAGAGATAGAATTTTGGGGATAACCCGTTAGGAGATTCCTCGGTAAGAAGGGATCGACTCAAACCCCACTGCCTGAGAGGTCGCTCCTTGGGAAGAAGCGGTTGGAGAGGTTTCTCAACAAGTGTGGGGAAGAAAATTGCTGGCAATCTCCTGAGGGACTTGGTTTAGCCTAGCGCTTCAAGATAATCCCGCACGCGGTTACGACGCTTGGGCTGGCGTAACTTTTGTAGCGCCTTAGCTTCGATCTGTCTGACTCTTTCCCGCGAGAGATCCAAAGCTCGCCCAATTTCGGCGAGAGAATAGGGCTGTCCATTTTCTAGCCCAAAGCGCATTTGAATCACATCCCGCTCCCGATTGGTTAAGTCCGCCATCAGGTTGATCAGATCCCGCCGCAGCGATTCCCGCATCAGCAGTTCTTCAGGAGTCATGTCTTCGGTTTCCAGCAGATCTCCCAATTCGGTATCTTTTTCCTTGCCAACCTTGGTTTCCAGGGAAACAGCACGGGGAACTTTTAACAACACTTCCCGCACTTGGGCAGGGGTCATTTCCAGTTCTCTTGCCAGATCCTCGATCGTCGCGGTGCGTCCTTTTTCCTGAGCAATCTTGCGCTGGGCTTTTTTGATTTTGTTCAGCTTTTCTGTAATGTGAACTGGCAGCCGAATCGTACGGCTTTGGGTCGCGATCGCCCGAGTAATCCCCTGACGAATCCACCAATAGGCATAGGTACTAAAGCGATACCCTTTCGTGGGGTCAAATTTTTCCACCGCCCGCTCCAAGCCGAGGGTGCCTTCTTGAATCAGATCCAGTAACTCCAGCCCACGATTTTGATATTTTTTAGCCACTGAGACGACCAATCGTAGGTTCGCCTTAATCATATGTTCTTTTGATTTCAGCCCCAGGCGTTGGATCTCTTCCAAATCACTGACGTCCAATGTAGTGATTTCTGCCCAACGCTGTTTTCCGGCGGTCATAATCGGTTTGAGATCAGCTACGGTCACCCCAGCTTCTGCCGCCCACCGTTCCCGCGAGGGGCGATGTCCCAACAGGGCCGTCAGCCGATCGCGAGCTTCCAGTAAGTCTACATAGCGGCGCATCGCTTCATTCCCAGCTTCGGCAGCGGCGTTGCGTTCTTCCAAGAGCACCATGTAACGCTGCACTTTCTGAGCTTCAGAAACTTCCTCATCTCTGCCCAGCAGTTGCACCCGTCCAATTTCTTGCAAATACATCCGCACTAAATCAGTTGTGCGCTTCGTAGGAACAGGCAGCTCGGCCTCATCGGCAGCATCGAACTCCAAATTTTGTAAATCCTCAACAGACGGTTCCAATGACGGTTCAAACGAGGGTTCAAAATCTATGTCAGAGCTGTCTGGTGTAGCGGTTTGAGCATATAGAGAAAAGTCATCCATAGGAAATCTCTTGGGGTCCGTGGGCAGAATTGATGACCGGGGAGGCATTGCCTGAAAGTAAGGTCTGAAGAGTTAAGGTCTCAGAGACTGTCAGGCTGTTTGCCCTCTTGACAAACTGATTTTGATCTATCTAGTGATAGTGTTCCCGTAATCGGGGTTAGGAAAACAACCGCTTCGGAATGGACTATAGTCCTGTTTCTCACTGCATCTTTCCAATCGAGAGATCGGGATAAATTGAGGATCAATTCCCTCCCCAAAAGGGGTTACCTAGGGATGACCTAGGCGATGCCTTCAGGTTGCCAGAATTGATAGGAGCGATCGCCCTAGACGTTCCCATTCTTGACTGTGTGAACTGACTACAGTCTCTACATCCGAGTTTCCGAAAAAATGCGGAACTTATGCAGGGCGATCGCGATCGAACTCGCCGTGAAAAGGAAAGCTAACTTCTTACGACACGCTGCCTTCCGACGCTGACCTAAGTCCCGTTAAACAGCGGAACCTGCGCCAAGTTGAGCGACAGCTTGCGGAATCGCGTTTTAACTTTGGGTAGTGACTTGCTGTCAGGGGGCACAACTGTGACAGGATTCACATGGCAATAGCCTCAAGTACATGTGTGCGGATCCCTAGATAGCTATTAGTCCACGAAACCGACTTGTTAGACCCCTCGTTGAACCTTGATGCCTTCTTTGGAGCTTGATTATGAACCTGAAATCTGTACTATTCACCCTGGCGACTCTGGCAGCAACCGCTTTTATCAGTTCTCCCGCCTTGGCGCGCCCTGCAACGCTGATTGCTGAAGATGCCAACGCTCGCATTAATATTCGTTCTAATCCGACTACGCAGGCAAAAGCGCTCCACAGCGGTCGAGTTGGAAATTCGGTGGAAGTATTGCGACAAATTGTGCCCAAGAATGAAAATTATGCTTGGAGCTATGTGCGGTTTAAGAATTCTGGGGTCGAAGGTTGGGTTCGGATAGATTTCATCCAATACAGCGATAGCCGGGATACCTATGCTTCCCTGATGGGCGGTTCTAACGACGATCGCATCAATCTGCGCTCTGCACCCAGTACACAAGGTCGGGTGTTGCACTATGGTCTGTCGGGGGATGTGGTGAAAGTTGTGCGGGAGTCGAAGGGGGATGGGAGTTATGTTTGGCACTATGTAGAGTTTCCTTCGGGAGCACAGGGTTGGGTGCGCAGCGATCTGATCCAGATTTGGGGTGAGGGAGGCTGCGCGATCTGATCCAGATTTGGGCTAAAAGCTTGGATGAATGGCAAGGCTGCTCCCGATCGCGAAGTTTGGTAGCTCACAGGTGCGGGGATACTCGTCCCTAAAGTTCGGGTTTAGTGATGCGGGTCATGAGGTTGGCGAGGGCGGTGGGGGGGGTGAGGGTGCCCTGCAGGACGGCGGCAACTTGTTCAGCGATCGGCAGTTCTATTCCCTGCTGCTGGGCGAGTTGGATTAAAACTTGAGTGGTATTGATGCCTTCGGCGGTGCCTTCGAGTTGTGCTAAAACGGTTTCGAGGGAGTTTCCCTGGGCTAGCCCATAGCCAACTTGGTAATTGCGACTGAGGGAACTGCTACAGGTGGCCATTAAATCCCCAATGCCCGCCAGTCCGTAAAAGGTTTCTGGATTCGCACCCCAGTGGACTCCGATCCGCACCATTTCGGCTAACCCTCGGGTGATCAGTCCGGATTTGGCATTGGTTCCTAGTTGTAAGCCATCACAGGCTCCTACGGCGATCGCCATGACATTTTTCAAGGCTCCTGCCAGTTCCACCCCCAGCGGATCGGCATTGGTATAGACGCGAAAACGCGTGGAATTGAACAAGGTTTGTACGGTTTGGGCGGCGATCGCATCCTGGCTAGCAACGACGGTGGCAGCGGGAAGACCCTGTTGAATTTCCTTGGATAAATTGGGCCCAGACAGAATCACTACGGGATTATTGGGAAACGCCGCTTGCCAGAGTTGGGAGGGAAGTTTCGGCAGGGCGATCGCACTTCCAGATTCGGCATCTAAGCCTTTGGTGGCGGAGATGAAGATCACCGAAGTTGGTAAAGGCAGGGCTTGCAGTTGGGCAATCACCGCTCGCACCCCTTTCATAGAGATGGCGGACAGAATCAGTTGAGCTGGGGCGATCGCTTCAGCCAAAGACAATTCACTCCGGCGCGACCAGAGGATGACTTCATGACCATTGTCTTGCGCTAAAGCTGCCAAGGTAGAACCCCAAGCCCCGGCTCCAATCACTGTAATTTTCACAGTTAACCCATCCCGCAGGCGATCGGTTGCTGGCGGGGATAGCGTTCCATCAGGGTTCGCACCTGTTCTGCATGGTAGGAACTGCGGGTGAGAGGGCTGGCTACCACCTGCAAAAAGCCGATCGAGTCCCCATACTCACGCCATGCCTCAAATTGCTCCGGTGGCACGAATTCTTGGACTCCCAAATGTTTTTGACTGGGTTGGAGATATTGCCCCAAGGTGAGAATATCGCAATCGGCTGCTCGCAAGTCCTGCATGGCCTGTCGCACTTCTGCATCGGTTTCTCCTAACCCCACCATGATGCCGGATTTGGTATAGACCCAAGGGGCAATCTCTCGGCAACGGCGTAGCAATTCCAGCGATCGCCCATAATCTCCCTGGGGACGGACTCGACGATATAAGCGGGCGATCGTTTCTGTATTGTGGTTGAGTACTTCCGGTGCTGCGCTGAGAATGGTTGCCAAAGCCGCCCAGTTGCCACAAAGATCGGGAATCAAGACCTCGATCGTCGTACCGGGAGACCGCTCCCGCACCGCTTCAATACAATGCACAAATTGGGAAGCCCCGCCATCGGGTAGGTCATCCCGGTTGACAGACGTAATCACTACATGATTCAGCCCCATTCGTCCCACGGCCTCTCCCAGCCGCGTTGGTTCGGTGGGATCGAGGGCTTGGGGCTTCTTCTCAAAGTCAATATCACAATAGGGACAAGCACGGGTGCAGGCAGGTCCCATGATCAGAAAGGTCGCAGTTCCATTGTTGAAACACTCCCCAATGTTAGGACAGGAGGCTTCCTCGCAGACGGTATTCAGATTCAAGTCTCGCAGGGTTTCTTTCACTGCGCCGACCCGCTCCCACTGCGGTGCTTTGACTCGTAACCAATCTGGCTTGACAACCACGGCAACTGACTTCCTGAAGGTTTTGCGTTTTTGATCTTAGCAGGGCGATCGAACTTTCTGGAAATTGGGCGATCGCTTCTCTGGGGAGAACCTAGGTTCACTGAAAGCCACTTCAGGAAAATTTCAGCTCAACTGCTAGATAGGCTGTGCTATGATGAGAGAAGTTGCGAGATGTAAAGTCATTCACGATCGTAGCCTCGTAGGTTCCGAGTAGGAAATTACGAATTGTCACAGCCTGATAAAGATGTTACGGGATGTAGCGCAGCTTGGTAGCGCACTTCGTTCGGGACGAAGGGGTCGAAGGTTCAAATCCTTTCATCCCGATTAGCTAAAACCCTCACTGGTTGGGGGTTTTGTTGCATCTGGGGATGGGGTGCTAGTAACCCCGTTCCCGTGCTAATTGCGACAACCTACGCCACCTATAGCCACTTAATATAGCCACTTAATACCGATCTCTCCCCATAGGATTGGTATCGAACTGAGGTTTAATAACGGAGGAAAAGGCTATGAATGTAGTGACGATCGCTAGAGAGACAGGGTTAGACGTGCCACGAAAGAACGCGGGTTACAGGTTAGATGACAGGTGTATAAACGCCTTAAAAGTGCTAGCCGAAAGAACGGGTGTTTCAGTGAATGAGTATCTGGAAAACCTGCTTTTTGAGCACGCTAAAGTTCAGAGGGTGATTGCCCCTGAAGAACAGCGACTAGGTGAAACTCGTGGCAGGAAGAAAGAAACGACGGATCGCTCCGGTGCTGGCAGGAAGCCCAAAGCTGACCAACAGGACGAGACAGAGGAGGGCTAAGCCATGCCGATCGCGATCGATAGACCGATTA
The DNA here is from genome assembly GCA_035285565.1 of Synechococcales cyanobacterium. Lineage (GTDB taxonomy): Bacteria > Cyanobacteriota > Cyanobacteriia > Leptolyngbyales > Leptolyngbyaceae > JAYKGX01. Next base: position 12,486 of record JAYKGX010000249.1, read on the forward strand.
ACCAGAGACCGTTGACCTTTGATGAGTTCTTGGCGCAATACGGTGGGGATAAGCGGTAAGAACTGATTGTGATTGATGGTGAGGTGTTTGACTTGGAGCCGACAGGGGCACATGAACAGGTAGCAGGCTTCATCACCCGGAAGGTCTGCGTGCAGATCGAGTTAACCGATCGCCCCTGGTTGGTGCTACAGCCTCCTCTGTTCAGACCGCCCCACATTGACATGACCGCTTTCCGCCCCGATGTTTATGATGAGGGAGTGACCACCCTGAGGAAGAGGCGATCGCATGACGTTCACAGGTTCTAAATTTTCGAGCTTTGAAGCCTATCTGACAGCCGAACCCTCCGACCTACCAGAAGGGCGCTACGAGTACTGGGATGGGGAATTGAGAGAGGTTATGCCGGAATCTAGTTTGAATGATGCGATCGCCAACTACCTCTACCTGCTCCTAGTGCAGGCTGGCATCTACTACAGACTGATTCGCCCCCATTCTTGTGAAGTCGAAGTCGTCGGTAGACCCAGAACCCGGTTCCCAGATGTGACGGTTTTGGATGACATTCACCTAACCCTCATGGATTCCAATACAAGGGTCACCCGCGATATGCCCCCACCCCGAATTGCTATTGAAGTGGTATCTGTCGGGGCTGAAACTTCAGAGAATTATCGACGCGACTACCAGGAAAAAGTAACTCAGTACGCCGCGATCGGGATTCCTGAGTATTGGCTGATCGATCCACAGCGGGAATGGGTCATGGTTGGAACCCTAGGATCCGAGACTTATAACTTCCAAACGTTCCAGGGGACTGAGGCGATCGTCTCCCCCACCTTCCCAGATCTAAACCTCACAGCAGCACAAATTCTGCAAGCCTAAATCCCAAGTTACCTCTCAAGTTACCTGGTCACTTGCCCTAAGTTACCTGAGTTACCCGAAAAAATGGGCGTTTTCACTTTTCGATATGATGAGGGAGCGGCAACCTGTAGAAAGGGAGTTGAGTCCGTGGCAGTTGCAACGAATCGATCTGTGACATTGCAAGAGTACCCTGACCTACAACGATGGGACGGAGACTCGCTATGAGTTGCTAGAAGGTGAACTGATTCCCATGACTCCTCCGAGCTGGCTACACCTCAGAATTTCCCGTTACCTGGCAGGGGCCTTTAGTCGGGAAATTGAACAGCTAGGATTTGAGTGGGAAGCCTTTCAGGAAGTAGGGCAACAGAATGGGGGTGAATAGTGCCCGTATCAAGATGACGAAGCGATCGCTTCCCCAACTTTCCCAGGCTTGAACCTGACCGCTAACCAGATTTTCAACGTCGGGCGACTGGTATGAAATCGGTATATGTTGCCAATAGGCTAGGGATCAGGCTAGCAGAACAAATCATGGTCATGGTTATGGGGTGGCTCGGTTTGTAGCGATCGCATCCAGGAGCGACCATAGGCACATTGGAGATTTTCTGTTGTCATGACCTGCGCGGGCGTACCATCTGCAATCAGCCGTTGATTCAGCAGCAAGAGGCGATCGAGCTGTTCAATAAAATTGCCCCAGTCATGGCTGCTGACCAGCAGAATTTTGCCGTCCCGACGCAGTTGGCTAAACACGTTAAACAGAACTTCTTCCGTCACCGCATCCACGCCCGTCAAGGGTTCATCAAACAAGAGAATTTCTGCTTCCTGGGCTAAGGATCTCGCCAAAAAGACGCGTTGCTGCTGCCCTCCAGACAGATGCCCAATTCGTCGATCGCGTAATTCCCACATGCCCACCCGTTGCAAGGCGCGTTGTACGGCTTCTCGGGACGTTTTGCTAGAGCGCCGCAACCAGCCCAAATGCCGACTGCGAGCCAACATTACGACATCAAATACTGTGATGGGATAGTCCCAATCGACCTGCGATCGTTGGGGTACATAGGCGACCTTTTCCAATTGACGATGCAGCGGACAAGTACAATAGTGAACCTGCCCACTCACGACCGGTGCTAACCCCAGCATGGCTTTCAGCATCGTACTTTTGCCCGCGCCATTGGGACCAATCACCCCTACTAACTGCCCTGGCTGTACCGAGAAGCTAATTGGATCTAATCCCTTGACACCTCGGTAGTTGACAGCTAAGCGATCAACTTCTAACATGGGATATTCCAGGCGATAACGATTCTCATTATATCTTTTCTGTCATAACTTGCTTCAGTTTCAATCAATCATTATGGCGCTTCTGACCCGTTCTCTCCAATCAACCTTCGCGATCGCGACCAGTTTTAGTTTACTGGCAGGCTGTACGCCTTCTCAGTCAAATTCTGCTGCCAATTCCACGAATGCTTCCTCAGCCCCAACCATTCTGCCTGCTGGTCAAGCACCCGGTTTCAAGGTGGTCGCTGCCAATAGTGTGCTCTGTGATATGACACAACAGATTGCAGCCCAAACAATTGATCTAACTTGTTTGGTTAAAGCAGGACAGGATCCACATGTTTATGAAGCCACACCCGCAGACCGCAAGGCGATCGAGACTGCAAAGCTGGTTCTGTATGGGGGATATGGTATGGAACCAGAGATTACCAAACTTGTGAAAGCAACCAGTAATCCTGCTCCCAAGATTGCGGTTCATGAGCTGGCAGTCCCTAAGCCTTTGGTGGGGGAACATGATCATCATGGGGAAAAGAAAACGGCTGGGGATGCAGCTAAGCCTGCGGGAGCAACCTCTGCTGCTGATCACGGTCATGATCACGGTTCCAGTCATGGCGCTAGTGAAGAAGTCCCCGATCCACACGTTTGGCATAGCGCCCAAAATGGTATTCAAATGGTGCAGGTGATTCAAAAGCACCTCAGTCAGCTCTCTCCCGAAAATGCTGCACTGTATCAGAAAAATGCCCAAGCGATGACCGATCGCCTCACCAAACTGGATGGTTGGATTAAGGATACGATCGCCACTATTCCAGCCCATCAACGGAAGCTGGTGACCACCCATGATGCCTTGGGCTACTATGCCGCAGCCTATCAAATTCCTGTAGAAGGGGCGCTACAGGGAGTGAGTACGGAAGAAAAGCCCACGGCGGCACGGCTCAAGACTCTGGTGGATCAAATTAAGGCAACCCAAGTGCCAACCATTTTTGCGGAAACGAGTGCTAACCCTAAGCTGCTGGAGACGGTGGCGAAGGATGCCAACATTCAACTTTCAGCCCAAAAACTCTACACCGACGGCATTGGTGAGTCAGGGTCGGGGGCAGAAACCTACGAGAAAACGTTGATTTCCAATACCAAAGCGATCGTCTCGGGTCTCGGCGGAACCGTTTCCAATCCCCCCTTGTAACATCTTCAGTAAATTTCTAACGGAAGATTGGGCATTAAACGGAAGATTGGGCATTAATGGGAATCGCATTTTGTCGAATTCACAGGGGTATACATCCCTCCTTCTCCCCCTCTCCCCCTCTCCCCCTCCCCCCTCTGACCTGCGGGAGTTGCCACCAAGCCAGATGCGGCAGGGCATGATGTTCTTCGTGATAGCCAAAGTGATAGCAGGTGAGAAAGGACCAGAAAACCGGGAGATCCGTGCTCTGGGATCGATGGTCATTGGTGTAGCCTGCTCTCGGTTCGCGGTGAGGCAGATAGGTTCCAAAAAAGAAGAGTTGCAAGGAACTGGTGATCGCTGGAAAGACCCAAAACCAACTGAGGTTTGCTTCTGAGATCTGAAAAATTTGGTGAACGGCATGAAAACTGCTAATCAACAGTCCTAAGCGCAGCCAGCTCCAATAACTGCCCATGAAGTTACCATACCAAGCCAAAAATGAGGAGGAATGGGGAGCGTGATAGTCTGGATCTCCTTTCTGGGCAGGCTGGGCATGGTGTTTCTGATGTTGCTGCCGCATGTAGGTGTAGTCAAAGAGCCCATACAGCCAGAGTGCTAAGGTGCCGATCGCATCATTCCACCGCCGATGAGCTGGAGTCACAGAACCATGCATGGCATCGTGGGCTGTAACAAATAAACCTGTGTAGAGAAAAACCTGCCACAGAAACGCCAAGCCGCGCCAAGGAAGCGCTAGAGTTGCAAAATTGAGGGAAAATAATCCAATCGTGCTAACCATCCAAAGGGTGATGATCGCGATCGCAACCCACAGCCCCTTTTCCTGTCTCAAACTCGCGATCGCGCCTGTCCAACCGTGACTTGGAGTGTGATTGGCACAGGCGCTTGTTGTCAAGGTGCTTTTTGTCATCACGTTCGAGGGATCCAATAACGGTGCAGCAAGTGATCTAACCTTCATGATGGAGAAGCATGAACCCTAAATAAAACTTTGCGTATCTTAACATTTGAAAATGCTCTCTGGAAAATTGTTGTAGAGTTTGGAAACGTTCTAGTCGTGAATTAATCTTGCTTTGAGGGCTGACTTTGAGGGCTGAATGTGTGATGAGGGAAGGGGGGAACGCGCTCCCACGTCCCAACATGCCAATCCCCCAAGCATCTCTTTCCCTGACTTCTTTTTTCGAGGGCGCTCTGATCCATGACCTATGCGATCGACTTTGGTACGAGCAACACCGTGATTGCTCGCTGGAATGCGGTAACCCAGCAACCCGAAACCCTGGCTCTGAAGGGAATCTCGCTCAAACAGGTGCAAAACCCGCCGTTGATTCCTAGTTTGCTGTATGTGGAAAATGCGGCAACGGATCAGGTCATCATTGGGCAACAAGTGCGCGATCGAGGTTTGGATCTCGCGACCGATAACCGTTTCTTTCGCAATTTCAAACGCGGCATTGGTTCAGCGTTGCAGGGCTTTCTTCCTGAGTTAGATGGGCAAACGATCCGCTTTGAACAGGTGGGGCAATGGTTTCTCAGCCAAGTGATTCAGCAGGCCAAGACCACCGATCCGGGGATTGCTGAGTCATTGGTCTTTACCGTACCTGTGGATAGTTTTGAAGCCTATCGTCTGTGGTTAGGGCAATTGGCAGATCGGTTAGCGATTCAGCAGGTGCGAATGTTGGATGAACCGACGTCAGCAGCTCTGGGTTATGGCTTGGGCGATCGCGAACATGTGTTAGTGATCGATTTTGGGGGTGGCACGCTGGATTTGTCTCTGGTTCGGTTAGATGTGCAGGCGATCGCTGCTAAGAAACCCATGGGTTTTATCCTGAAGTGGGGTGAAAAATCCTTTGCAGAACAGTCAGGGCAGCAGATCAAAACAGCACGTGTGTTAGCCAAAGCCGGACAAAACCTCGGGGGGGCAGATATTGATAATTGGCTGCTGGATGACTTGGCTCAATTCCAGGGATTAGCTGTGAATGCATTGACCACTCGGTTAGTGGAACGGCTGAAAATTGCCTTGTCCTTACAAACCCAAAGCCAAGAAGTCTATTTTAATGATCAGACGTTGGAAAGTTATGAACTCTTTCTCACCCGCGATCGCCTTGAGCAAATTCTCCAGCAACATCAATTTTTCGAGCGCTTGGAAGAGAGTTTGAACCAAGTTTTACAACAGGCGAAGCGGCAAGGTTTGACCCCTAAGGATATTGATGCAGTTTTGCTGGTGGGAGGCAGTTCCCAAATTCCAGCAGTGCAGGCTTGGATTCGCAATCATTTTGATGCAGCAAAAGTGCGATCGGATAAACCCTTTGAAGCGATCGCCCAGGGAGCTTTGCAATTGGATCAAGGCGTGCAACTGAAGGATTTTCTTTACCATGGCTACGGCATTCGCTACTGGGATCGCCGCATCAATGCCCACAATTGGCATCCGATTATTAAAACAGGGCAAGCCTACCCCATGGAAGACTCAGTAGAACTGGTGCTGGGTGCCTCGATTGAGAAACAACCCAGCATTGAACTCATTATTGGGGAACTGGGAACAGAAACGACACAAACAGAAGTCTTTTTTGATGGCGATCGCATTATTACGCGAACCCTTGCCGGACAACAAACAGTTGTTCAGCCTTTGAATGACCAGCCTGGCTCCCGTAGTATTGCTGAACTTGATCCGCCTGGTGTTCCCGGTAGCGATCGCGTGAAAATTTATTTTCAGGTGGATGGGAATCGATTTTTACGCATTACCGTTGAAGATCTATTAACCCAACGCACCCTTCTAGAAGATCAGCCTGTCGTGCAATTGAGCTAACTTTGAAAATAAGCTGCTAACTGTTCCGAACCACCAATCAAGGCTCCATCGATAAAGACTTGCGGAACGGTGAGTGCTCCTGTAGCGGCTTTGAGCGCAAAGGTACTGATCGCTTCGCCCACATAGACTTCTTCATAGCTCATATCTTTTTCTTGCAACATTGCTTTGGCGGCAGCACAGAAGGGACACCCTTTCTTAGCAAATAGGAAAACCGACTTTGGTTTCTCAGCAGTGGGGTTAATGTAATTGAGCATCGTTTCTGCATCAGAAACTTTGAACGGATCGCCCGGTTCATCAGGCTCAATAAACATTTTTTCCACCATGCCATCTTTTACTAGCATGGAATAGCGCCACGATCGCTTACCAAACCCTAGATCGGATTTATCTACCAACATCCCCATTCCTTCCGTAAAGGAACCGTTGCCGTCAGGAATAAACTTCACAGCGTCTGCTTTTTGATCTTTAGCCCACTCTTCCATGACAAACGCATCATTGACAGAAATGCAAAGGATATCATCAACGCCATTGCTCCGAAAGGTCTTCGCTAAATTGTTATAGCCCGGTACATGGGTAGAGGAACAGGTTGGGGTAAAGGCTCCCGGCAACGAGAAGACAACCACCGTTTTACCTGTAAACAATTCATCACTGGTGATATCCACCCACTGTCCATTCTGGCGAGTCCGAAAGGTGGTACTAGGAACAGACTGTCCTTCACAACTTTGCAACATAGGGGGTGCTTTTCCTTCAGTTTGACTTCTAAATCATAATCGTTATGAGTATGAGTTGTCAATAATTTCTCAGCCGGATCGGGTCTAGTGGTTGGTCAATCTTGCTTTGAGGGATGAATTTAAGGAATTTGAGATTTGTGATCAAAGTTTCCTGATGCTGGAGGTAGGGCTTGGGATAGAGGAAGTAGCGCGCGAGGAGTCTAAGATGATGATCCACCAGCTCAATTTAGATCCCACCGGGACAACCATCCCCGATCGCCCCCTGGAAGAAGCTCTACAGGCGGGGATTTCCAGCGATTGTGCCAGTGGCTCACCCAACACTGCCCCACTGACGGATGACAGACTGGAGGAGTCCAATCCTAGTTCAGACCTAGATGAGACAGCCCAATCCGGGGTTGAGCCATCGTTGGATCTGGGGGTGGATTTGGGGGTGGCTCGGGTACTGGACTTGGCATTACCTCCAGCTTCAGTGGATGACCTCTTTGAGTTACCCCCGTTTGATCCGGATGCGATCGACGTAGTTGCCACGGAAGTTGTTGAGCGAGATGTGATTGATCTGGAGATTGCGGAACGTTGCCTGGGAGAGCCTGCCACTGCTGCGTCTGAGACAGGTAACGCAATGGTCACAGAACCTAGTGTTTGGGAAGTTGTGGATGCGATCGCAGTGACCACGATACCACTAGAGAACACTCAAGCATGGCAGGATGACCCTGACCTGCAAGAAACCCTCAGCTACTTTCAATACGGCTTTGACCATGACGAAGAGGAAGTGACTCTCCACGGTCGCATCCCCAACCTGGTGTCACCGGGGATCTCCATGGGGCTAGTAGGAGCGGGCGTACTAGCTGCCACCTTGGTTTCCGGACTCACGATCGCCGAAACGGTGAACAAACAACCTCTCTTTGCATCTGGGTCTGACAAGTCTACGGGGAAGGGACAGCAATCCCCCCCCCGCCCATCCACCCCTGCGCTGTCCACCGCTATCGCGCCTCAAATGACACAACCGGAAACCCAAGCCATGGCTCCGGCTCCGTTATCCAGTGGGTTATCTCAGCCTTCCTTGCCCCAATCGAGTCAGGCTTCCTCCACGGAGGCATTCTCCCAACCTGCCATTGGTCAGTCATCCCATACGGCTTCTGGACAACAGATGACTTCTGCGTCAGCCATGACCCCAACCATGCAAGTTCCGCTGCCGCCACCGACCATTGCGACCTTACCCCCTGCGCCACCCACCTTTTTCGTGACGGATTTGCAACCGATCGCTCCTCAGCTAGAAGCGGCTGCAACCGTCCAAGCTCAAACGGTTGAAACTGCAATGACTGCCACCAAAGCTTCTGCAACCAAAGCGCCTGCAACCAAAGCACCTGCTACGAACGCGATCGCCATGAAAACAGTTACACCAATGGTGAATACGAGCAAATTACCGCTCAATCCGGCAGAAGGGGAGGCAATTTCATCTACAGAAACCCCCGCTTCAGAAACGGGGAGCACAACCCCAACGGCAATTGCGAATCCGATAGACCGGGCTGCCCCAGATCCTTGGGTTGGGTATGACACGACAACTCCTTCGGCTAGCTCGCAACATCCGGCAACTTCGACAGAACAGTCCCCCCAGATCTCCACAGAGAAACCAATCCCTTCTAGCCCGATCGCCTTGAGCAATTCCGACTTAAATGATCCCGACGTAAATGATCCTGCCCTAAATGATCTCGCCCTAAATGATCTCGCCCCAAGCGATCTCGATCTCAGTAATTCCAGCCCAAACAATCCCAGTCCAAATAATCTCAGCCTAAGCAATCCTGACCTAAGCAATCCTGATCGTCAAAGTTTACGGGATTTCTTAACTGCTTCTGTCACCGGCAAGGCTCAACGCAATGCCATGCTCCTGCCCCTCACGCTGATGGCAGCCCAAGAAGCCCTACGCTGGGAGTCTTCAGCCGATCGCCCCTTCAGCGATTCCGCATCTGCTTTTGTGGTGCAGAAGTTAGACAATCAAGCTTATCTGCAAGCTTGGCACAAGAGCATGGGAGAGGCTAAGGGTGAAGTTGTGGGATTACCCGCCTTTGGATTTATTGATTACCAACGTCAGCAAATCATTCTGCCGATCGAAACCTTACAAGTTGGAACCAGTCAAGCTGAAGCGATCGCCAGCCAAACCCCGGTACCAACAGATTCCCAAATGCCAGAATTGCAACAACCTTGATTCTATTGGATCCAAAATTATCAATCATCTTTCATACAAGGTTCGGGTGGGCAGGCAAAAGAACTTGTCGATATCAGGTTTTGTCTGGGCACTTTAAGTCGATGCGCCGAAATTTTGCAGTGGAGCTGCGGTAAGAAGCATTGGGGGGAACTAGACCCCTAACGGATCGCACCCTTTTGTGAATCTGGCAGATCCCCTGAAAAATTTTTCAAAAAAAGGTAGCATATCTAGCGATTAAACCGTATGATGGTTATTCTGTGCGTTCAATAAACCCTAGTTAAATTAACAAGTGGGTGTTACTTTCATCACGTAAAAATTTGTCGTTCAATCTGCCGGTTGGCAGCAAAAGGGTCGTTCTATGCAACAGTTCGATTTTTATGGTAGACACCTCTTGCTCAACTTTTCAGGCTGCGAAGCAGACCTGGATGATCTAGATACGATCAGGCAAGACATGGCCGACGCGGTTCAAGCAGTCGGGGCAACCATTCTTTCTCACATGGAGCATAAGTTCACGCCGATGGGGCTATCCGTCGTGTTTCTGCTCTCTGAATCCCACGCAAGCATTCACACTTACCCCGAACATAATGCCTGCTTTCTAGACATTTTCACCTGTGGGGATACCATCTTTGTGGAACCCTTTGGTGATATCTTGGAAGAACGCTGGCGACCTCGTTGGGTGTCCAGGCACTTACATGAACGATATGATCCGGTGCAATTGAAAGTGCCAATGCCAGCCTTGGCGTTGAGCGCATAGAATTCACAGGCGGCTTCTTATTTCCCCTGCCGCGATCGCTGCTCAAATGAGCAAACTTTTCTGGACAGAACGGCTAAATTCGGTCTACGGCTGATTGTAGTCTATGCCAGTGGCACTGTCCAACATAACTGAATAGTGACAACTGAATAATGACAACTGAATAATGACAACTGAATAGTGATTAACAATTGAATAGTGATACCCAATCTTTTAGTCAAGGCGACTGGCTCGATTCTCTTGAGTCCCCTGAATAAGGGGATGATTGAGCTAAAGTCAATCTGCAGTCTCCCTTCATCAGTGGGGTGGATGAGGATTGGGCTGTAATGACGATTTGATTTGGCATGACAACTGAATAGCGACAACTGAATAGTGACAACTGAATAGTTCTTGAATTCTTAGGTAGATGTTGCTCGTATAGCCGCGATCGCAATGTCTACCTAAATCTTTTGGGAGCTTACCAAAATAACGCGAGAGGTGGAGAGCCTTCGTGTTTAAACCAGGGGAGAGTTCAAAGGTTGGGAAAATTGCATAAGCTTCTCTTCCTCAAGAGTGATATTGGAAGACAGCCAACCTTTTGTTTGCGAAATTCGTTGCCCCCATGATGAAGCAAACCTCGTCGTCACGTCTTGGCTGTGGGGAAATCAGATCATGGAAGATGAAAAAATTTTCGAGAAAATAGTCAATTCGCAGTTTTTGCGGATTTTGATAGTTGGGTTTCTAACACTGCTGCTGCAGATTCCCATGTGGATGATCCAGAATCTGGTGATAGAGCGGCAGACGGTTCGTCAGGAAGCAGTGTCCAATATCACGAAGCAGTGGGGACAATCGCAAACCGTCATTGGCCCTCGGCTGGTGATTCCCTACATTAAACGGATGAAGATTGGGGATACGGTGCGGGCAGATGTTCATAACGCAGCGTTTCTGCCAGAAGAATTGAATATTAGTAGCCAAATAGAGAGTGAAGTGCGTTATCGCGGCATTTTTGAGGTGCCGGTTTATAAAAGCAAGATTGAACTGAAGGGCAAGTATAGCAAACCCGATTTTTCCAACTGGGGGGTGCAACCTGAGGATATTTTGTGGGATCGGGCAGAGGTCAATGTAGCGATCGCTGACGCAAAAGCGATTCAAAACCAAGCGGTGATGACCTGGAATGAACGTCAAATTCCCTTTGCACCGGGTTCTGGCAAGTTAGGCGGCAATCGATCGGGGATTCACGTCCTGCTGAAGGGTCAAATGGAAGGGAATGCCTATAACTTCACGATTCCGTTGGTTCTGAATGGCAGTGAAAATCTGAACTTTGTACCCTTTGGCAAATTCACAACTGCCACTATCCAATCAAACTGGAAAAATCCTAGCTTTCAGGGAGAGCTACCAGATCAGCGAGAAATTAATGACAAAGGCTTTTCTGCGAAGTGGGAAATTCCTTCCCTGGGGCGAAACTACGCTCAGCAGTGGAACAGCGAATCACCGGTGGCAGATGAAACCATTCAGCAATCCCTATTTGGTGTGGATTTGATTTCACCGGTTGATCACTACAGTATGACCGATCGCAGTCTCAAATACAATTTCTTATTTGTCCTACTGACGTTCGTAGCCCTGTGGTTATTCGAGCTAACCGCTCAAGTCCGAGTGCATCCCTTGCAATATTTGCTGATTGGTGTGGCGATGTGTTTATTCTACGTCATGCAGCTAGCCATTTCAGAACATCTAGGCTTCCATTGGGCCTATGCGATCGCCAGTTTTGGCGTGGTATCGCTGATTACCCTCTATTCCATGGGAGTGCTGGGGATGAAACGGCGCGGTGGCATTGTGGGCATCATGCAGGTGGCATTGTATAGTTACCTCTACGTGGTGCTCGCCAACCAAGACTATGCGCTCTTAATCGGTTCCCTTGGGCTATTTGCCTTCTTGGCGATCGTCATGAGCCTCACGCGTGGGTTAAATGCACCTCGGGTCACCAACTAGACGATGTGACAGAGCACTCGCCTGGGAAACTATCCCTGGTAGGAATTCCCAAAGCGATCGACAAATACGTTGTATGCAAAGGGCAATCGTCCCGGATTGCCCCGCGATTCTGCCACATAACCAATCGGCACTAAGACCGCGATCGCTAAATCTGGATTATCAGAAGCCCCAATCACTGCTTTGACCTTGTCCTCGTTCCAGCCATTCATAAAACAGGTGGAAAGTCCAAAACTTTCCGCCGCAAGAACTAGATGGGTTGCAGCAATCATGGCATCTTTGATCGCATATTCCCGCGCCCGATTGCCCAGGCTCATCTGAAATTTGGGAATCGCCATTTTAAAATATTCCACGGTTTCCGGAGTCCAAGCCCCAGTTTCAATCCCCTGTTGGTAAATGGGTGTGAGATCTTGTTTCCAAGAATTGGGATCCGCAGCAAAGACGATCGTTAAGGGCGCTTGTAGAATTTGTTGTTGTCCGTAGGCTGCTTCCGCCAGGGCCACTTTCTGGGCTTCGTCTTGAATGATTACAAGTCGCCAGTCTTGCAGGTTATAGCTACTGGGCGCGGCTACCGCCAATGACACCAGCTTCCGTAGGATCTCCGGCTCAATCGGGGTGTTCTGAAAGGACTTGATAGAGCGCCGCTGGGAAATAGCAGTGGGCACGTCTAAAATCTGCGGCTGAGTTTGTGGTTGTCCTTCGGGTGCCGAGCTGGGATCAACTGGATTCATGGCAAGCCTGCTTATGTGGACTAAAAGGCATGTTTACACAGCTTAACATTTCTTGTAGCACTTTAGTTACCCTCAAACCAGGAATTTTCCTTGGAGCACTGATGTTTTTGCTACCCCTTTAGGGGCAATCTTGTGCAGCCCAATTTTGTTAAGCTAGCTGCCTCAGCCCTCTATTGCAACTGAATCGCGGCTTTTTGCAGGGGAAGAACTTCTGCCAGGGTGAGTTCGCGTCCGGTGGTGAGGTGACTAGAACAGCAAAGGCTGCTGAAATGAAGCGGTTGCCCGACCAGTTGAGAAAAGTGTTGCTCTAGCAGGAGGCGGGAGGTGACATCCCCTAACAGTTGCGAGAGATCGTGGGTGATTTGATCGCGATCGTCTCGATGTACCAATCGAAACTGAAATCCTGGGTCTCCAACAATCTTGCGAACTGCACCATCAAAGGGATCTGACTGTTGCCGCACAAAAGCCCATGCCTGTTGCTCTAGAAAAGCCCAGGTTGCGGGAAACAGCGCTTGAATTTGCGCGAGTGGCTGATTTCCCTGATACACTTGCGTTGCAGTCTTGCAGTCCATAAATGTAACCCCTAGATGTAACCTTTGTGTCATGTCGCTATTATCTATCCCATCCGGCGACCGCTCAAACCACCTTTAGATTTTCTTTCAGAAATTGCCGCTATTAAACACCTGCAACAGCTCCCGGCAGAATGCCCGCAGTTTTTCCTGAGCTTCTTCCACGGGCGTGGCAACCCCTGAACAACGCCACTGTTCCACGGTGGAAAGCCGCCACTGCTGTCCTGTGTGGGTGAAACCAGCCAATTCAACCCCGATCGCTCGTTTGGCTTGCGAGCCTGGTTCCTCCTCTCGCTCGTCATAGAGCCGAATTTGTAGCAATATGCTCCGACTTTGATAGCGCCGACTCCAGCCCGGAAAGTGAAATCCAATATCAATCGAGTCGGGATCGGTGTGATTTCTGGTATCAGGATCGTTGCGCCAGGGCTTCAAATCTGCCTGAGCGTCGGGAAAACTAGCCTGAAACAGATTGACGATCGTCGCTATCTTGCTAGCAGTGGTAAGGTTGGTCGCCTGTTCTGCCGCATTCACGCCTTTCACTCCTTGCGATTGCTGTGTTTTAGCTTACACTTTAAGCCTCCTTCCCATCATACGCAAGCCTTCTGGCAAGGACCGTACTGATTGATACGGCAGGTTCAAAAGAATAATGCCACCCGCTGGAAAAAAATCTGCGAAAAAAATATGAAAAAAGTTGACACAAGCCCGGTACTAGCTGCTACTATTATTTACGTTGACGCGTTGGGGCGTCGCCAAGCGGTAAGGCACCGGGTTTTGGTCCCGGCATTCCTAGGTTCGAATCCTAGCGCCCCAGTTTAAAAGTTAGATAAAAGAAATTGCCAAGCTTTAATAATTACCTGAACTCTGCTCGGATCGTGCTGGATATTAATCCGGATCCGATCGCCCCCTTTCTCCCCCCTTTCTAGGGTGAAGATGCTTCATTTAACAGGAGTTTTACTTTTTTTGGGTTTTTGCCCTTTCGTCCCTCAAGGTTGCGATCATGTCCTTTCCCGAGTTGCTGGCCCTTGATTTCGATGGGGTTATCTGTAATGGCTTGCGAGAATATTTCCGAACTGCTTGGAAAGCCTACTGTGAGATTTGGCAACCGGCTGATCTCGCACATCCAGTGGGTTTAGCTGAGCGGTTCTATCATTTGCGCCCAGTGGTGGAAACGGGGTGGGAGATGCCCGTGTTGATTCATGCCTTGGAGTCTGGATTTCACGATCGCGAGATTCTCAAGGATTGGCAAGGGATTGCTCTAGAACTATTGCACCATCATCAGGTTGATCCACGCGAAGTGGGTTCTCTGGTGGATGGGATTCGCGATCGCTGGATTGCGGACGATTTAGACCATTGGCTAGCAGAACATGAGTTTTATCCTGGGGTGATCGATCAACTGCGGTCTTGGGACAAGCTAGTGATTATCAGCACGAAGGAGGGACGCTTTATCCAGGCTTTGTTGCAACGGCAGGGGCTGGACTTAGATCGCAACTGCATTTTAGGCAAAGAGCAGAAACGCCCCAAGCATGAAATTCTGCGGCAATTTCAGAAAACCCATACCCCCATCTGGTTTGTGGAGGATCGGCTCAAAACGCTGCACAGTGTGGAACAACAGCTAGATCTGACCGATGTGAGTTTATTCCTAGCCGATTGGGGCTATAACCTGCCAGAGGAACGGACCCAGGCTCAGGCGAGCGATCGCATTCAACTTCTGTCTTTACAGCAATTTGCGCAGGACTTCTCAAGCTGGTGCTAAGCTGGTTGGTACCTCAGATCTAGTCACGGTACCCATGCTGGATTTCACCAAGCTAGCTCGGCAAATGCAGGGCGTGAGTCATCATTTAGTGGCAGAATCGGCTGCCTTGCGGGAAAAACTTCGACAGGCTGAACAGTTGATGCTGCAGGCCCAGACCCACCAAGCCGAACTGGTGACCCGCCAGACCCAATGGCGCGATCGCCTGATCTTCACTGCGGCAGAGCCGATCGAACCCCTGGAAACCCGTGTGACGTTGCCTGCGCCCCCATCTGCTCACACCGTCCTGGCGACCGATGGCTCCCAAATTGCCCCCAGTCACCATGAAATTGCCTACTGCTATCTGATCAATATTGGTCGGATTATTTTGCATTACGGACAAAGTAAAGCTCCCCTGCTGGATAGCTTACCGGAAGTTTTTTATCGTCCTGAAGATTTATTTGTTTCGCGGCAATGGGGAATTCGGACAGAGGAGTGGATGGGCTATTGTCGGACTGCGGCGGAGGCAGAAGTGTTAGCCGAGTTGGCGATCGCGGTACGGCAATCCCAGAGAAATTCCCCCCTCCCGTCTTCCAACTCCACCACTGCGAGAATCGTGCCACCCCGACGGGCTTCCCTGCCTAAGGCGATCGATGCAGAGCAGCTTTCCCTATTAGCATTACCCGGCTTAGAGTCCCCCAGTCCAGAGTCCCCCAGTCCAGGATCCTACAGTTCAGGATCCCCCAGTTTAGAGTTACCCGCTGCTAGTCGTCCCAAACCGATGGTTCCGCAGGCAATTTCTGATCCGGCAGTTCCCGACCTAGCAGTTCCCGACCTAGCAGTTCCCGACCTGACAGTTCCCGATCCGCCGCCCACCGTAGACATGCCAACGGCTGCTATCCCAACGATCGCCATGGTCGATGGATCCTTGATTTACTGGTTTTTGGAGCCTTTGCCTGGGGAAGCCCGCGATCGAATTCTGCAGCCAATTTTGCAGGCATGGCGACAGCTTCAGAGGATCGGAGTGCCATTAATTGGCTATGTGAGTGCTTCGCGGAGCGGGGAGGCGTTAAATTTTCTGCGTCTGCAAACTTGTCCTTATCCCGCGCCGGACTGTGCAACCCACTGTGCTCACTTGCCGGATAAAACGCCCTGTCAAGTTTTGGAACCTCTGCGAGATGGAGCCGTTTGGGCCAGACTTTTACAGCCAGGGCAACGCAGCCCACTCTGGCGCAGTTCAGCTCGGATTCAAGGGTTTTATGATGAGCAAGCCATTTACTTCTGCTATGTCCATGTGGGCAGCGAAATTGCGCGGGTGGAGATGCCGGAATGGGTGGTGCAGGATGGCGATCGGTGTAATGCGGCGCTGAGTTTGGTACTGGCTCAAGTGCAAAAAGGCTACGGTTATCCCGTAGCCCTAGCAGAGGCTCATAATCAGGCAGTGGTACGAGGGAGCGATCGCGCTCGGTTTTTTGCACTGCTGGAGCAACAGATGGTGAAAGCAGGTCTACGCAATGTGGGAACCTCCTATAAAGAGGCACGCAAACGAGGCAGTATTGCGTAGTAAGCTGATTTGACCAGGCTTAATTGGCTTTAGCGTGTTTGTCGTGCTTGGGCTGAATATCGCCACTGTAGGGTTGGACTCCCGTTTCTGGAAAATCATCATCCACAAGTCCAAAAATACGGCTCACAGCGTCTGAAAAGAAATTAATGATGCTGGTAAATAACTTTGTGGCAGCCATAAATAACCTCAATGAGTTTAATGAAAGGACATTCAGTAAATCCAAATCAATCAGTTCAGTCAACCAATTGATCTATGGAATTCAATCAAAAGCATGAGGGGAGCACAGATTTCCCAATGACGAGAAAATTGTCAGATACAAAAATGATGACACGATCGTCAACAATACAATTACAAGACACAATTACAAGACAATGTTGTAATTTGCATCTAGATGGGAATGAATTGCGATCATTATTCAAGAACCAATCCAACCTAGGGAAGTCATCTCCTTGAATATTGATAGTTTGTAGAGTTTTTTCGAGATTCTTGATGAATGTTAATACAGTCTGAGAAATTTCGAGACGTACAGCTTGAAAGATTGACGAAAGATTGATGTTTGTATCCAGATTCCGTCTCCATCTCTAGTGTAGAGGGCATCTCCGCGCGGCGCGATCGCTTGTTGTGATTCTTCACGACCTGTCCACTGCAACGGTTGGGAAAGCGCGGCGCGATCGAGTCGGTTGGGGAAGCGGAGAGGGTTCAGACCAGGGTCAGCCGAAAAAGCGCCACAGATTTTAGATCACCGATAGATAATTTTGGCATGATAGCAATATTCCATTGCCCGATGGAGACCTAGCAAGGTCTGTGCTGAATTTATTGGTGCTAAATGTATGAGTACGCCTTCCAATCGCCCTATTAAATTAGAACTATTGCTGCGTGCTGAGCATCCTGACCTGCTGAGCGGTTTAGACTTTTGGTTACAACTCGGTTTAATTTCTGATATTGATGTGAAGCGGTTTGCCCAAACGCAACTGATCTGCGATCGTCCGCCTGCCATCTTGCCAGAATCCGTCACCGCACCAGAGGGAGCACCGCCACAGCCCCAACCTCCCGTTTTGATTCAGGATCAGTTTGCGGATGAAATCCCGATTCCCAGCCCAGCGGCTCGGCAGCCAGGACGATCGGCTCAACCTGTCGCTTCAACAATCGGACAACCAACCCGTCAGCCCCTCCCTGAGCGAGCGATCCCGCAACCCCCCACTCCTCCATCAAGAACGGGGCAACCCAACTGGGTTGGACAAATCTTGGGATCTTTTTTAGAAGAAATCAGCATTCTCTGGCTGCTCTTTCTAGGGGTGTTTTTGGTGGTGGCTTCTTCAGCAGTGTTAGCAGCACTGGCTTGGAAGAATGTGTCTGCCGTGGGGCAATATGGCATTTTGTGGAGCTATACCCTAGGATTTGGCTTGGCAGCATGGTGGACCGGGCGCAGTGCCAATCTTCAGCTCACCAGTCGAATGCTGCAGGTGGCAACGCTGTTAATTATTCCAGTCAATTTCTGGATGATGGATGGGTTTCAACTGTGGCGATCGCCCTTGGGATGGGGCATGGTGGCGATCGCCTCGGGAACACTCTTATTCCTCCAGTTTCAACTGTTGCGACGACAGCCAAAGCTCCATTGGCTGAATCACATCGGCTTGAGTTTATTGCAGTGGGGCTGGATGATTCCTGGTATTCCGCTCTTGGCGACCTATGTGGGCACTGTGGGCACTGTGGGCTTGCAATTATTTGCAGACCGTCTTCATGGAACCACTCCGCAGACAAATTCAGCAACCTCTGAGACCCCATCGGATCGACTGAAAGTTCCCCTGGAATTAGGACAGATTTCGATCGCGTTTGCCACATTTCTGTTAATAGGACGGGCAACGCTGGTGCAGGGTATCCCGTTGAGTATGCTGGGCTTAGCCATTGGCATGGCGGGTTGGTTGATCTGTTGGCAGCAGCGATCGCAGGCTCGTTCATTCTGGTCGGCAATCGGGCAGGGGCTGTTGGGGGTTGCTTGGTTGATCACCCTGGCGGCTGGCAATCTGTGGCAAGCCTTGGGCATCAGTGGTTTAGGCTTGCACCTGCTCTGGTATGGGCTACATCGGCATTGGGATCGGTTAACCACCGTGGGGTTGATCGTCGTTGGGGTACAAACCTATAGCTTGCTGCGAGTGCTGCTGCCACCTCCGGTACGCGCCCAGGTGATTGCTGGCATGACGCAATGGGCGGGCTTACAATTCGGAGCTTGGGAATTAGTCGGGTTAGCTTTTTTTCCCTCGCTTCTTGCCATGCTGGGATTTGGCACCTATCTCAAACGGCAGAATCAGCCGCAACTGGCGACGATCGCTCAGGATCTGACCTTGGGCTTGGGTGGGGTGCTGGCATTACCGGGTCTGTTCAATCCAGCGGTGCGATCGCTCTACTTCCTGGCGGTAACGGTGAGCTTGGGCATTGGGGTTATGCGGCGATCGGTGCCGAATTGGCTGATTTATGTCACCCATACGATCGGGTTAGTGACCGTTCTGTTTTGGCTGAATTGGCAACGACCCGATTTAAGTGCCCTGGGTTGGACGATCGCTCTGCTGCTATTAGCGGTTTTGGAATGGGGTCTTTGTTTGGTTTCCAGGGCACGAACTTGGGCAAAAAGTGCTTGGTTCTTGGGTTTGGGAGTGGCAGCACTCGGGTCTCTGATGCTGTGCGTTGCGGTGGTGGAAAATTGGCAAAATACCCAGATTTCGCTGTTGGGGTTAGGGACGCCGGTGATGTTAACGCTGCTGTCGCGATCGGCGGCCTTTCCCCGGATTGCTAGACCTCAGATTCCTGCTATTTTATCGATGCTTGCGACGTTGTTTGCACTGTTGCCTGCTATTACGGGTATTACTCCCTTTTTAATCGTCACTGCGGTTGGGACCTGTTTAAGCTTGATCAATACCCAGCTTATTCGTCATTTGGTTCCAGCTCTTTTAACCGTAGGTCTGGGGCTGGCTTCCATCAGTACCTTGGCTTGGCGGTTATGGAATCCCATTCCCAATAACTGGATTTTGCCTGGGGTGGCGGGGTTGATTGGGTTGCTGTGGCTCCTGTGGGCAGGGTTGCGATCGCGGTCTGCCACGCGATCCAGCTCGCACGTGTCATTATCTAGCTTGTTTGCTACAGCAGCCGATGGCTGGGCGATCGCTTTGACGGGCATCAGTTTTCTGTTTATTACTTTTTTTGCTACCTATGAGGCTTTTGCATCGGGGATTCCGCCTTGGCAGACGGGGTTGGCGGTGGGAATGATGACGGGGGCGATCGTCCTGTTTGCTGCATTGGCAATGCTGATTCTCTTGTTCTATCAATTCCTTGGACGATGGTTAGGACAATGGCTGA
>JAYKGX010000250.1:0-9053 GCA_035285565.1 Synechococcales cyanobacterium
ACGGATCACCTGACCAGCCTGCGATCACTCATGGAAACCGCCCAACATTACTGGACCCTGGAAGCCCGACTGCGGCAAATGGGCGATCCGGAAATCAATCCCTCCAGCCCCGTACAGCGCTTTATCCAACTGCTGCGGGATGGAACCGTTACCGCTGATCCTTATCCTGTACGCCCCATTGGACTGGCAGCAAATGCAATTACCCTCGCCACACCCTTTCAATACCGTTCCAGTCGCTGCTGTCATGCTTGGCAGTTTTGGCTAGATGCCGGATCCCCGAATTGGCAGACGGGTGGAGAAACCTTATTTGCAGCACCCCTATTTTTACAGGAAGTCCTAGCACGGCGTTTGCAGAATGCCAATACCCCGGTTTGGACGATCGATGACACGCAACAGATGAATGAACAACGCCTCCAACGCCAAGTCCTGGATCTAATGGGGCGTACCCGCAATCGTATTATTCTCTGCCATAGTGATTTATCCAATCAAGGTCAGGAACAATTAGGGAGTCTGCTGCCGTTGGTCAATGCCGCCATCCCTGCTCAGATTTGATCTGCGGTGATGCACATCGTGGACGTTAAAGATCGAGAACTTGACGGGAATCGAGTTGCGTCGAACTGACGTTCTAGTTAAGAGGCTATGAATCAGGACTCTTACAAGCTATACCACTATCGTAGTTGGTGGGAGAGCGTCAATTCTCCCGTTCGTCGGTTAAGCTGGAAAAGTGTTGGGCTTAGGTTACAGTCATGGCGGTTTCATTTAAACAGTTGGCATTCATGACCTCTCTGCTGGCGATCGGGGGGGGACTTTGGCTGGGTGGAAATGCCTTGCTAACCCAACAGGCACGGGTGAAATCTTCCCCATCTAACCCACAATCTGTCAGCCAGGGGAATAATCCGATTGCTTCATCTGCAGATGTTGCCACGCAACCCAACTTTATTGCGGCGGCAGCAGAAAAAGTCGGACCGGCAGTTGTGCGAATTGATGCAGCTCGCCAAGTGAACAGTGAGGTGCCAGATGCCCTACAAAATCCGCTTTTCCGTCGCTTTTTTGGCGATCAAATGCCTGAACCGAGCGATCGAGTGGAACGGGGAACGGGATCGGGCTTTATTTTGACTGCCGATGGACGAGTGATCACCAATGCCCATGTGGTCGAGGGAGCCAGTGAGGTAGAGGTGACCCTCAAGGATGGACGGACGTTAATCGGTAAAGTAGTGGGCTTGGATCCCGTGACTGATGTGGCCGCGATTCAGATCAATGCTCAGCAGTTGCCTAGCGTAACGCTGGGTGATTCCAGTCAGTTAATTCCCGGTCAATGGGCGATCGCGATTGGCAATCCCCTTGGGTTGGACAATACAGTGACCGCAGGCATTATCAGCGCGATCGGGCGCAGCAGCCGGGAAGTGGGGGTGCCCGATAAGCGCGTGAATTTCATTCAAACCGATGCTGCCATTAATCCTGGCAATTCCGGGGGACCCTTACTGAACGAGCAAGGGGAAGTGATTGGGATCAACACGGCGATTCGAGCCGATGCCCAGGGACTCGGATTTGCCATCCCCATTGCAACGGCTAAACGGGTTGCTGAGCAGTTATTCAGCCAGGGCAAAGCAGAGCATCCTTTTTTGGGGATCCAAATGGTGGATCTGAGTCCCACAGTGCGTGAGGCGATCAATGCTGATGGAAAAAGCAACCTGAAGGTAACCCGCGATCGGGGGGTGCTGATCCAAGGCGTGGCAACAGGTTCGCCTGCAGAAAAGGGCGGACTCCGAGCTGGAGATATTATTCAGAAAATTAATAACCAACCCGTCTCTACCGCTGCTGAGGTACAAGCCCTGGTGGAAAACAGCCGTATCGGGGAAACGCTCCCGGTGGAAGTGAGCCGAAACGATCGCACACAAACACTGCAGGTTCGACCCGGTGCTTACCCCGGCCAACCCTAAGCATGGATTGCCTGAAGCAGCAGAGCAATCCTCCGGGGCATCCAGTTTCAGGGGCATTAATCTTCTTGGGAGAAAGAACGATCGAAAATGCTATCTTCCAGTTCCATCCGTTGTTCCATCTGGCGTAGAAAATAGCCCGTTAACATCGCAGAAGCTAGGAGACCTGCTAAATTCTCGCGATCGGTGGAAATCTTGACACTAAATCCTTCTGGCGGCAGCATTCCCAGCAAGCCTTGTACATTCTGGGAAATGATTTGCTTCACCTGGGGAGTCGCCGATCGGGCTACCCGTTCTAATACTTCAGGCGATTGGTGCTGCAAATAGTTGAGCAGCGTGTTCCCGTTGATGGTTTCTGCATCGCCCCGCAGAAAATTAGCACTGTCTGGATTAAATGGCATTTGCTCACCAGGAGATTGATATCACTCATTCTGACATCTGTTTATCCATTCTGCCTTGAACCGGAAATTTTGGAAACGGTAATTTCAGATTCTCATCCTTCCTTTATGCTGATGTGCTGTTTCGTAACTGACACCTTACTTTTCCGTGAGTGTCCAAGCCCCATTCCAATCTTCAGGTGGAGGATTGGTGAGCCAATGACGACAACGCTCAATATGCAGGGCGGCGGCTTGATCATGACGATCGAGTTCTAAGACATTGGCAAATCCGGCGATCGCCAGGGCAAATTTCCGGGCGAGATAGAGTTCTCGGGCCTTTTGATATTGTTCAATCACCTGTTGAGTCAAGGCTGGAATGGCTTCCGATCGCAGCCCAATCAGTTGGTAAATGCCGACGGGCTGCGATTTGCCTTTAACTTTGATGTAATCCAGTTCCCGCGCCCACACGCGATCGGCACAGGGACGGTAAGTATTTTCGCTGATTACGATGTCAGTGCCATAGAGTTTGCTAGCACTTTCTAAGCGAGATCCTAAATTCACCCCATCGCCGATCGCTGTGAATTCCATCCGCTTGCTGGAGCCAATGTTGCCGCTAATCACCACATCGGAATTGATGCCAATGCCAATGCGAATTTCCGGCTGAGCTTTGTTACGTCGTTTGTGATTGAATTCCACCAATCGATGGCGCATGGCGATCGCGGTCTGAACGGCCATCCAAGCATGATCTTCTAGGGGCAAGGGGGACCCGAACACAGCCATAATCGCATCGCCAATATACTTATCCAAAATACCTTTATGGGCAAAGACAGCATCCACCATGACTTCAAAATAATCATTCAGCAATTCCACCACAGCTTCTGCATCCAGGCTTTCCGTCAGGGACGTGTAGCTGCGAATATCGGAAAAGAGCACCGACACTTCTTTGCGATCGCCTCCCATTTTGGCAGCGGCGGGGTTATCCAACAACTGTTCTGCTAGTTCCTGGGTCATGTAGCGATACATCGTACTTTTCAGTCGTTTAGCATCACTAATGTCATCCATGACCACCAAAGCCCCCAAAATCTGATCTGGGCCATCGGGGGCAGCGATCGTATTAATTGACAGGTTAATGCAGTGTTGAGTTTGAACCGATTGAGCGGGGTCAGGCTGGGGTGAGCGGGCGGATTCCCCCTGGGCATCTGCAGGTGGGGTGAACAAGCTGGGGAACAGGGTTTGCTCTGGGTAATATTGTTGGCGATCTTTCGGCAATTGAGGATGCAAAGCGCGATCGACCCAGTGGTGGAATTGTCCCCGCTCAATCTGCATTAGATCAACCATTTGCCGACCTTCCAGGGGCATCCCATCCGGGACTCCCAATAGGCGACGGGCACTGTCATTGGCGGCAATAATGATGCCGCTGCGATCGGTGGAAACGACCCCATTAGAAAGCGATCGCAGGATGTCTCGTTGCAATTGTTCTTGCCGTTTAATGGTTTCAAACATCTGGGCATTTTGCAGCGCCACCCCTGCTTGAATGTTAAACGTCGCCATGAAGGATTGATCGTTCTGATTAAAACTGGCTTGCCAGCAGTCCGGTGCTTCGGGCCAATCTGCTGGATTGTAGGGTGGAAACTCGCCTTGACGACGTTTGTTCACCAACTGAGTGACACCGATCAATTCGCCTTCCGCATTGTGAACGGGCATACAGAGCAGACTGCAGGTGCGATATCCTGTTGCCTGATCGGTTTGTTTGGCCGTGTCTGCACCCGTGTGATTATACAAATCAAAGCCAAGGTTAATCACTTCTCCGGTGGCAGCTACCTGACCAGCAAAGCCTGTGCCAATGGGAATGCGAACCTCTTTTTGGCTGCCATCGGCAACGGGGATCCGCGTCCAAATTTGCCCCTGTTCCCGATCGATCAACCACAGCGTACTGCGATCGGCGTTCATTAACTGCTTGGCTTCATGCATAACGCGGTTGAGGGTTTCGCCCAGATCTAGCCGACTTTGGCTGAGGGATTGGGTTGCCTGCATTAAGGCATAGGCAGCTCGTTGTTTTTGGGCAGCGATGTAGAACGATCGCGAAGATTCCAAAATCAGGCGAATGCAGGGAGCAAATTCGTTAAATAGCCGCTCGTCTGCCTGGGTAAAGCCCCCTAAGTCAATCCGTTCTTCCAGACTGAGGGTGGGGGAAGCGGCGGTTCTCAGTTTGTTAATCAATTGAATCACCGCTACCAGATCGCCGCGATCGTTGAGCAAGGGCAGGGTTAGCATGGTATAGGTGCGGTAACCCGTTTGTTCGTACTGAATTTTTGCTTGGGTCGATCGGGGATCGTCAAAAAAGTCGTAGGGAATATTGACAAGCTGCTTACTAGTGGCAACTTCGCCTGCAATACCCTGATCAATGGGGACGCGAATTTCTCGGAGTTTACCTTGGCCGGAAGCGATGGTGGTGTAAAGTTCATGGCGCACCTCATCCAACAGAAAAATCGTGGTGCGATCGGCGTTGAGCAATTCTCCCGTTTTTTGAGTAATGGAAGTCAGCATTTCCTCTAAAACAGCGTCAAATCCCTGCTCATCCAACATGGATAGTGTTTGATTGACGATCCGCAACTTTTGCTCAACTTCATGCACTACTTCCTTAAATCGATCGGTGGTCAAGGGAGATAGAAAGGAGCTAAAGCGAGGTTGGGAGTGGGTGAGGTTGTTTGCAGGCTGGGCTGTCAGGCTGGGTGAAGCAGCAATAGTCAAGCTAGATACAGAGTCAGTCGGTGCAGCGACAGGCATATCAGGAGCCTGATCTGGAGAGATGCATCCAGCCATGGGTTGAGGTGTTTCGGGCGATCGCATAGTGGGTAGCTGCGAGATCGGTGAATTCATAGGAGGAGTATAGGGCGCAATCAGCCAAAAACAGTCCTGCGTCATGGGCGATTCTCAGGGCATGGTACGTCAAAACCTGACGATTGGTGAATTCTAGCTAGGAAGGAAATCGATCCTAGAGGATTCAGACGAAAAAGAGGCTATTGATGGATAAAGCATGAGGACTCCAACTGAGGAATCCCGAACGGATTATTCCTAAGGTACCCATTTTGGGACGGCAACCAACTTGGTTGACTAAAACCTCGATTTTGTTGTTTATAACCGAATTAGTATGGCAATTACGGTTGACGGGAACGGCAGATCCCCGTTAAAGTTCTATGATTGAGTTGTAGAGGATTGTCCAATTTTCTACTGCTTAAGCCCAAAAATCTAGCGCGATCGCAATGAGATTCGGCCCTCAAAACGATCGCTAAGCCCCCAAGCTGTCGTCGGCAGCATGGTGACCTGGATTGCATTTTAGCATTCCACGCCGCCCTGTTTTGTCATGTCAGAAAACGGGGCGGCTAGTTTTTTGGGTTCTCCTCGTCCCCTTTGTTTAGATTTGAGGAAACCCAATGAAACGCTATACCAAACAGATCAACCTACAACTGAGCGGGGATGCTGATGCCGTTGAAGGAGCGATCCGGCTTTTGCATCTTCTCAATTTCATCAGCGCCCACGCCTGGAGCCGACCCCTCCGCAAACGAGATGAACCGACGGTCGTGTGTGTTGCCGCTAGAGAGGTTATGCTAGAAACCGATTAGAGAACGGATCGATCGAACAGAAGTTGAATTTTTTCAAATTTCAACTTCTTGAACTCTCCAATCGCCAATCTAACTAAAATTAGTGAGTTATGCTAGAACATCGATCGCTTGAACCCATCCAGATTAATCACCAAACGATTGATTGGGAGATATGTTTTGGAATTGCTGTAGAAGTAAATAAATACAACGACAATATTTATGCTGGCAATGGCTATCCAATCAGAAGTCAATATGCTCAGGGTCATTTAATGATTACGGAGTTAACAATTAGACAAAGTAACGGAGAGGAGCATGATATAACAATTCAAGGTAGTAACAACCTTAGAGTGCGAGATGGACAGCGAGTCTCCATTCTGTCTGGCTATACTACAAGTGGAAGAAAGTGTGAGTTAGTCTTTGTCAACCACGATCGTCATAAAAAATATTGGCTCGTGAAACCACATAGTTTTTTTGAACGCCTTAGAATATTTGACCACTTGGCAAAGAGATCCTCTAATTTTTTCAGAGGCATGATTATCATCTGTGCATTATTATTTATATTTCTAAGAATTACATCAAAAATTTCTGGTCTAGAATTATTTGTCTTCTTAATTTTACTGGGCTTAATGGGATTCATCTTTTGCTTAGCCAATGCATGGATTCATCATTATCAAATGCGATCGGCTTGGAAAACGATCGAACCTCAAATTCTTGCAAGGGTTAGTCAATTCATGGATGAATTCATTCTCAGATGAAGCCATTCACCTGGGAAATCGCTCCCTTTCTGTAATTCAGAGTCAGAAATGCCCAGGGTCGCCCGCGATTTGATTAGCCGCACAGAAGCAGAAGCGTTTTCGCCAGCCCAGAAGCGCGGCATAATAGATATCATCACCTCAATTCTGGTCTACAAGTTCACGGATTTAAGTCGATCGGAGATCAAAACCATGTTAGGACTGGATTTCACTAAAGAACCCCGTGCCATTCGCGAAGCCAAGGAAGAAGGGCGGGAAGAACAGACGATCGCCCTGGCAACCCGGTTACTGAACCGCCGCTTAGGGCAGGCACCCTCGAACGAACTGCGATCGCGCCTAAGCCAGTTGCCGTTACCTGTGCTAGAAGACTTGAGTGAAGCGCTGTTGGATTTTACCAGTCTGGCAGATTTGGAAGCTTGGCTGGTAGGGCGATCGTGAGCGAGACAGACTTATCCCAAATCCACTACCAAATCTAACTCCACGGGTCGTTGATAGCGATCGTAAGGCGATCGGCTCCAATTTATTAGGGTTTGACAATCCAAATTTGACAATCCAAATTTGACAATCCAAAATCGCAACTCTAAACTCCAAAATTGGGATTAGCTAGCTTGCCAACCAACGTAGGGGAGGGTGGCGGCGATCGCTTGGGTTTGGCTCGCCTGCGCCACCAGTTGCCCGGTTGCATCCCACTGCCCCGTGATAAACATTTGTCGAGGGCCCTCGTTCATGACGATCGGTGCTTGATAATCTCCACACTGAACCTGCATCGCGACCAAATCCACCACAATTTCTGCCTGGGGATGACTCGCTAACATCGTTTGCAAGGTTTGCGCAACGGCTGGTTCAACTCGCACACAGGGAATCCCCAACGCAATGCAATTACCAAAGAAAATTTCTGCAAAACTTTCCCCCACGATCGCTTGAATTCCCCACTTGGCGATCGCTTGGGGTGCATGTTCCCGCGAAGACCCGCAGCCAAAGTTATCATTCACCACCAGCAGATTCGCTCCCTGGTATTGTGGCAAATCAAAGGGATGCTGTCCTTGCAGTTGAACACGATCGTCAGCAAACACAGAAGCCCCTAACCCATCAAACGTCACACATTTCAGGAAGCGGGCGGGAATAATACGATCGGTATCAATGTCATTCCCCACCAGAGGAACCCCACGACCTGCCACAGACTTCACTTCACTGACCATAAACAACCTTTTGATGAGTAGAGCTAGAATTGAGAGAGATGGAATTATCCCTAGGGGAGCTTATTATAGCGCGAACGATATGCAAGATTGGTTAGTTCTTTCCATCGGTAACTCACGGCTGCACTGGGGCTGGTTCAGTGACGAGATTTTGCAGCGGGCCTGGGATACCCCCCATTTAGACGGTGCCACCATTCAACGCCTGATCGTCAGCCAGTGGAATTTTCAGCGCTGCCAACTGATACCAAAGGATCTCGCACTCCCCACCTGGATCGAAGCACCGGAACTCTGGCTCCTGTCCGTGGTGCCCCATCAGACGCAATTTTGGAAACAATATCCCAAAATCCATCCGATCGCCCTGTCCCAAATTCCCATTGCAGGTCTCTACGAGGGTCTAGGCTGCGATCGAGCAGTGGCACTGTGGGGAGCCATCCAAACCTACGGCAGTCCAGCGTTGGTGATTGATTGTGGAACCGCCCTTACCTTTACAGGGGTAGACGATCGGCAACGGTTTGCAGGGGGAGCGATTCTGCCCGGTCTGCAACTCCAACTGCGCAGCCTAGGACAAGCCACCGCCGCCCTACCCAACCTGGACAGCAAAAGCCTGAAACTGCCACCCCGCTGGGCAAAGAACACGGCCCATGCCATTCAAAGTGGGATTCTCTATAGTGCGATCGCTAGCATTCATCAATTTGTACAAGATTGGCTGCAAACCTTTCCTAATAGTCATATCCTGATGACAGGAGGCGATAGCGGCTTACTCTGGCAAATCATGCAGACTCTAGAGCCAGCCACTTCCACCCTACCAGACCTCCTCCCTGTCTCGAAAATTCAGCAGGATCCTCACCTTGCCTTTTGGGGAGTGCGATCGCTGCGTTACCCCAGTCATTCCAAAACTGTTCCATCTAAAATTCGCTGAATTCGCCGCACTTTGCGATAGGCCGCCAATGCCAACGTCATTTCTTTAGCGGGCAGATAGAGGAAGCAGAGTAGGATAAAGGAAAAAATCATCGCTAAGATCGGTCGGTGCCCCGTCAGATCATCCACGACCGAGAAAAATAAATCCTCCGGATTGGTGACAATATCCCAACTGTTAAACCGAAGAAATCGACCTAGATAAACACCGATCGCGCTTAAGGCGTGCAAACTGATTTCCACCCCCGTGACCCAGTTCCCCGCCCCCCGCTTA
>JAYKGX010000251.1:0-11105 GCA_035285565.1 Synechococcales cyanobacterium
CCCGTCCCCCGTGCGGTGAGAATTAGCTCGGGATTGCTGGGATCATCTTCTAGTTTGGCTCGTAGGCGGGAAATGTGGACATCGACCACACGGGTGTCCACATGGCGCTCGGGCGTGTAACCCCAGACTTCCTGCAGAATCTCTGCCCGCGAAAAGGGTTCTCCCGATCGACTCACTAAGAGTTCCAACAGACTAAATTCCATGCCAGTTAAACGGATCCGCTCATCCCCTTTGTAAACTTGTCGCTTATTGGTATCGATCCGGATGGTATTAATCTGAATCACGCCAGAGCTGGGAATGCCCGTTGCTGAGGTTTTATCCACTCGTCTCAGGACAGAGCGAATCCGCGCCTCTAATTCTTTGGGCGAAAAGGGTTTGACTACATAGTCATCTGCCCCCAATTCTAAGCCTGTGATGCGATCGGCCACATCCCCCAGTGCGGTGAGCATGATGATGGGGACATCTGATTCCTTGCGCAGTTCTTGGCACACCCCATAGCCGTCGAGCTTGGGCATCATCACATCTAAAACCACAAGGTCAGGGATTGCGTTGCGAAAGGTGTCGAGTGCTTCTTCGCCGTCAGCAGCCGTGACCACATCGTAACCAATCATGGAAAGACGAGTTTCCAGAATGCGGCGGATACTCGCTTCATCATCGACCACCAGGATTTTTTCCTTATGTGTTTCCAACTTTCGTCAACTCCCTACCTAGAAAAAATGTTTCCGAATAAATATTTCGTTGAACTTTAACATTAATAATCCTAGACGTGTACTTTTATTTAAGAACCTGTAATGCCCTTCATCGTTTAGCTTCAGAGTTTCTTAAGAGTTATCAACTGAACGGAACTTTATGGAACTTCAAAAAGAAGCCTTGCCAGAGTATTGCAAAGACTTCATGATCGCCCCAGATTTGGGGATATTTTTTCAGGATGTAGTACGATCGATCTGATATTTCTCTGCGGGGTATGCTCGCTGGGGTGGGAATTGCTCGTTGGGGTGGGGGATAATCGCTGGGGCGGGGTATGCTCGCCCCTACAGTCAATTTTCAATTCCGGATTTCCTATGCCGAAGCTGCGATCGCGATTTGTCTGCAATGAATGTGGGGCTGAATTTCCCCAATATTTTGGGCGTTGTCCATCCTGCCATGCTTGGAACTCGCTGGAAGAACAGGCTGCGGTGGCAACTCCGGCTAATCCGGCTCGGCTGAGTGCAACTCCCCTGCTGCAACGGAGTAAACGGCGATCGGCGGAATCGAGTCCCCCCCATGCCCTCAGTTCATTGAGGCTAGAGCAAATTGAGGATCATCCCCAACAAAGAATTTCTTCTAGCTATAGTGAATTCGATCGCGTCCTCGGGGGTGGAATTGTCCCTGGCTCTCTAGTCCTGATTGGGGGCGATCCGGGGATTGGCAAATCGACGCTGCTCCTCCAGACTGCTAGTCAACTGGCTAGTCAGTACCGGATCCTTTATGTTTGTGCAGAAGAGTCTGGACAGCAGGTTAAACTACGGGCGCAGCGGTTAGGCATTGGCACGGTGGGCAGGGAAGATATTGCAAACGAGGAGACAGTAAGCAAGGACACCGTAAGAGAGGTCACCGAATCGGAACCGCATCCCGAGAATCACCTCTATCTCCTGCCGGAAATTGACCTAGATACGATCTTGGTGGAATTGGAATCCCTCCGACCACAAGTTGCGGTGATCGACAGTATTCAAGCGCTCTACTATGCCTCTCTCACTTCAGCACCTGGCTCTGTGTCCCAAGTGCGGGAATGTACGTCTCTGTTGATGCAACTGGCAAAACGCCTGGACATTTCTCTATTTATCGTGGGGCATGTCACTAAGGAAGGGGCGATCGCGGGACCGAAGGTTTTAGAGCATTTGGTGGATACGGTTTTGTATTTTGAAGGCGATCGCTTTGCCAGCCACCGTTTGTTGCGATCGGTGAAGAACCGCTTTGGGGCAACCCACGAAGTCGGGGTGTTTGAGATGGTGGATCAGGGGCTGCGGGAGATTCTCAACCCTTCGGAACTGTTTTTGGGCAATCGCGATGGAGATGCATCCGGGACGGCAACCATTGTGGCCTGTGAGGGAACACGTCCGATCGTGGTGGAACTGCAAGCCCTCGTCAGTCCGACCAGTTATTCCTCACCTCGGCGATCGACCACAGGCATTGAATATAACCGACTGTTGCAAATTCTCGCGGTGCTAGAAAAACGTGTGGGGATTCCCCTGTCTAAATTGGATGCCTACGTGGCTTCTTCCGGCGGGTTGGCTGTGGGAGAACCAGCGGCGGATTTGGGAGTGGCGATCGCGGTTGCGGCGAGCTTTCGCGATCGCACGGTCGATCCTTACACGGTTTTGATTGGGGAAGTTGGCTTAGGGGGGCAAGTTCGTTCGGTGTCTCAAATGGAGTTGCGACTCAAGGAAGCTTCCAAATTAGGGTTTAAACGAGCGATCGTCCCTAAGGGAGGAAATTATAACGGGCAGGGAATGGAGATTATTCCAGTGGCTCGGGTGGTGGATGCGATCGCGATCGCCCTGATTGCCCATCAGACTGCAACCCATCGTTCTGGTAGTTCTGATGATTCGACTTGTTCTGATGATTCGACAGCAGCAACCGAATAGCGAGGGCTACGGCATATTGAAGGAGTGGAACAGAAGGGATCGTCATTACCCTGAAGAACTGTCTGAATCCAACCTTCTGAATCTGCCAACACTTATCTGACAATCTTGTGACCTAGCAAGTCAGGGCTGCTAGCCATTTGCGAAATCGGTTTCTCATGCAGGCTTAGCTAGTCTTGTCAGTAAAAATGGGGGCAAACCTTGGGGATCGATCGCCCATCCCTCTTCATAGGAAAACCTAAAGTTTTGTAACTGATTTCCCATAAATCGAGCCTCTCTTGATGAGGATGCCCCCAAACTCGATACACTACAGAGAGATTTCTCAAAGACCGCAATACATCCTCCATCGATATGAGCGTAGTTAGCCAAGTTATTCTCCTAGCCGACGACGAGCTTCGCTACCCCACTAGCGGCGAACTGAAGAGTGTTGAAGCTTTTTTTAAAACCGGGGAGCAGCGGACTCGCATCGCGGCTCTGTTGTCTGAAAATGAAAAGAAAATTGTAGAAGAAGCCACGAAAAACCTTTGGAAAATTCATCCTGAGTACATTTCCCCTGGTGGCAATGCCTACGGAAGTCGTGAGCGGGCCCAATGCATTCGAGATTATGGTTGGTATTTACGGCTAGTGACCTACGGGGTACTAGCAGGGGACAAGGAACCGATCGAAAGCATTGGCTTAATTGGGGTTCGGGAGATGTATAACTCCCTGAATGTGCCCGTTGCTGGGATGGTAGATGCAATTAAGTGTCTGAAGACAGCTTCTATTAGTCTGCTGAGTGATGCAGAGGCAGCGATCGCCGCGCCTTATTTTGACTACATTGTGCAGTCAATGGCAGGGGGTTAAATCCCTTTTCTGTCTTGGGTAGATCAGTTTCGATGACATACTTGTCTCTTGTCAGTCGATTGGGACATACTTTGCGGAGGTATCTGGGTAGGTATCTCCGCTCGTTTTTGGGCAGGAAAAGTCCGGCGATCGCCCCTGTCTAGGTGATAATTGCTCAAGCAGGGGTTGCAAAAGCAGGGATTGCAAAAGCAGAGATTTCGGGTTGGTTCACCGATCTCAGGGTAGTCATGACCCAGGAGGTTTGGGTAAACTAGATACAAATTGGTGTGTTGAGTGTGTGGGATGTTAGCTCCGGAGGGAGTTTAGCGATAACAAGCTGACTTTGAAATTTTCCAGCTTAGAGCTTTACCAGGAACAAGCGGGATTTGAAAAGCCTGCATCTGTCAATACGGTAGGGCATACCGAAAGCTACGCTGGGGGACAGACTCGCCTCTATCTCGATTCGGTAACGGATCAAGACAAGCTAACTGGATGATCCAATACTCCCCCGTGCTTTAGCCGAGGGAGTGTCGAGATACTTAGAGCTTTAGGATTTGACCTTTTTGTTAAGTTGCCGCTCAATGGCTCAGTTTTGAGATATGAATCACGGATTTTACGGCTCCTACTCTGCTACTTGCCCCCTTTGCGGACGTGGGATCAATCAGAGTCCAACGGATGGTTTGCTAATCTGTGCTCGCTGTCAAGCTGGTTTTGTCACCAGCCGCCAAGGAAATTATGTTCGCGACCCCTTTCGCAAACCTGCGCCCCCTTCCGCAAAACGCATCCGCTTACAAAGCCATCCCCTCACTCGGCTGCTTCGAGATGCACGTGTCTTAACCCCTTCATTTGCGGCGATCGCCATGGGCTTAACAGTTTTGGGGCTTACCTCGCTACATTGGGCACCTTTGTCTGGATCTCTCAACCAGATCCGTAACTTTGTAGAAATGAAATCGCTGGAACCTGAGCGTCCCAATCCATGACAAGCTCTGATCAGTCTGACCCAGAATTGCCCAAGTTGGATAATCCTGGCGCATCACTCAACATTAAGAACTGAAAAAAATTAAGAAATGTAAATTTGTTAATTTATGTAAATATTATTTGAGTCATGGTTCTCATGTTTGTTACAAAAAGTTGAATCATGGTTCATTCTTTATATCGAATTGTGTCAGTTATCTGCCAGGATTCGCTTCTGGACTGGATTTTCTGGTAAAAAACAATTGTGACAGACGTTAAGCTGGCGATCGCTCCCTTTGGAATACGTGTTTACAAACCGTTGCTCTTTGGATGGGAAGCGCTGTTGGAATCCCGATTGGGCAACCCCGATTCGGAATGACCGGCACCGTGATAGCTTATCTTGTCTCTGTTGCCTCATGGGTTGCCCCTCAGGCTGGCATGAGCGATCGGTTGAAACGTGACGTTCTTAACAGAAAGTTCTTAAAAGTTCTTAGCAGAGAAGAGAACAAGCATCGAAGGAGTCTGACCCGCATGTTCACTTATACCAAGCCTACTGTCCGCCACATTCAGCCGGAGGAGATCAAGGGGCGCAAGCTCATTAAAGTGGTGTACGTGGTGCTGGAGCCGCAGTATCAGAGTGCTTTATCGGCTGCGGTGCGATCGATTAACAGCCACCACCCCAGCATTGCCATCGAAATTAGCGGCTACTTAATCGAAGAACTGCGGGATAATGCCAACTATGAAGATTTCAAGCGAGATGTTTCCGAAGCCAACGTGTTCATCGCCTCGCTGATTTTCCTAGAAGATTTGGCTGATAAAATTGTTGCCGCTGTGGAACCCGTTAAATCCCGTTTGGATGTTTCGGTAGTCTTCCCCTCCATGCCCCAGGTCATGCGCCTCAATAAGATGGGCAGTTTCTCCCTCGCGCAAATTGGGCAGTCCAAGAGCGTGATTGCCAGCTTCATGAAGAAGCGAAAGGAAAAATCCGGTGCGGGCTTCCAAGATGCCATGCTGAAGCTGCTGCGGACGCTGCCCACGGTGTTGAAATACCTGCCGATGGAAAAGGCCCAGGATGCGCGGAATTTCATGCTCAGCTTCCAATATTGGCTGGGGGGTAATCAGGAAAATTTGGAAAACTTCCTGTTGATGCTGGCTGATAAATACGTCTGCAATGGGGAAAAGTCATCTGGAGAAGGGGAAGCCCTAACCTATGCGGAGCCGATCACCTATCCTGATATGGGCATTTGGCATCCGCTCGCGCCCAGCATGTATGAGGATCCGAAAGAGTACCTCAATTGGTATGCCTCCCGCCAGGATCTGCCGGAAGCGCAGCGACGCGGGGACTGTCCCACGGTGGGATTAGTGCTACAGCGAACCCACATTGTCACCGGAGATGATGCCCACTATGTTTCGGTGCTGTCGGAGTTTGAAGCCTTGGGTGCCCGCGTGATTCCCGTGTTTGCTGGAGGTCTCGATTTCTCCAAGCCGGTGGATGCCTATTTGTACGATCCCATTAGCAAAGATCAAGCGATCGTGGATGTGGTGGTGTCGCTCACCGGATTTGCCCTCGTAGGAGGTCCTGCCAAGCAAGATCATCCCAAGGCGATCGAATCCTTGCAAAAACTGAATCGTCCCTACATGGTGGCCCTGCCTTTGGTGTTCCAAACCACGGAAGAATGGCAGGAAAGCGAACTGGGATTGCACCCCATTCAAGTGGCATTGCAGATTGCCTTGCCGGAACTGGATGGAGCGATCGAACCGATTATTATGTCTGGGCGAGATGGCGCTACGGGGAAAGCGATTACCTTGCAAGATCGGGTGGAAGCGATCGCCCAGCGGGCTTTGAAGTGGGCTAACCTGCGCCGTAAACCCAAAGCAGAGAAAAAAGTCGCGATTACCGTCTTCAGCTTCCCGCCGGATAAGGGCAATGTAGGCACGGCTGCTTATTTGGATGTGTTTGGCTCGATCTATAAAGTGCTGGAAGGGCTAAAGGCAGATGGATATGCGATCGCAGGGGTGCCGGAAGATGCCAAAGCGCTGATGCTGGAAGTGCTGCACGATGCCCAAGCGCAATACAACAGCCCTGAACTGAACATCGCCTATCGCATGTCTGTAGCGGAGTATGAGCAACTAACGCCCTACCAAGAACGGCTGCATGAATCCTGGGGTCCCCCGCCAGGGCATTTGAATACCGATGGGCAAAATCTACTGGTGTTCGGCAAGCACTTTGGCAATGTCTTTATTGGCGTACAACCCACCTTTGGCTATGAGGGGGATCCAATGCGGTTGCTGTTCTCGCGATCGGCGAGTCCCCACCATGGTTTTGCTGCTTACTACACCTATTTGGAAAAAGTTTGGCAGGCGGATGCGGTGCTGCACTTTGGGACTCATGGCTCTCTGGAGTTTATGCCCGGTAAGCAGATGGGCATGTCTGACACCTGTTACCCCGATAGTTTGATTGGTTCGATTCCCAACCTGTACTACTACGCAGCCAATAATCCTTCGGAAGCGACGATCGCCAAGCGCCGCTCCTATGCTGAGACCATTTCCTACCTGACTCCGCCCGCCGAGAATGCAGGTTTGTATAAAGGACTAAAGGAACTGAGTGAACTGATTGCCTCCTATCAAACGATGAAGGATAGCGGTCGGGGGGTGCAGATCGTCGATACGATTATGGACAAGGCACGAATTTGCAACCTGGATAAAGATGTCACGTTGCCAGACAGTGGCGCAGCGGAATTGACCCAAAACGCACGGGATGGCATTGTCGGCAAGATCTACATCAAAATTATGGAGATCGAATCGCGTTTATTGCCCTGTGGATTGCATGTCATTGGTAAACCCCCAAGTGCAGAAGAAGCGATCGCCACACTGGTGAATATTTCATCCCTCGATCGGGAAGAAGATGGCACCCTGAGCTTACCCCGCATTATTGCCAATAGTGTTTACCGGGACATTGATGAAATCTTCCGCAATAGCGATCGCGGTGTATTAACCGATGTGCAGCTATTGAATGATATTCAGCAGGCAACCCGTGCAGCCGTGCGTGCCATGGTGGAAGCCCAGCAGGATGAAGAAGGTCGGGTTTCCAAGACTTCTATGCTGTCCAATCTGTTCAACTTTGGGCAGAAGAAAGAGCCATGGACTCAAGTCCTGCATGATTTGGGGTATACAAACGTTGATGGTGATTCGGTCAAGCCCTTGATGGAATTTTTGCAGTTCTGTCTCAAACAAGTGGTGGCGGATAATGAGCTGGGGGGCTTGCTCACGGGTCTGAATGGTGAATACATCAATCCGGGACCGGGGGGCGATCCCATTCGGAATCCCGATGTGTTGCCTACGGGTAAGAATATCCACGCCCTTGATCCACAGTCCATTCCCACAGCAGCAGCGGTTAAATCAGCCAAAATTGTGGTCGATCGCCTGATTGAGCGGCAACGGGTCGAAAATGACGGGGCTTATCCCGAGACGATCGCCTGTGTGCTGTGGGGAACGGACAATATCAAGACCTATGGCGAATCCCTGGCGCAAATTCTCTGGATGGTGGGTGCTAGACCAATTCCGGATTCCTTTGGGCGGGTGAATAAGCTGGAACTGATTTCCTTAGAAGAACTGGGTCGTCCCCGGATTGACGTAGTGGTTAACTGTTCTGGCGTGTTCCGAGATCTGTTCATCAACCAAATGGCGTTACTGGATAAAGCCGTGAAAATGGCGGCGGAAGCCGATGAACCCATGGAGATGAACTTTGTGCGCAAACATGCGATCGCCCAAGCGGCAGAGCTGGGAGTGAGTGTGCGACAAGCTGCCACGCGGGTCTTCTCCAATGCTTCTGGGTCCTACTCGTCCAACATCAACTTGGCGGTGGAAAATGGCACCTGGGAAAATGAAGAGGAACTGCAAAACATGTATCTCTCGCGCAAAGGATTTGCCTTCTCGGCGGATAATCCTGGCGTGATGGAGCAGAATGAGGCACTGTTCAAAGCGTCGCTGAAGACGGCGGATGTCACCTTCCAAAACCTGGATTCGTCGGAAATTTCCCTGACGGATGTGTCGCACTACTACGATTCTGATCCTACTAAGATCGTGGCTCGGTTACGGGATGACGGTAAAGCTCCAGCTTCTTTTATGGCCGATACGACGACAGCAAATGCCCAAATCCGCACCCTCTCGGAAACAGTGCGCTTGGATGCTCGCACGAAGTTACTAAACCCGAAATGGTATGAAGGGATGTTATCCCACGGCTATGAAGGGGTACGGGAATTGTCGAAGCGATTGGTGAACACTATGGGTTGGTCAGCCACAGCGGATGCCGTGGACAATTGGATCTATGAAGACACCAATGAAACCTTCATTAAAGATGAAGCCATGCAAAAGCGTCTGATGGATCTCAATCCCAACTCATTCCGTAAAATGGTGACCACATTGCTGGAAGCCAACGGGCGCGGCTATTGGGAGACTTCTGAGGAAAACCTCGATCGCCTGCGGGAACTGTACCAAGAGGTAGAAGATCGCATCGAAGGCGTGGAATAAGCTGCCTAAGCGCGATTCTAGAGAACCTTCTATAATGGGTGGGTGGAGCAATTCATCCACCTATTTTTTCAGTAGTCATGGCACGGGAAAAACTCATTGTCGAAAATTTTGCCAGTATCACAGCTTTAGAGCTTGAGCTGCGATCGATTAATGTCTTGATCGGCAAGCAGGCTGTTGGAAAAAGTGTTTGCATTAAGCTGGTTTACTTTTTCAAGCAATTTATCTGGCAGATGCTAGAGTCTGCTGAGAATCAAGAGGATAAGCGAGGGTTTGATCGAACCTGTCTTGAGCAATTTACACAACTCTTTCCTTACTACACTTGGGAAAAAACACAGTTTAGAGTGCGATACGAAATCGCGGATCTTTACATCGAACTCTCTGGGGATGAGCGTTCTAAGAAACCCAAGTTCTCTTACTCTGAACAGTATCGAAAAGAGTTTCAAGCTATCCGCAAGTATTGGGCAGCTCAGTATCAATCATTAGATTTTTCCGATTTTACAGGAGCACCTAATGCGCTGAAATTCGACATTGCTCAGAGGTTCATCCAGCAGTTTCCCCAGGAAGCTAGGTTTAGCCAATTGTTCATACCATCAGGGCGATCTTTTTTCTCATTACTTCAGAAAAATATTTTTTCTTTCTTGTCTAGTAAAAATGAAATTGACCCACTTTTAACTCAATTTGGAGTTGTCTATGAAAGACTTAAATTTCTTTATGTCAAAGAGGGATTCCTGGGAAAAGATGCTATGCCGAAGGAAATTCAAGAATTAACCGAAAAAATTTTACGAGGAAGATATATCTATGATGGTGAAGATGATAGATTGTTAGCTCAAGATGGAAGAGTAATTCATGTTTTGCATTCTTCTTCAGGTCAACAAGAAGCACTTCCATTAGTCGTGATTTTACCTGCTCTCTTAAGAATTCAAGGTCTAGGGCATGGGAAAGCCATTTATATTGAAGAACCTGAAGCACATATTTTTCCTGATTCTCAGAAGAGCATTATTGAATTAATTGCCACAGTTTATAACTCAAACCAAGAAGGATTAAGTCAAGAAGGATATCAATTTTTTATTACAACTCATAGTCCTTATATTCTAACCGCATTCAACAACCTACTTCAGGCAGGAGAACTCCATAGTAGTTTGAAAGGAAAACATTTGCAAAAAAAACTGAATAAAATTGTTCCGAAGAGTCGATCGCTTTCTTATCAAGATATGACGGTTTATTCATTAGAAAATGGGACTGCTATCAATATTATGTCTGAAGAACTAGGATTGATTGACACGAATATTATTGATAACGTTTCTAACCAAATGTCAATCGAATTTGGCAACTTATTGGATTTAGCAGAATAGTATGAAACGGTTTCCAACTTGTGAAAAGATATGCCACGATCGCATCTTATCCATTCAAGAAAACAAAAGTAAAATTATCTTTGAAAATCCTCAATCTCTAGAGATTTGCTGCTTACAAGTTGACAATTGTGCTATTAAGGAAGGCCCACGCTGTGATTATGCAATGACTGTGGAACACATAGTTGATGAGTTTTATATTGAGCTGAAAGGACAAGATATCCGCCATGCTTTTCAACAACTAGAAGCCACAATCAAACAGATTTCTTCTGATGTTAAAAAATGTCCTAAGATTTGTTTCATTATTTCTACTCGCGTACCGTTAACGGGTCCAGAAATTCAAGTTGCCAGTAAGCAGTTCAAATCTAAATTTAACGCCAAATTGGAAATCAAAAATTTAAAGCATACTTGTTGTTTAAAACAAGCCTAAAATCGTTGAGCCACTGCATGGATCCTACCTACAATATCGATCGCGTTTTCACGTCCATTGAGAGTCTCCAGAATCGATCGCTTGAAATTCCGCGATAATTTTGCGATGTAGACCAAAATTGCTTTGATTAAACGCGAGTTGGGCTGCCAGTTGTAAGGTATCTTTCGCGTCCGATCGCTTACCGAGAAGTTTGAACATTCGTCCCACGTTGGCATAGGCCATGGCATTGGCAGGTTCTAACTGGGTCACTTGCTGGAAATCAGACATTGCCACTTCATAGCGGGCGATCGCAGCATAGGCATTGCCTCGATTCATCCAAGCTGGAATATATTTGGGTTGGAGTTGCAAAGTTTGCGTATAGTCTGCGATCGCAGCTTGCCAGTCCTGTTGACGTTCGTA
>JAYKGX010000252.1:0-6084 GCA_035285565.1 Synechococcales cyanobacterium
CGATCAGCGGCAGGTTGCATCGATGAGCTGTATGGATTTGTGATACGGCTGCTTGGGCAACCCGATCGGCTTCTTGTTCATAGCGATCGCCCGCTGCACCGATCGTCAGTTTGGTTTGTATCAAATCATGCAAGATGGGTGCCTGCGATCGTTCTCCCGTCGGTTGCTGCACCAGATTAGACCTCTGTGCTGAAGTGGGAGTGACCGTTGCATCCTTGGTTGTGTCTGGGATGATGGTGCGGGGCGATCGCGTTGCCATAGGTGGGGACTCCTAAATCTGCAAGTGAATGGGACGATCGAATGGCTGCAGCAAACTCATGAGTTTTTCTTGTTCTTGCGTTTGACGACTTTATGTTTTTTCAAATCCGATCGGAGAATCCCTGCTTTCTTACCACCCACTTTCTTCCCAGTTTTCTTCAGACCAGTCGCTGTAGCTTGCTTGTGCGATCGCAGGGATTTCATGCGTTGCTGTTGTTGGGCGGCTAATTTGGTTTGTTTAAAGACGCGTTGTTGGATCGTCGCATCACTCGTCAGTGCGGCTGTAGAAACCTTCGGTGCAGCGCCCAACTTCAGGCTGGGATAGTAAACATCATAGAGGTGGGGATAGGCCATCGCATCTGCCTCCTCCATCTTGAGCACTTTACCGGAAGAATGACCTTTGGCTGC
Source organism: Synechococcales cyanobacterium (assembly GCA_035285565.1). Classification (GTDB taxonomy): domain Bacteria; phylum Cyanobacteriota; class Cyanobacteriia; order Leptolyngbyales; family Leptolyngbyaceae; genus JAYKGX01. The sequence goes on from JAYKGX010000252.1 coordinate 667, forward strand.
CTCTGTTTCTGAAGTGGCATCAATCAAGCCATTGGCAGGGAAGGTTTGACCAGGGCTAAGAGTCCAAGTCTTTCCGGTGATCACTTCAAAATCGAGTCTGGCTCCCCCAATGGCAGATTGAGTGGTTAACCCCCTAACGCTCGCCACCTGGGTAGCATAGTCTTCGATGATGTAGCCTGCTGCAGCCTTTGCCAGTCCCATTTTGCGCCCCTTCTGTTTGGGTCCGGCAATTTGCCAGTCCGTGAGGCGGTTGACAAAGTTTTGGGTATAGCTACCTGAAGTCTTGGTATCGAAGAAATCTTTGACCTCTTGCGCCGTTTTTGTCCCAGATGACCATTCCTTGACCTTGGCTTCTACATCGGTATAACCTTGATCCACCGCATTGCTGAGGGCTTGGGCATGTGGTTTGACCTGAGCAGCCCCTGCTGTGGGATCGGTCATCACACCGTTGTTGCGGAGCACTGGATTGGCTTGGGCAATCAGCTTGGGTTGGATGGGAGCCAGGTATGCGGGAGGAATACGATTCTGGGCGAGGGGGGCAGGCGGGCTGAGCATGGGTTGGGTGGCAGCCTGGGCGATCTGGCTCCCCATGCGATCGGCTTCTTGTTCTAGCGGGCGATCGATCGTCACGGCATTTTGGCTCCCCGGATTCGTCGGATGGACGCGACCCTGGGCTTGCTGAACGACGTGCCAAACTTCATGGGCGATCTGCTGCTCTTGACCGGGGGCTAGGTGAATGTCGGTGCCCTGGGTGTAGGCATGGGCGGCAATGCGGGCGGGCTGAGGCGAATTGTAATGCACGCGTACCTGATCCAGGGCGATGCCGGAAAGACCTTCTACTCCGGTTCGGATTGCCTCGGGTAAGGCTGCGGAATGAGAGGGTTGGTGGAGAATATCATGAAGAACTGGAGCCAGGGATGAAGGAGGGGTCACGGCTGCGGGTTGCGATCGAAGCGAAGGCGATCGAGGTGTCACGGCAGGGGTGACCGCTGGCTCGTGACTGGCATGGCTGAGGAAGTTATGCGATCGCTGTTTCATGCTTCTTTACCTCGGAATGGACTCTATCTCCCGCAGGGATTTAGAGGGGGGATGGGGAACTGGACAATTCCGTAGCAAGTCAACGGGTCTGAGCTGATCACACTGCAAAAAATAATTTTAAAATATTGGGTAATCGTCTTGCCCAAGTCTCCTCGGTGTGGTCGCCTTTGGGATCTTCTACAACAAACAGATCTTCTCCTATTTTATACCCCCACTCATTGATTAAAATTTTCTGCATTTCCCGTCCTCGCACTGTTGCCCGCTCTTCAATAAAGCCATTGTGCCATCCCCCCGATCGCACCAGTCCCCAATCGAGATAAATTTTCAAACGCTTTTCTGAATTTTGTAACGTTTTGCGGACGGATTGCATCAATTCCGATTGAGAGAGCGATCGCACAAACGGTAAGCCCATCGGTCGGGAATCTAATCCCACCCAGAAGGAGGAAGAAAGAGCCGCAACTAAGCCAATGCGATCGGCGTAGTGCGTGCCAATATAAAAGGCGGTTAATCCACCGTGGGACGAACCCATGATCATCGTGTGGTGGGGATCGGCGATCGTGCGATAATGCTGATCAATAAAATTTTTCACCGGATGGGCGACATAGTGGGCATAGTCCGGCAATCCACAACAGGCATGATCTAACACCGGGGCGTGGGTATATTCGCGATCGCGATTGAGGGGATGAATGGCGACAACAATGACGGGACGAATGGTGCGATCGTGGTAGAGATGGCTCAGCGCTTCTGCCATCTGCCAGGATTTATAGGCGGCACCACCGGGAAAGAAGGCGGTTTGCCCATCGTTCATGTAAATGACGGGATAGCGTTGCTGACTGGATTCATAATCCCTAGGGAGAAAAACATGGACTTTGCGGGGTTCGTCCTGCCAACCTCCAACTTTGAGTTCATCGTAGGTGTGAAAAAATCCAGCCCCATGACCGTGATCATGAAACCAAGCTGTTTGTCCGCCTTTGGTAAATTGATGTGCCATGGGAAGAGGGAGAATTTTGGATTTGCGATGTTGGATTTGTGATTTTGGATTTGTGATTTTGGTGGGGGACGTTTTAGAGAGGTGGTTTACTTTTCCATGCGTCATACCAAATCAACTTGTGATTGCAACACATAACGATCCCCCTAAATCCCCCTTAATAAGGGGGACTTTGAACAATTTGACTGAATTCCCCCCTTATTAAGGGGGGCTAGGGGAGATCGGGTCTGTGGCATTGATCAATCAATTTGGTATAACCAGCTAAAGATTTGGTTTGGGGTTACATTTAATTCTAAACCGGGGAGGACGGGTAACGGGCGATCGCTTTGGTAGAGGCGGGGTTGCTGTTGGGGTTGCAGGACGAGAATACTGAGATCATCTGGATCGAGAAACCAACCTAGTAAACTGCCATGCTCTAAACAATGCAGAATATTGCCGAGTACTTTATTGGGTTTCTGCTCGGGAGATAGGATTTCGATCGTCCAATCCGGCGATCGGGTGACCTGGTCTGCAATTTCCCCAGTGCTAGTGAATGTTAGATGCTGCCATTGAAATACAGCAATGTCGGGAACGATCGAGCGATCGCCAAAGCTACAACGCAATTCAGGAAACGCATAGGCTAGTTTGGGAGCTTCAGCAATTTCATTGATCACAGCACATAATTTACCTTGTAATCGGCTATGTCTTCCTTTTGGCATGGGCTTTTGAATGATTTCACCCTGAATATATTCACTTGCAGGTTTCGTTTCTGCTAGGTTCAGAAATTCTACAAGGGTGAGTGGGGGCGAAGTTGTCAAGGTCATGAGGTTATCAAGGTGATTTTGGAATGGGCGATCGTTGAGTTAGCTGTTTTTTCACCCCCATTATAACTACCCCCTATGATCTAGCAATCTGAGGATTGAACTTACAGCCGTTTTTAGATCAATCAGCCATGTCCCCATCTCCTCCTTCAAAAAGTGTTGCACCCAACTAAAAATTGCTGTAACTATATTTTAGACTGGTTTGACAGGCTCTTTTCGCAGGAGTGAACCGATCGCGCAGAGAACTTCTTGGGAAATAGCACCCCCCGGTGCCGGATCGGGATAGAACTGATCTAAGCGGACAGTGTAAGTGTCGGACTTTTCTTCTGTGAAGGTGAAGCCTAGGCGATATCCATCTGCTGTATCCGGGGCAAATCCGTTTAAGGCTTGATAATCAGCGACATCACGGGTATCGGCTTTCCCTTTGATATTTAAGGCTGCGGTTTTAATGGTGGCAGTGGTTTGCCCCCTAGCCCAGAAGGAACTGGTGGCTGCACGGGTGCAATTTCCATAGGTAAACAGAAAATGCTCGAAGGTATGACCATTACAGTAGTGGTTGATTCGTTCAACGGTGGTGATCATTTTGACTTTATGGGTGCTGACGGCAGGGGGAGCAGGGCGATCGAATGTTTCAATTTCTGTTTTGCTACCCCCCGTTCCATCGTTGGTAAAATAGCTAGTCAGACCATTATTCTTAGCGAGTCTAAAGTCTACTTCGTAGGTGAAGAAATCATTCCAATGACCATCCGCTAAATCATGGGATTGCAAACAACTGTTGATCGCTTTGCTTTCGTAGGAGTGGCTCTGGGCAAGTTGGAGTAACCTACAGAAATTATCATGGGAGACGACAGCCGTTGTCTTTTCTTCAGCGCGATCGAGCACGGGGCGGATGGCAGCCGTGTTTTTCCATTTACCCGTTAGCAGATTTTTTGCGGCTACCGGGAAGGCAGTGCCATTGTATGTCCCTTGGGAAACCTGATCCAGGAATTGAATGTTGTCTGATTCCCGTTTCTCAACTAGGTCGTGAATTAAAACCGGAGTCAGCCCATTCGGAGTCGCTAGGAGTCGGTTAATCAGGGTTTGGGTGGCTGCTTCATCTAAGCCCTTCCGTACAGTGCCTAGCGTGGTCATGAGTTGTTTCTCGTTCAGTCCCGCTAGGTCTGTGATCACCAGTTGCTCTAAGCAATTCAGATCGGTGGTGAATTGGGTCACGAGTTTTGTTATATTCGTTTTGTTACTGACGATCGGTAGTAACTTAAAGATAACCATGGTTCTGGGAATTTCAACCGATCCTTGATCCAACGCCCAAATGATTTCTGAAAGCGATCGTCCCAGACCTGTTTGAGCAAGGGTCAACTGAATCAGATCTGCGATCGAGGTGGTGGGAGGATTGGCTTTGCCCAGTAGCTTGATGACTGTTGCTTTGTCTCCTGGATGGGCTTGGAGGAGAGAAATGATGGCGGCGAGGGAACTGGGGTCGGTTTGGGTTTGTTGCACGAGCCAACTGACTCCTTGACTCGTCAGTCCTGTGATATCACTTTCCAGGTCGGTGACGATTTTTGCCGCTGTTGGATGCCCCAAACTGACATGATGGGCTGCAAGGAATGCTTCCACATCCGTTCGATTTTGCTCGGCTTGTTGACCAATGTCGCTGACTGCTGTTTGTTCCTTCAGAATAGCGGCATTTTCGGCTGCCTGAATCGCTGCTTCTTTATCTTGTTCTGCCTTGGCAACATCGGCTTTATATTTCTTCTTCTGTGCGTTTTTCTCTTTCCCACTTCCGGTGTAGGTCGGTTCTTTGGGAATGAGTTGATCCGCTGCAAGCAGAGCTGTTGCTTTATCACTGGCAATTTGCTGCTGGGCTGTTAGGAGTTTTTGAGCCGATCGCGTTTGAATTTGGCTGGTGACGGTGCTGTGTAATTGCACGTCATAATTGTATTTTGCCAGCGTGTCCATTCTTGTTTTTGCCGCACTTGCATCACGTCCAGCTTTCAGATATTCACTTTGGGCCAATTGAATGACGGTATCACCTAATAGTAGGTAAGGCTGCAAGAATGTCATTTCCTGGGTGGCGATCGTTAAATCTTCCCCCGCTGAAGTCAGAACAGCCTGCGCCAGTTGCAGTTGTTGATCATCTGGAATATAGGGTTCTAAATAGGAGACGATCGCCGTTGCCGCCGGAATATCATAATTAGTTTGAATTAAAGTGGTTCTGGCTGTTTGGAAATAACGATCGCCCTTTGCCAAGTAGATCACATAATATTGCATCACCGGTTGAGCGATCGTTAAATCTCCCCCCGCTGAAGTCAAAACAGTCTGCGCCAGTTGCAGTTGTTGATCATCTGGAATATAGGGTTCTAAGTAGGATACGATCGCCGTTGCCGCCGGAATATCATAATTAGTTTGAATTAAAGTGGTTCTGGCTGTTTGGAAATAGCGATCGCCTTTTGCCAAATAGGTCACATAATATTGCATCACCGGTTGGGCAATCGTCACATCCAAATGGGATTGCAACAGGGTTGTTTTCGCAAGCTGCAATTGTTGAGCCACGTTGGCATACGGTACCAGATAGTTTGTGATGGCGATCGCGCT
>JAYKGX010000253.1:0-4591 GCA_035285565.1 Synechococcales cyanobacterium
CGAATGGTGCCTGGTTGATGACGCGTTTTACATAGTTCAGAGCCGTCCGATTACGACTTTATTCCCGATTCCTGAAACGAATGATCAGGAGAATCGCGTCTTTGTTTCTGTCGGTCACAACCAAATGATGACCGATGCCATGAAACCATTGGGATTGTCTTTTTTCCTGTTAATGACCCAGGCACCCATGCACACGGCGGGTGGTAGGTTGTTTGTTGATGTGACAGCGACGCTGGCCTCACCGATCGGCAGAGAAACGATATTAAATGTCACCCTGGGAAAATCTGACCCGCTGATGAAAGACGCACTGACAACCATTCTGGAGCGGGGAGATTTTATCAAATTATTACCCGATGAGCAGAGTCCCCGCAAAAGCAGTAAAGGGCGATCGCCTGCGGATTTTCAAACCCTCAATGACTACGATCCGGCGATTGTGGCTGAGTTGATTCAACAGAGTCAAACCGCGATCGCAGCATTAAAACAAACTATCCAAACAAAATCAGGCTCGGATCTGTTTGATTTTATCCTGGAAGATATTCAGCAATTAAAGCAGACTAACGCTGATTCACAGAGTTTTGGGGTGCTGATGACGGGAATGAATGCTGCCTCCTGGATCAATGAAAAAATGAACGAGTGGTTAGGCGAAAAAAACGCAGCAGACACGCTTTCTCAATCTGCACCCAACAATATTACGTCTGAAATGGGGCTGGCACTACTGGATGTTGCGGATGTGATTCGTCCTTACCCACAGGTGATTGAGTATTTGCAACAGGTCAAAGAGGATAATTTTCTCGATGAATTAGTAAAGCTTGAGGGTGGGCAGGCAGCCCAGAAGGCGATCGCCACCTTTCTCCAGAAATACGGAATGCGATGTGTGGGAGAAATCGATATTACGAGACCTCGTTGGAGCGAAAAGCCAACCACACTGGGGCCGATGATTCTCAATCACATCAAAAACTTTGAGCCTGGGGAGCGCGATCGCAAATTTGAGCAAGGACAACAGTCAGCACTACAGAAAGAACAAGAACTATTAGCGCGATTGCAGCAATTACCGGATGGCGAACAAAGGGTCAATGAAACAAAACGAATGATCCACCTGCTTCGGAATTTCATCGGCTATCGTGAATATCCCAAATACGGCATTGTGAGTCGCTACTTTATTTATAAGCAGGCGTTGCTGAAAGAAGTCGAACAACTTGTCCAGGCAGGCGTTATGCAGGAAAAAGAAGATGCCTACTATCTCACCTTTGAAGAACTTCACGATGTTGTACGCACCAATCAACTGGATTACTCAATCATCAGCACACAGAAAGATGAATACAAACACTATGAAAAACTTACTCCGCCACGGGTGATCACATCGGACGGTGAAATCATTATGGGTCAGCATAAACGAGAGAATTTGCCAGTTAATGCGATCGCTGGTATACCCGTTTCCGCTGGAGTGATTGAGGGACGCGCACGGGTCATTCTCAACATGGAAGAGGCTGATTTAGAAGAGGGGGATATCCTGGTCACCGCCTTTACTGACCCTAGCTGGACGCCCTTATTTGTGTCTATCAAAGGTTTAGTCACCGAAGTGGGTGGACTGATGACCCACGGAGCCGTGATCGCCCGCGAATATGGCTTACCAGCCGTTGTCGGAGTGGATCATGCGACCCAACGGATCAAAAATGGGCAACGAATTCGTGTGCATGGAACAGAGGGGTATGTAGAAATTCTTTAGCAGGAAAAAGTTTTACGTTGGCAGTTCCTGAATATCCATTCGTCGGATTAATCCATTTTCAAATGTGTAGAGATGCTGAACGAGTTGATCAACCAGTACATTCCCTGCCAAATCACGGACGACTTGATGGACATCAACGATAATTCTCTGATCCTCATTCAGTTGAAATGCCCGTGGCTTGACCTGTGGATCAACCAGATTCCACTGGCGTGTCCAATAATCTCGTACGGCTTCATGCCCGTGGACATATCCGCCTTCCATCCCATTTGCCCATTCCACCTGCGGGTGCATAACAGCAAAAACAGCATTGATATCCCGTTTGTTGAAGTCAGAATAGGCTTGCGTAAGCAGATCTCGATAAATTTGGGTCATAATGTCAGCAACAAATTTCGTCGCAAATGGAGCTACCTTTTATAGTGACATATTTGATCGGTTGAATTCCGTCAACTGACACGCAGCTAAAATGAAGCGCTCAATGTTCTCCACAAAGCCTCCCTTGTAAAGGATCAAATATTAGTTGACCGTAGGCATCAGATACTTGGAATGTGATGTCAAAGCCAAACAACGTAAAGTGATGGTGACCGTCTACGGAGAGTAGTCCAGCCACCATCGAATGTTACAGCCTGAGAGATTGAATACTCAAATCTTTCAAAGTGATCGTGAAATGACGTTGTTCTCCTGTTGCAATAAAAGACACGATCGCCTCACACGCTACAGCTACCGTTAGCATCCCCAAATTGCGTGCGAGTGGATAATCGCAGACATCATCATTGATATCCGATGGAACTCGGTAAGCCTCATTCCAGATCACCTCTGCGTAATCAGCAGAGAGTCCAGCATGAAGGCAGGAGGTTCCGGTGCGATCGCCATAATCCTTCAAAACTTGGCGAGAGGCACTGTTGTCAAATACATCAACAATTAATCTGCTTTCTTTGGGAGCGAGAAACGAGCTGGATTGCAGTTGTGCTTCAGCACTGGCAATCTGATTCAACAAGGCGCGGATGTAGGTCATGGTAGCTCTGTCGAAATAAATCCGTATTCGTGCCAGTCACAGACCGGACGATACCCAATCTGCTGATAGATTGAATTGGATGTGGGATTAGCGAGATCCGTAAACAGAAAGCAGCGATCGCACCCCTGGTCTAAAAGCTGCTGGCTCAAGGCCGCAACACCAGCCATTGCATAGCCTTTGCGGCGATGCTCAGGAGGCGTGTAAACGGGCGCAATTCGAGCCGATGTTGATGAAAATTGCCGACCACCTACCATGGAAACCGGAACGCTATCCTCCCACAAATACGTACTCTGACGCTTCAATTCAACATCCACTCTTCGTTCAATTTCGCCATCGCTTACAAGGTCAGTTTCAGCGTTAAATGCCGCAAACCACTCCAGTAACAAAGGGCGATCGCTAGGTATCACGGGTCTGAGATAACCCTTGGCCCTTGGAACAGGTTCGACCTGGGTTAACTGATAAATTCTTGACTCAAACTCTCGTTGATAGGCTTGTCCGGTTAGCATGTGCCATATTTGCACAAACGCTTCCGTTTCAGCGACCAATCCGCTCACTCCTGGTAGTTGCTCCCGTTGTAAATCTTGAGCAATCAGCTTCAGGGCATCCAAATCCTGGACTTTAGACAGCAATAAGTGATCGGGAGGGGTGCGGAGGGCGATCGCCAAAATCTGGCTGTTTTGTTCGACAAATGCCAGATAGGGTGGCTCTGAATAGCGCTCTGGGTGAGTCAGCAGCGTTTGCAAAATCCCCAGCAACGCATTGTGTTCTGCCTCATTTTGAAGCAAATACGTTTGGGTAGCGTGCCAAAATTCCTGGATGTCATCGAATGGATGTAGCTGCATGGTTCACCTACTTTGGGCTGTCGTATCTTCAGCTATGGGAGTCAGATACTGCGGGGGAACCGCATCAACAAGCCAAACGCCATTGTCGGAACAGTAGAAGACAAATCCGTCCTGGTGCATGGCTGTGCTATCAACGGCAAAAACTACGGGACGACCATGCCGCATTCCCACGTTTCGAGCCGTTTCAACGTCCCGAGACAAATGCACATGGTGCCGCGACATCTTTTGAAGTCCCGATTGGGCGATCGCCGGAACGGACTGTTTCCCTGTGCCGTGATACAGGATATCCGGTGGGGTTTGGGGTTGAAGCTGTAAATCCACATCAACGCTATGGCCCTGATTGGCACGGATGCGGGTCCTGGTCTCATCAAAGGAGAATCGCTGTTTATCACTTGCAGCAACCACTTCCTCTAATTCTAAACGGCTAAAAGGAACGTGATCAGCCGCACAAGCAGACAACAGTTCATCGACATGGACCCAACCTCCGATCGCCAGCGTCAACCCAATTTGCTCAGGAGTGTGCCGGAGATGCTTACTCAGATATTTACTAATTTTGACCAACCGTGTCCGTTCCATCTCTCACCACCTCCTCAGTTCAATCTTCAGTCCTCATTAATCCCCTGCGTGCAAGTTTTGAGAGCATTGCGCTTTCTCAGCTACTTGGGGCGCTCCGCTGGTGAGTTCTTACACACTCTTTCAAGGATGGCTACTTCTAAGCCCACCTCCCAGGTTCTTTGCACTCCCCGTTCACAAGCGCCCACTGCTTGCAGTGGCACGTTTCCTCTCGTACTCCTGAAGCCTCCCCCGAATAGAATTCGGGGGGTTCCCAAACTTGAGCTGGCTTTTCGGGCGATCATCCCTATCTGGCCAACTGGTTTGGGCTTAATGGAGAACCGCTCTAAGGGTGGTTGAGCCAGCCTGCTTTCAGACGCGCTTACTTGCTCGCAGTTTGTTGACACCATTGCTATGCCTCCATCAAGACCGCTTCCAGCCTTGGTTGGCAAACCAACC
>JAYKGX010000254.1:0-9102 GCA_035285565.1 Synechococcales cyanobacterium
CCAATCGGTTGTGAGGTGGTTTCCCCAACAACGCGATCGCGAATCTACTCCACCCATGGCCGGAGACTCCTGTAGTCGGAACCCAGATTAGGGCGGCGATCGTTAGAATCCTTCGCACTCTAGCATCATCGTTGAGTTCTTGAAAGTCTTTTTTCCAAAGAGGTGCCCAGAGTGGACATCTTGATAGACTGAAGGGGTCGATCGCCGGGGAAACAGGATGACGCTTGCTAAGGCACCCCATTTTCAGAGCTTTGAAGACTATCTAGCGGCTGACCCTTCTGAGTTGCCGGAAGGGCGTTATGAGTATTGGGATGGGGAGTTGATTCCGGTTATGTCTGAATCGTTTGAGAATGGCACGATCGCAGTGGGTCTGCTACTAGCCTTGGTGGCGATCGGGGTGCCCTTTGAACTGATTAAGACTCATTTTTGTGAGGTGGAAGTGCCAGGAAAACCTCGATCGCGCTTCCCTGACCTGGTAGTTGTGGATGAATCCCATGTGTTGCTTCTCAAAAAACGGGCAACCATCACCCGCGAGATGCCACCCCCTCGGCTCTTGGCTGAAGTCGTGTCACCGGGGAATGAAGACAGCGACAACTACCAACGGGATTATGTGGTGAAGGCAAAGCAGTATGCTGATCTTGGGGTGCCGGAATATTGGATTGTAGACCCCGATCGCGCTTGGGTTCTAGTTGGAACTCTGATGGATCAAGCCTACCAGTTTCAGACCTTTCAAGGGGATAACCTGATTCTGTCGTCCACCTTTCCTGAGCTAACCCTAACTGCTGCCCAAGTATTGAATGCCGGACGGTAACCCATCTACAATTCTGCTTTAATAGACCGCTGAATTGTTGGATCAAGATTCTGTCTGATCAATACCCTGTAAAGTCCGATTTAGTCGATCTAGTTTGCTGTTTGCATCTTTAGCTACTTTAGTGCAGAAGCCTGTAGAAAGAAGCCCTGCTGCTGAAACCAATCCTTGTGATACATTTCCTGTAAGTAACAAAGCAGCCCCTGAAATGCTAACGCCTAGAGACAAACTAATTGCAACAGCAAAGATGTTAAAAGTTAGCCTAGTCTGCCTTAAATTTTCCTGCAAAATTTCCATTTGAATCGAATGTGAAATTTCAGGTTTGGATTTGAATAGGAACGGTGGTTTTGTCATGAGAGAATGGTGGGTTAATGTCTTTACATAAAATCAAGATTACTGCACATTTAATGAGCGTGAACATGGATATAACGAACTTTGATGAGGTTCTAATTTCCTACTAATTGCATATCTTTCTTAAACCTCTAATACCTTTTCGATAAATATTTGGCAAACTGAATGGACTATAAGAAATAATCGTTGTCTTCAACAAATAAGATATGCTTATGTGTTTTTTGAGGATTGAAAAATAATGAGTTTGCGCAGTCTAACATCTTCCCTGAGGCAGACGAAGATTTGCTATGATCAAGTCAATGAACTTGAATGTGCTTATGACACTGACGATTGCGGCTGAACCTGCTCCTCTAGAAGTGAATGATGATGGCGTGATTTTAGTCGGAAAGACTCGCGTTACATTAGATACCGTTGTTGCCGTCTTTAAACAAGGCGCAACAGCAGAGGAAATAGTTTATCGGTATCCATCAGTCAAGTTAGCTGATGTCTATGGCACGATCGCCTTCTATCTCAAACACCAATTAGAAGTGGAAGTCTATCTGCAACAGCGACAGCAGCGATCTCAAGAAATTCGGACAATGAATCAAGCGAGATTTGACCCGCAAGGGCTGCGTGATCGTCTTCCTTAAAAACTCAAAAACCCACACAGGGCGGGCTTGGAGGCTAATGGAGCTGACGGGAGTCGAACCCGTGTCCAAATTGGGTATTAATGCATCAATCATTCACAGGTTTAGTTCTTCTAATCCTCAGAACGGGAACTCATTCTTATCCTAATGAGTAAGATGCTCGGGTTGAGTCTTAACTAGGGTGTAACCAGAGAGAATTCACCTAGGGCATCCGTTGGGGTTTAGCCTGCAATGCTTAACGGAGTCGCATCAGAGGCGCTCGAACCTATCTAGAGGTTAATTAGGCAACTACAGGAGCTGCTTTACGAGCAAAAGGTACGATGTTATTTGCATCTATTTTGTTTGAGCCTAGATTAACGAGAGTGGACTCCCTCTCGACCTGCATCACAACACAACGTTCGCCAACCTGTCGAAACCGTTACAGCCCCTTGGGATTGGATCCGTGCGATCGCATCGCGGTTCGGATCTGACTTTGAGAGACCTTGTGAGATCCCTTCTAACAGTATAGCGCTTCCATTGCCGCTGTGGGGAAGTGAGTTGCTATGGCATTGTAGGTGGGGGTGTAGGTGGGATAGCCCCAGGTGCGGTATTAGCTGCTGCAGGGGGAGCCGCCGCATCGGGACTGGGGGAAGGCTGGGGGGATGCATTTGCCTCAGGGAGCGGCTTCTCTCCTCCTACAATCAGACCTCGCCTACCATCCGGTTGGACAGGTTGCGGTTTGGCAATTTTAGGATTGAGTTGGGCTTGGGCTGTTTGGCGGGCTGCGGCGAGGGCACTTTGGTAGGTGGCGATCGCTTGCTTGACCGGGGCAGGGCGGGATTGGGCAGGAATTTCATTCAGGGTGGCGATCGCTTTATTCCACTGGGCAAACACCAGATCCCAATCTGGTTTGGTTTCCGCTGAGGTGGCTAAGCTTTCTGCCCCGGCTGCAGCATCGGCGGCTTCTTGTAACCGAGTTTGGATCACGGCGGGATCGACCTTTTCGCCCGGTTTGAAGGAGGATTTGTTCCCATTGGGGCGCGTCAATTCGACTTTGCGCATCTGCTTGACTTTCGGGTCTATCACTTCAGCGGGTTCCTTGGGCATCACATCGGGAATGGGACGCTGTTGGCGTTCTGCGGGCATCCGACGGGGACTCGGCAGGGGAATCGTGCAGGCAGCATTGAGCAGCACGATCGCCGCGATTAGGGTGAGAGGGAAAGGCTTCTTCATAGCAGTGTTACGCAGGTCCAGAGCAGATCTAGCAGCCCTATCCTACCCAATCGATCGCGACCTTGAACCTGGGTAGGGGGCTGAAACCTGTCCGATCGCCCGAGATCGCCCGCCTCAACTCCTCTCCCAATGCCTGCAAAGGGGGGCATAAACCGTTAAAATCTGTAAAGAAATTCAGATGGAGAGTCCCAGCTTTCCCAGGTCAATTCTTTTAGGTCAATTATTTTCTGGAGCAGAGCCAATGCGGGTTGCGATCGTTGGAGCGGGTTTAGCAGGACTTGCGGCAGCAGTGGAATTAGTCGATGCGGGTCATGCTGTCGAGATTTATGAGTCTCGTCCCTTCTATGGTGGCAAAGTGGGCAGTTGGGTAGACCCCGATGGCAATCACATTGAGATGGGGTTGCATGTTTTCTTCAACAACTACTACAACCTGTTTGCCCTGCTAGAAAAAGTGGGCGCTCGCCAGAATTTATTGCCCAAGGAGCATATTCACCAGTTTATTAACCGAGGCGGACAGGTGGGGGCGCTGGATTTTCGCTTTCCCTTTGGTGCGCCGTTGCATGGTCTGAAAGCCTTTTTTACGACCCAGCAGTTGTCTTTCCTGGATAAGATCCAAAATGCGATCGCCCTGGGGACGAGTCCGGTGGTGCCCGGTTTGGTCAGCTATGAAGTGGCAATGAAGTGGATTCGACATTTGGATCAGGTCAGCTTTGCCGATTGGTTTCGCAGCCATGGTGGATCGCAAAATAGCCTCAAACGCATGTGGGACCCGATCGCCCTGGCGTTAGGATTTATTGACACAGAAAATATTTCCGCTCGCTGCATGTTGACTATCTTCATCATGTTTGCCACCAAAACGGAAGCATCTCGGTTGAATTTGCTGGCAGGCTCTCCAGCGGAATATCTCAGTAAGCCGATCGTGGACTATATCAGCGCTAAGGGGGCAAAAATTCACCTGCGGCGACAAATTCGGCGAATTTTGTTTGAGGGTGAGGGACCGGATCTCCAGGTTACGGGCTTGGCGATCGCTGATGGAGAAGGGGAAGAGACGGTCACGGCGGATGTCTACCTGGCGGCCTGTGATGTACCGGGAATTCAGCGCTTAATCCCGGCAGAATGGCGGAGTTTGAAGGAATTTGACAATATTTACAAATTGGAAGCCGTTCCGGTGGCGACGGTGCAATTGCGGTTTGATGGCTGGGTGACAGAACTGAAGGATCCCGCAAAACGCAAACAACTGCAGGAAGCAGCCGGGTTGGATAACTTGCTTTACAGTGCCGATGCGGATTTCTCCTGTTTTTCCGATTTGGCGTTGTCCAGTCCCAAGGATTATTACCGTCCGGGTCAGGGTTCGCTGATGCAATTGGTGCTTACGCCGGGGGATAAGTTTATGCCCATGAGCAGTGAGGAAATTGCCCAATACACCCTGAAGCAAGTGCATGATCTGTTTCCTTCATCACGGGAATTGAATATGACTTGGTTTAATGTGGTGAAGCTTGCCCAGTCGCTCTACCGGGAAGCGCCGGGATTAGATCCCTACCGTCCTAACCAAAAAACGCCGATCGCCAATTTCTTCCTGGCGGGCAGTTACACACAGCAGGATTATATCGATAGTATGGAGGGAGCCACAATTTCCGGTAAACAGGCGGCAGCCGCGATTCTTGAACCGACGGGGCACAAGGTCGAAGGCATCGGGCTGTTTCGCTATTCCTATGTTTAACCAACCGCATTACCCTTAATCCCTTACCCCAGAATCCCATGGCTGAATGGTTAGAACATACAGTACAAGCAGACGTTCCGGTTGCGATCGCGCAGGTGTGGGCGTTGTGGTCAGATTTAGAGCAGATGCCCCGTTGGATGAAGTGGATTGATTCGGTGAAGGTGCGGGAAGATAATCCGGATCTGTCTCAGTGGAAGTTGGCTTCTGGGAATTTTGAGTTTACTTGGCAGTCTAAGATCACGCGACAGGTGACGAATCAAATCATTCAATGGGAATCGGTGGATGGATTACCCAATCGGGGCGCTATTCGTTTTTACGATCGTGGTAGTGACGGCAGTATTGTCAAAATGACGATCGCGTATGGGGTTCCTGGGATTATGAAGCCGTTGATGGATAATGCATTTTTAGGGGGAATTGTGGAATCGACTCTCCAGGCTGATCTGAATCGATTCCGAGAGTATGCGGTGCAGTCTGTCCAGTCGTCTAGCTAGGGGTGCAGGCAGCGATCGATCTCTCTTTAGTAAATAGCAGTGATCGCGCTTGCGGATACCTCGGGGCAGTCTGATTCCTTAGGGATTGGCATAGGAACATGGAGAACCCTGCGATCGCCCCTGGCCAAACCGCTCTGACCAGTCAACTTTAGGCATTTTCTGAGGCTGCCCCAACCCATAGGTGAGATCGTAAGCCCGTGCGACCAAACTAATCCACAAGGTAGGGAACTTTGGTTCCAGCCAAGCCTGTTGCTGCATAATCCAACCGGGCAACCAACTGCTGCAGAGTAGCCCTAAAATGGCACTCAACCCAAAGGTGAAATAACTGCCCAGCCAGCGCAGCCAATCCTGTAATTCCGTCATGCGCCAAATCCATGCCAGAATCATTAGATTTTTTTGCGCTGCAGTAATTGCCATCGCATTAAATTCTAACCAACTTGCCCGATCTTTCACGAAGCGATCGGCTACTTCCGGTTTCTGCAATGCCAAGACTTCAAAAAAGGTGTTTAAGGTGGCATTAATCTGCTGGGGCGGCAGGTTTTCTCCGGTTGGTACCATCATGCCTTTGGAGAAGAGCCAGGTGACGGAAACATTACTTTGATAGGCGCGAATTTGGCTTAAATGGTTTTGTGTTAAACAATCATGCTGCAAACAAAGATCCAGCAGATGGGTCAGCCGTCCTAAATTGCGTACCAACGAACCAAACCCTGTAAAAATCAACGGCGATTGCAATGAAGCGGCATCGCCAATGGCAACCAACCGATCGAAGGACACCGTGCGATCGCGACCACTTTGGGTGAAATGCCCTGGAATATAACCAAAGGTTGCCTTTTTCCACACCAGTTTTTCCATCTCGCAACGGCGATATTCCGGCAGAATTGTGAAAAAGTCTTCGTACATTTCCAGCAACGAACCGGGATTTTCGGGATGGACTTGGTGATAGTGAAACAGATAGAACGTCAACTCCTTGCCCTCAGCGGGAAATAACTCCCAAATCAATTGTCGCCCTTTGGAAATATCGCCATGACTGTTTAAGACATCCCCATACTGGGAATCCCACACCTCTGGCTCAAATCCATCCGCAATCACCGCTCCCACCGTGGGACAGACACTATCAAAGGCCCGTCCGCCATTCAGTTGCCATGCGATCGGTGAAGCAGTTCCCATGGCATCCACCAGCAATCGTCCCGTCACCTGTTTTTGCATTTTTGTCGGTAGATCGATGGCGGCAATCGTCACGCGATCGCCTGCAATTTGCGCCGTTTGAAATTCCGTTTCTCCCCAGATCGTGCCTCCGGCGATCGTAAATTTCTCACCACAGAGTCGTAAAAATCGCTCTGCATCAATGGCAATATTTAACACTGTGGGCGTATGCAAAACCCGCGATCGGGCCTGGGGCGGATTGTTGCCATCAAAGAACTTATGAAAACCGTCTTTATACTCCGCTGCAATCACCCATTCAAATTCTTCCGGCGTAAAGAGACCCAAATCAATCAGGCTTTGAAATTCCTGCCGCGAAATATTCCACTCCCGATTGATGCGACCAAAGGGCAAACGCTCCATCAGCAACACCCGATAGCCCAACCGCGCCATCACCGCTGCATGGACAATGCCCAACGCCCCACCGACATAAATCAGATCGTAATCGGGCGGTTCCGCTGTACCGCTGGCGGCCGCCGTCTCAAAAATCACCTGTTTCGGCTGTTGGGGATTGCGCACCCCCTCGCGCCACCGCTGCTCCCACCAATACACCCGCGTGAGATCGTACTCTCCATTGGGAAATTTCTGAAAATACTTGACCGTTTCGGGATAGTCTGCTGCCAGGGCTTCAAAAATCGTTTGTTGGGACAGGTCAATTTGGGGAGGTGCGGGATAGTGATTGGGAAAAGCCTGACGGATCTGTTGGGTCAATTCCTGCACGATCGCCCCTTCGCTGGCTAAAGCACTATCTGCCCAACGGAACACTTTCAAGTAGGTCGTGCGCTGCAGATGCCAGACAAACATGGATAATTCCCCTCCCCCAAGCTGGACCCGCAGACCATGGAGAGTTGCCTGCTTTTTGCCCTGACTGGGTTGATAGACCTGCTGGAGCCAAGTACAGACCTGCTCAGTTTGAGGACAAGGAATTTCCAGGTAAAGTAGTTCTTTCATCTGCCACACATTACTGAATGTCGAAGCCCAATCATCATGTCAAAGCCCAATCACCTTGACAGCGTCCTAAAATACGCTACACTCCAGATACAATTTCTGCAAATAGAAATACACCTGCTCTAATTTGCAGCGAAACTTTTCACCGCACTGTTGTTTATTTTCAATGATTTTGGTCTCTCTCGTTGCTTTCGGTTCGTAAATTGCTTTCTTTTGATCGATCATGCATCATTCTGCCTCTCCCACTGCCCAAGACCTTGCCCAGTTGCGCCAAAAGCCTGTCAGCGATGAAATTCTTGCCGCTGCGATCGCTGGGGTGATTCATAATGCCCGCGCCCAGGGACAAAGCCTGGAACAACTGAAAGCAGAGGTGCTAGCAGATGATGCGTTATTGGATGAAGAACAACGCCACTGGCTGAGTGACATTGTTGCCCAGGCTTGGGAGAAGTTGCCCTAATGTCCGTCTCCACCGATCCAGTCCCCTCGTCTTCTGTTTCCCCGTCCCCCGCTTCCCAGGTGCCTCCTTCCTCTCCACCAGAACAAGTGATAGGGATTGATCTGGGTGGCACCGCCATTAAATTGGGACGGTTCGATCGCCAAGGCAATTGCCTCCAGACCCTCAATCTACCCACTCCGCAACCCGCCCAGCCGGAACCCACCCTACAGGCGATTTATGAGGGAATTCTCCAACTGGATCCAGAGAGGCAGGCGATCGCCCTTGGCATAGGCACTCCAGGACCTTCGGATGCCAAACGGCGGGTTGCGAGGCTGGCGATTAATTTACCGGGCTGGGTGAATGTTCCGGTGGCAGATTGGTTAGAAGCAAAGCTCGACAAACCCGTAGTGGTGGAAAATGATGCCAACTGTGCGGCGATCGGAGAAGGGTGGCGAGGGGCGGGGCAACAGTTTCCTAATCTGATTTTGCTCACCTTGGGCACCGGGGTGGGCGGCGGCATTCTGATCAACGGTCAACTCTATCGGGGCTACAATGGCTCGTCAGGAGAATTGGGACTCATTACGCTCAACCCAGAAGGACCTGCCTGCAATAGCGGCAATCGTGGCTCCCTAGAACAACATTTGTGCATTGGAGCGATCGTCCGAGCCACCGGGCAGGAACCAGAAACATTAGGACAGCTTGCCAGAGCAGGGGATCCAGAGGCGATCGCCTTTTGGCAGGCTTACGGCAAAATGTTGGGCATTGGTTTAACCAGTTTAGTTTACGTCTTAGCTCCCGATGCGATCGTCATTGGTGGCGGTATTTCAGCCAGTAGTGAATACTTTTTTCCAGCCGCCTGGGCAGAACTGCAACAGCGCGTCAAACCCACTTCGCGAGAAAATTTGCAACTCGTGAAAGCGACCCTGGGGAATGCAGCGGGTCAGGTAGGGGCAGCAAAATTGGCATGGCAATTGGTTGAATTGTGAGCAATCTTGCTGGGTCGGAAGTTGTAGGGACTCGATCGAAAAAAGATCCCAGCATCCATTTTTCGCTTCGGTGTTGATCCGCCCGTGGTTGATCCGCCCGTGGTTGGAAACCACGGTCTCTCAGAGCGAAGTCCCTCAAGAGACTCAAAAACCACCTTTGTTCAGTCCGTTTCCAACGGACTTCGCCCGCTAGAGCGCCGAATTCTATTCCGGCGCGGTGCAGAACGGAGTGAGGGGATTCCATGATCTCTCAGAGCGAAGTCCCTCAAGAGACTCAAAAACCACCTTTGTTCAGTCCGTTTCCAACGGACTTCGCCCGCTAGA
>JAYKGX010000255.1:0-9003 GCA_035285565.1 Synechococcales cyanobacterium
ATTTGACGCGCCCGGTTTGCCGCTCCGCTCGCGGTTGTACCAAGCCTCTAGGAGTGCTTCATCCACCCAGAAAGTCAGGCTTCCTCGCTGCTTTAACCCTGCGTTATACTCAGACCAGTTGCGGATGGTGCGTTTCATTGTTGTGAAAGTTTTTAGGTGGTACTTCAAACTTATCACGTTGCACCGCCGCAACCCCGATTCATGCAACAACGCCCAACCGATGTGCAAAACCCGAACTACACCAAATCACTTGGTCTAACATAGGCCCTGAGCCGGACGGAGCCTCCCCCACCCCAAATCCAAATCCGGTAGTGCCCTAGCATCAATAGTAGCAGCGACCCCCGATCGCCCGCTAGTCTACCCTTGATGCTAAGATGATGCCGATCGTTTGAAGCGATGAGGTAGTGTAAGATGAATCGGTTGGGGCAGTGATTCTCTTGCAGTGATACGGGTGGGACAGCCTAGAACCCTGTGCAGGCAAGATGTTCACTCCACGAATTCATTCAGATTGCGATATAATGGGCTTGATCTAGATATCTAGAGTGAACCGACTCAAGTTTTTAGATAAATCTGTCTAAAAAGAAACGCGTTATGTCAGTGGAGCTTTGTACAAGGCTCCATTTTTTGTGAGTTTTGATGGATCGATCGCCCTTAAGAAACGATCGCGGGTTGGCTAGCCTCCTTGGGACTCGAATGGGTTTGCTGTTTGGGCGGCTTCTGTCCATCATGGGAACGAAAGATATCCTGAAGCAACGCCATCAAGGCTGGAACCACCGTGGGGGTGAGCACTGTAGAAAATGCTAAACCACCGGTCAGCACGATGCCTAAGCCCTGATAGAGTTCTGCCCCTTGCCCCGGCACCACCGCTAACGGCAACATCCCCAGAATACTCGTGCCTGCTGCCATAAAAATTGCCCGCAATCGATCCTTCGTACCGTAGTAGAGGGCTGCATGATAGTCCATCCCTTCTTGGTAGAGCTGAATCGATCGCTCAACAATGAGAATTGCATTATTCACCACTACGCCTGTCAGAATAATAAATCCAAGGGCTGTAATCATATCCAATGGAATTAACACACCAGGAATGCGATTAGCCAATGCAAGACTCAGTAATCCCCCAGTCATGCCCATGGGTACGGTTGCCATGATCACCAATGGATAGAGGAACGATCGATATAATGCGACCAACAGTAGATAAATTACACAAATTGAAATAATAAAGGCAGAAGCAAGCTGATTCACCGTTTCAGCGAGTTTATCGGCTGAACCTGCCAGTACCAGTTGATAGCCGGGGGGGAGTTGTGCTCGGGTGGGAGCCAGAATGTCTCGTTCGACGCGATCGACGATCGCCCCCAGAGGAGAATCTGCTGCCAGCGAAGCCGTCAGGGTGACCGATCGCTCCAAATCCACATGGTTAATCACATCTGCGCCAGTGGTTTCCCGAATCTCGGCAACATCCCCCAGTTGAACCCGTCTGCCCCTGGCAAATAGTGGTAACTGGCGTAACTGTTCCGGCGTTTGCACAAAGGTATTCTGCAACTCGACCACCACATCTAATTCTTCCTTGCCATCCAGATATTGAGAAGCTAACCGTCCGCCCAGCGCAGTTTCCACCAAAGCACCGAGATCAGATTCAGATAACCCCACTTCCGCCAGCCGTTCTCGTTTGGGAATCACTTGCAATTCTGCCGCACCGACAACAAAATTCGATCGCACATTCCGGATTCCTGGAATCTCGCGCAATTTGCTACTCAAGTCGCGATCGATCTGACTGAGTTGATTTAAATCGGTTCCCACAATATCGATCTCAAATTCCTTGCCAGGATCGCGAAAGATGGAAATTCTGGCGGGAACCATAAAGCGATAGCCCGCGAAATCATTACTTTTGGCGCGCATTCGTTGGATCATCTCATCCAAACCTCGGGTTGTGGCAAATTCAGGCTTGAGAATGGCTGAAATCACCCGAGATCCAGGGCGATCGATAAACATGACCCGATCGACTTCGGGCTGTTCTCGCAGGAATTGTCGCAAGGGTTCGGACTGGCGAATCGCTTCTGGGAGACTGGTGCCCGGTAAAGGTTCCACACGCCACACCACTAAATTCCGGTTGCCTTCTGGCAAATAATCCGGCGGCGGCAATAGGAAAATACTGGTGATCATTAATGCGATCGGAATGGCGAGCACAACCAACCTTCTGACCAGCCGACGCGGACCAAGGGACCAACCCACGGTTTTAGCCACCCCTGCTTCTAGCTTGCCCTGCAATCTGCGAAACAAAGCTGAGGTTTTAGCCACCGATCGCATGAGCCAATTGCCACCTTGGTATTCTCCTCCTTCCAGCACCTGGAGCGCTTCTTCTCGATTCAGAAACAAGCCAGACAACATGGGGACGAAGGTAATGGCTGCCACTAAAGAGAACAGGGCAGCTGCCGTAATGGCGATCGCCATATCTCCGAACAGCCGCGCAATTTCTCCTTTGACTAAGCCTAACGGGGCAAAGACCGCAATATTCGTCAAGGTTGCACCAATCAAGCCGCCTGCCATTTCCTGCGTGCCCACGATCGCCGCCTGCACAGGATTTTTGCCATTTTGCAGGTGGGTGAAAATATTTTCCACGACGACGATCGCGTTATCCACCACCATCCCTGAGGCAAATCCCAAGGCAGCGAGACTGATGATATTTAAGGTGCGATCGAGCCAGAACAGGGCAATAAACACCGTCACCATCGTAATGGGAATCGTTAAACCCACCACTGCCACTGTCCGCATTGAACCCAAAAATAGCAACAGTACCAGAATTGCTAAAACAGCACCACTGAGTAAGTTTTCCTGCACCAATTGCACCGATTGGCTGACGTATTCATTTTCATCGTAGTTATAAACAAAACGGATGCCTTCATTCTGGCGATCGAACTGCCGTTCTAATTCCTGAATCGCTTGCCGAACGCCTCGTGACACTTCCGGCACATTGGCTCCCCCTTGCCGAATCACCCCAATCGCCACCGTGGGATTACCATTAAACAGCAACGCGCCATTGGGGGTTTTGCGTCCCAGTTGAATTGTGGCAACATCGCGCAAAAACACCGTTCCCGTGCTATCCCGCCGCAAAATAAATCCCTGAAAATCTTCTAATCCCTGGGAGCGGCTAACCGTGCGCACTCGATATTCCCGTCGCCCCAAGACCAAGGGCCCGCCCCGAATATCCCGATTATTTTCCCGCAACGTGCGTACAACATCGGTAATGCTGAGATTGCGATCGGCGAGGGCTTGGGGATTGACCCGCA
Organism: Synechococcales cyanobacterium; assembly: GCA_035285565.1. Taxonomy (GTDB): domain Bacteria; phylum Cyanobacteriota; class Cyanobacteriia; order Leptolyngbyales; family Leptolyngbyaceae; genus JAYKGX01. The sequence continues at coordinate 3,285 of JAYKGX010000255.1, forward strand.
CTTCCACTTCCCGCTCCTGCCCGCCTCCCACGATAAATTGCCCCACCCCTTGCACCTGGCGCAACCGAGGCAAAACCAGTTCTTCCACCAGATCTCGATAGCGATCGGGATTGCCTGTAAAACCGGGCTTGGGCACGAGGGGAATCCACATCATGGGGGAACTACTGCCTCCCACCTGTTCCACACTCGACTCCTGCGCCTCCAAGGGCAAACTGGAAACCTGTTGTAGCCGATTCACCACATCCAAGAGGCGATCGTCCATCTCCACGCCATCATTGAATTCCAAAGTAATGCTACTGCGCCCCGCCCGAGAACTACTGGTAATTTCGCGAATTTCCCGCACCTTTTCCATTTGTTCTTCGATCGGTCGGGTGATCAAATCCTCCACTTCCGTAGGACCCGCACCGGGATAGGGGGTTGTAATCGTAATCTCCGCTCGATCGCCCCCCGGTTGCAATTCCAAGGGCAAGTTCAGCAGGGAAAAAACACCCCATAACGCCATCAAACAAAAGGCAACAAAGGTTCCATGCCGCCAGCGAATCGCCGTTTCAATCACTTTCATGACACCTCACCTCCCCTATTGCCCCACCACCTTCACCTTCATCCCATCCCGCAACCCATCCCCTCCACGGGAGACAATCGTCTGCCCTGCCCTGAGAGTTGGACTGGCGATCGCCACTTGCAATCCCATATCCGTCACCATTTCTACCGGCATAGATTTTGCTTGTTCGTTGACGATCGTGAAAACCATCCATTTCCCCTGCCGTTGGGTCAACACATCCCGTGAGACGACAAAACTGGCACGCTGATTTACTTGCACCAATTTGGCTTCCACCGCCATTCCAGCTAGCAATCCCTGGGGCGGATTTTTCAGGGGCACCCGTACTCGTTGTCGCCGAGAAGCCGGATCGGCAGCAGGCATCAAAGCCGCGATCGTTGCCCTTTGTTGCCACTGGGGTAAGGCCTGACTGCTCAGTGCTACCGAATTTCCGGCTGTCACCTGACCACTCAAACTCTCAGGCACTTCTAACAACACATCCAATTGATCGGCGGCAATCAAAGTGGCGATCGGACTCCCGACCTGGACTAAATCGCCTAGGCTGACTTGCCGAGTTTGCACAATGCCAGAACTGGTCGCCAAAATCCGAGTCCGCCGTTGGGCCAGTTGAGCTTGGTTGACTCCCGCAGCGGCTGCCGTGACGTTGGCTCGTTGGGCGGCGATTTCTGCTTGAATGGGACCTGCTTGGGCTTCTGCAAGTTCCGCTTGGGCTTCTAAGCGTTGGCTGCGGGTGGTCTCCAGGGCAGCTTGGGCTTCCACCAGTTGTCGTTGGGCAAAAGCCCCCTCCCGGACGAGATCGCGAATGCGTTGCAGTTGATCCTGGGCAGATCCCTCCCGAGCCAGAGCGGTCTTCACGGCAGCCTGTCGTTGGGCAATGATTTCTGGGCGGGTTCCCGCTTCCAACCGGGCTAAATGGCTGCGTTGCTGGGCGAGTTGGGCTTGGGCCTGGGCAACCGCTAACCGCTGATCGCTGTCATCCAAAATGGCAATGGTCATGCCAGGGGTGATGCGATCGCCTGTTTCAATCTTTAATTCTTGGATGATGCCCCCCGTCTGGGCGCGGAGGGTTGATTGTTGGCTGGCTTCCACCTGACCGAGGAGTTGAATTTCACTGTATCCCATTCCCGGTTGCAGCGTTGTCACTTCCACCGGACGCGGGGGTTGCCCACCTGCCTTGGCGGATGCATTTTGCCCTTGGGCGATCGCCGATTGAGGGGGATTCACCCTGGCAGACCACCATTGCCACCCACCTAACCCTAGCCCTACCATGCCTAAAAGGGCGATCGCCAGTCCTTTCCAATTCCAGCGCTTTGGCGTGACAGGGGTCTCCAATGGGGCAGGCAGTTCTGCTGGGGCGGCATCAGGGGGCAGGGGATCAAACAAGCCGAGTTGCTCTGGGGTCGTTGCATTTTGGCGATCGGATTCTGATTGCCCAGAAGAAGCAGGAACAGGATGGGTTTGCATCACAACGCTCTCCAAGATCGTTTCAAGATGGGACGGGCAAACTGAGTCGATTTAGCAGAGTCACTAGCAAGGCAGCTCCTCAAAGACGCGTCAAAGGGATGCGCGATGGTTCAGGGCTTGAGGCAGTCCAAACGATCGCAGTTCAACAGTCACAGTTCACAGTCACAGTTCAACAGTCACAGTTCAACAGTCACAGTTCACAGTCACAGTTCAACTAGGCAGTTTCTCAAATCTGCGTAACCTAATCATAAAGAATTTATAAAATTTCTGGCATCTAAATTTCTATAGACTAGCAGAGAGAAAGGTAATTTTTCTCTCCCCCTCAATCTCCTGAAATCCCCACACAATCACCTTCCTATAGATTTTCAGGGACGACTATAATAGGGAAACCTGTCAATTTGAGCCAACCTCGCTCACGACCCATGACACTGCAAGAACTAGAAACCCAACTCCTCACTCTCACCCCGATCGAAAAAGCCCAAATTATCCAAACCCTGATGCAAACCCTGGATCAAAACTCACGCGGTATCAGCAAAACTCCTGGTGTTTGTGGCGGTGTAGCCTGCATTGCCAACACCCGAATTCCTGTCTGGAGTATTGTCGAAGCCCGCAGCTTGGGCTACAGCGAAGCCGACCTCCTCACCAGCTATCCCAGCCTCACCGCCACCGATCTGACCCAGGCTTGGATTTATGCTGAAACTCATCCAGAAGAAATTGCCACTGCCATTCAACTCAACCAGGCCGCTTAACTGTGGCTCGACTCTACGCCGATGAGCAATATCCCTTGGTCAAAGTTGATTGCGGAGTTTGAGTTGGAGATAGCGATCGACGAGTTCATCAGAAATTTGGCTAGCAGGAGCATCCAGTACCAACACCCCTTGCCGCTTTAGTTCTGCAAAAGCAACCTGACGTTGGGCCAGTAAATCTAAGGCAACCGCTCTGGCATAGTTGGACGTGACATCCGATGTAAATTGATGTGCCTGTTTGTCAATCTGCGCATCTCGCAAGGTCACGCAAAAGGGTAAATAGCGGGGAGCTAGCCGCGTTAATGCCACTAACAATTCGGCTGAGGCTGTTGTATCCACCACATCTGTAATCACCACCACCAATGCACGACGCGACTGCTGACTGACGATCGCATTTACCGCCCCCAAATAGTCTGGTTCCAACAGTTCTGGTTGAATCGGGGTTAACCGTTCTAACAGGTGATTTAAATGCGCTTGACCTCGTTGCGGTGGAATCCAGGTATGGAGTGCGCGATCGAACACCCCCACCCCCACGCGATCGCCGCGCCGCAACCCCGCCATTGCCAACCCCAGCGTGGCATTCAACCCCCAGTCAAACCGTTGCAGGCCTTGCACCTGAGCCGTCATCAACCGACCGCGATCGAGCAAAATAATCAACGTTTGTTCCTGTTCGGGTTCCAAGACTCGCACCAACGGACGACTGCGCCGCGCCGTGGCCTTCCAGTCAATCAACCGAGGATCATCTCCGGTGGCATAGTCGCGCAACTCCGCAAATTCTGTGCCAATGCCCATCCGTCTCGCCTGTTTCATGGCTCCCGTAGATTGCAACGTCAGCCGAATGGAGAGCGATCGCAACCCAACTAAATCGGGAAACACTTCAGCCTTCGTGGAGTGGGGAATTTTCCAATCCATCCAGCAGAGCTTACCGGGACTCAACTGCCGCACCTGAATATCCCCCCATTTGTATTCCCCGCGCATGGTGGGCTTAGCGGTATAGGTCAGGGTTTCTGTGTGATTTGCTGGGAGCTTGGCTTTTAAAATCGGTTGGGAAATCTCAAAATGTTTCAGGGGGGAGGCATCGTAAATTTGCAACTCTGCCGTCGTTGATTGGGATGTGACCTGTAACGTAATGGGATTATCTCGCCCAATGGATAATTTATACAACGGCTCGCGCTGCACCGTCACCCGGCACTTGCGACCCAGCAACCCATCCAGCACCATTACCCCCAGCACCAGCACATCCCAGAGCAACATCAACCCGATCGCCACGGTCAAACTTGCTTCATGCTTCCAGAAAATGGACAACAAAGTCGCCACCCCTGCACCCGCCAGTAACAAGAGGTAGACACGCAAGGTTGGAATCATGAGTTACTCCCAGGCTTCGAGTTCCGTTATCCAATATTGTACGAGGGCGATCGCTTGACTGCGACGAGCTTCAAAGGTTGCTGCAATCCAAATTAACACGAGTCCCAGAGCAATGCCCAACGCCCACAGGGCGATCGAATAATCTGCGATAAACATCCACAGTTGCCGTAGCACTTTCAGCACAAACGTCAGCGTGCCCACATACAGAAAAGCTCGGGTACGCAACATCACCCCCGCGATCGCCAAGCCCAAACTCAAGGCGATCGTCAGCAGCCCCTGCCCCCAAAGAGTTTGGCTACCGATTTCCGCTTGATACAGAGCTGTGAGACAAAACAAACCCGTTGCCAAGCAGCGCAGCGAATGCCGAGTTTCTCGTTGATGCTGAGCTTGCAGACTTGGATCAGTTTGCACCCCAAATAGGATGGCCCCACTGATGACCGCCACATACCAAAGGGGATCTCGCAGCCCCCACTGATGCAAGAGACGAAATACCCCCCAACCCGCCAGTCCCAGCCCCAGATAGCTCAGCCGCACCTGACGCACCACCCTAGCCAGCCAAACATAGAACGCCCCCATCAGCAGCAAACTTTGCACATTCACAGTCCCTCCGGTGATGACAATAACACTCACGGGCAAAATCGCCGCCGCAGTCCGAAAAGGTTTTGCCGCCCAACCCAGCCGTTCCCAGGGCAGCGCAATCGTCAGGAAAGCCATCAAAGCCGCGATCGCCCCAGCCCATTCCGCTAGCCAGATCTCTGGTAAATTGCGCGTGCAAAGCATAGCGATCGCCGCCCAAATTTGCAGCAAACCGGGATAGATCCAACCCGATTGGCGTTTACCCAGCCAGAGCGCATAGCAACCCAACCCGATCGCGATCGCCGCCCACAGCGAGGAACCCAAGTCACTGAGATAAAACAGCCAACTCAGGAGTAGCAGCATCGTACCCACACCCCAATGAAACTGGGTGAGTACTGTCAATTCTCGCATCTGTAACTTCAGCCATTGTCCTAACCATCGTCCAAGGAATTGATAGAACAAGAGAATCAGCATTGCCAATGCAGCAAACAGGACGATCGCATCCCCAATAAATTCACTCTTAGGCATTTGGCTCAATCGATAAATCAGCAGCTCATAGGCACCCAGAGAGCAACCAATCAACCCCAAATAAGTCAGCGGTTTAAGTGGGAGCGATCGCCGCCCCACCCCCAGAAACAGCAACGAACCCGCGATCGCATACAGACCCGTCCACACCGTAAAATTCCAATGTCCCAACAGCGCCCCAAACGCCCCATAGAACAGCGGCACCCCATGCACCACCGTCCCCACCCCCCGTAGGGGCACGCAACCCGCGCCCATCCTCGCGCCCATCCCCGACGCATCCCCCGAACCCCCCGACGCATCCCCCGAACCCCCCGAAACCGATCGCCAGCCCAAATCCCCCCCGATCAGCATCACCCAACCCAACCCCAAATTCACCAACACCCGAAACTCCAACGGCAGCCCCCAAAACTCCGCCGCATAGGCAATCCCCAATTCCACCCCCCAGACCAAACCCCACCAGCCCAACACCGTACTCTGCACCACT
>JAYKGX010000256.1:0-7177 GCA_035285565.1 Synechococcales cyanobacterium
ATCAACTCGTCAATGACCTGACTTTGATTTTTCTGACTTTGATTTTTAGGGTGTTGAACGATCGCTTGCGATCGTGCCACTCCACTCATTGTCGCGACTGGAACAAAACTCAGAAGTACGACCGACACAACCTTCAGCCATGATTTGAGATGTAGCATATCTAGACTCAAAGAAAATCCCTTCTGGAAGCTTACCCAAATTACGAAAGAAGTTGAACTTTTCAAAAGCTCAACTTCTTTCGACTTCTTCGATCGCCCTGGCACTCTAATCGACTTCTAGCATGATCTCTCGGGCGGCAACGCAGATGACGGTGAGACTACCTCGTTGACGGATGGGTCGGCTCCAGGCATGGGCACTGATGAAATTGAGAACATGCAAAAGCCCGATCGCTGCTTCAACGGCATCCGCATCTCCGATCAGTTGCAATTTAATCTGTTTAGTCTGACGTTTCATTGGGTTTTCCTCAAACATGAATTAAGTGGACGAGGAGAACCCAAAAAACTAGCCGCCCCGTCGTCTGGCATGACAAAACAGGGCGGCTGGAGTGCTAAAATGCAGTCCAGGCCACCATGCTGACTGACGCAGCTTGGGGGCTTAGCGATCGTTTTGAGCTGCAATCTCATTGCGATCGCGCTAGGTTTTTGGGCTTAAGCAGAGAAAAAAATCTACTGCTCAATCATAGAAATTTATCGGGGATCTCGGTTCCAGTCAACCGTACCGGAGTGAAAAATTTAGGGAAGGGGGGATCTCAACCCAACTGGGGATTGACTGAGACTGCATCATGCCAATGCGGCACTGGCTGAACAACGACTGGCGATCGCGCTTCCCCACCCAGGTTGTGAACAGTGCTGGTGGAATTATTGCAGGGAATTATTAGAACTCAAGCGTTTGCTGACCCAGGCGATCGCCCCACTCACCAATGCACCTGCCATCAAAATTCCCAGGGCGGGTTGCACCACAGGTTCCCACAAACGATACCAGAGATCAAACCCCAGGGGGATGTTATTAGCACGCCCAATTAATGCAATAACAAACCAGAAGAAACAAAAGAGGACAAAGAAGAGATCCATCATCAAGATTAAGTTGAGCCACTTTAAAATTTGTTCTTTCATAACCCTTGCAATTTTTTACCTGTGATCTAATTTTTGCCGATATTGTTCCTTTTTCTGTAAAATCGCCCAGAATAATTTTAGCAAAGGTGATTTGCTGTTGCTTCTCTTGGCGCTGAAACGGTTTGAAAACTTCTGTAAACCACGATGTTATCTACTGATACTATGTCTGATGCTATGTCTGGTACCCTGAACCCCTTGGCAACTCATCCCCTAGTTGCGGCGCGTGCCTTGTCTTTAATGGATCCAGCAGGGGGGCTAATGATCCCATCCGATCGCACAACTGGCGGTTCCCAGCTTCATCTTGGGGCGGCGGCTCAGTTGGCGGTGAATCAGCAGCCGGATTTATTGGGCAGTCACTTCAGTACCAGTCGCGCCAATTTTAACCTGACCGAGGGAACCAGCACATCAGTTCAATTTCAGATACAAAATGCGGGCGCAACGGCAGGGGCTTTCAAAGTCGGCTTCTACCTCTCCGCCGATCGCACCATTGACACAACGGATTTATGGCTAGAAGAGCGATCGTTTTTTGACCTCAAAGCCAATCAAAGCAGCGATCGCCTGACTCAAACCCTGAGCTTACCCGGACTGGAGCATCCCTTCTGGCGCAATGGCTCCGGCACTTATTATTTGGGAATGATTAGCGATCGGGAAAATCAAATTGCTGAAAGTAATGAACTTAATAACCTAAATTCAGAATTTGGCAAAGATATTATCGAAATTAATGTTGCAATCCCTACAATCTGGAAATATGAATTCACCTACTTTTATAACGGTACTGACAATCAAGCAGATTATTACACAGGATACACTTATGATCTCAGCGATCGCTACCGGGTAGATGAATCTGTTAATGTGAATTCTAGTGCTAACGAAACTGGAAGTAATGGACGCTATCTAATCACTCGTGCCACGCAAGCAGGACAGCTCAAGGATTTACAAAAAGTCTACGTCGATCGCTACTTCGATCGCGATGCATCACCCAATAATCATCCCGGCTATGGGACTGTGCAATTCCAACGGGGACAAGCGGCGGGGGATGCGGGACTGGGCAGTGAATATGATGCGATCGCCCCGGAAACGGCTTCTCTAGCTGCTACACCCCTGTCCTTTGGGCGCGATCGTTGGGAATATGATGCGCCTGCGGTAGACTTGCTGGGTCAGAGCTTGGATACGGTCAATTCAACCCATTTTGCTGGGGGTAATACTACCTTACGCTACCAAATTCGCAATGCGGGCAGTCAGGCAGTGGGGGGCTTGCGAGTGGGCTTTTATCTTTCCCAGGATGCCGTCATCGATCGCAGCGATCGGTTGTTGGATGCCGTTTGGTTGGAAGGCTTGGCGGCAAATACCTTATCTCCAGAAGCCCTGAAGCTGATTCGGCTCCCCGATGCTGGGGATAGCATTTGGCGCGGCGAAGGAACCTATTATCTCGGCATGATGGTGGATTGGCAAAATGAGGTGGGGGAAAGCAATGAAACCAATAATGCCAACCTCGGCAACAATCTGGACTTAAGGGCAATCACCGTCAGTCTCACGCCCCCTGCCCCCGTGGTGCGCTATGACTTTACCTACTACTACAGCGGCGATCGCAATCAAACTGGTGAATTTTATCAAGGGTATGTCTATGCCGCGCAGGGACGCTATAGGGTTAATGAATACGCTAATCCCAACACGAGCGTCAATGAATTGGGCACGGATGGACGCTACTGGATTACCAACGCAACGGTGGCAGGAACGATCGCCGATTTAGGACAGGTGGTGATTACCAGCTACTTCAATCAGGAAAACAGTAAAAGTTATACGCCATTTGTAGGCGCAGGCAGTCAATATCTTGGGAGTGAAACAGGCTATCTGATTAGCGATCGCGACTCGGAAGCGCGCTTTGGGAGTGACTTCTATGAAGCAGATGTGCCACCGGAAGAATTTGATCCTGGCAATACGATCGCCCTAGCGGAGCAGAAAACCCAATCGGTCTTTAGCCGCAATCAAACGGTCAATAGTAGCGATCGCGATGATTTCTACCGCTTTACGGTCAGCCAGTCTGGGATCTTTACCGCAGCGTTAACAGATTTGACAGGTGATGCCGATGTGCGCTTGATTGCCGATCGCAATAATAATGGACAGATTGATTCAGGGGAAATTCTAGCTTGGCAATGGGAACGGCAGAACAATGCGGAATCCATTCGTCGTTTCCTCACAGCGGGCACCTATTTTCTACAGGTTTTCAGTTTTAATAATTCCAATGCAGATTATCGTCTTGCCACAACATTTACGCCTGCGATCGCCGACGATCGTTCCTTCGATATTGTCATTGATTTCAGAGCTGGCTCAGAAGCATTATCTACCGTGATGCGTCAGGCAGTAGAAGAAGCGGCAGTATTTTGGGAGCAGGTGATTTCCCATAGTACCTTTAATAGCCAGCATGTTTTGCGTATTGAGGTGGGTGGCGCGGTGCAAGAATGGGACAATGGCGGTGGGGTCTTAGCCTCAGCGGGTTGGACGACGGTTGAACGAGATGCAACCAACCGAGCCATGCCAATCGGGGGAGAAGCCCTGATCAATACGGCTCCCGGTGCAATCCAAGACTTATCTTCGGATGTGGCTTTTTTCCGGCGGGTGATGATCCATGAATTTGGGCATGTTTTGGGGTTTGGCACCCTGTGGGATCTGTTTGGTCGAGATTGGATTGATTTCGACAACGACATCTATCGCGCTAATTCAGCGGCTGGTTGGGCCTATGGTGAACTGCTGGGCACCTATCAACCCACCGCCATTCCGATCACCGTGGGAGAAGGACCTGGGTCAGACTACAGTCACTGGTTGGAATCCCGCTTTGATCGTGAACTGATGACCCATCAAGCCGATTTCGGAGAAATGCCCCTCAGTGCATTAACGATCGCCGCCCTACGGGATCTAGGCTGGGAAGTCAATTATGGCGCAGCAGAGTTTTATCGTTTACCAAGCTAAACACCTAGGAATTACCAAATCTGCCTCTCATGAGCAATCAATCTCGAATCTCTTCCAAACTTGGGAAATCATCTGCCCAAGCGCCTGCCAAAGAATGTACCAATTCTTCCCAAGGAACAGTAGACTGCTTGATACCGACCTCCCGACGCAAGGTTCAAGTTCTGTATCAGCCTAATCCCTCAACTGTATCGATCCTACCAAATTTACCAAACCCAATCCAAAATCCAAAATCCAAAATCCAAAACCCCGCCATGCCTCACTTCTTGCTAGAATCAACAAGCATTCGATCGCTGGTTGTGTGGATTTTCCATGTCTTACATTCCCCTGCACCACAAATATCGACCTCAGACCTTTGCCCAACTGGTGGGTCAGGAAGCCATTACCGCTACCCTGAGCAATGCCCTCCGCCAAGATCGAATTGCCCCGGCTTATCTGTTCACAGGCGCTCGGGGCACCGGAAAAACCTCCAGTGCTCGCATTTTTGCCAAATCCCTGAACTGTATCGCCAGCGATCGCCCTACGCCCCAACCCTGTGGAACCTGTGCAACCTGTGTGGAAATTACGCGGGGCAATGCATTGGACGTGATTGAAATTGATGCGGCGAGCAATACTGGGGTTGATAACATTCGGGATTTGATTGAAAAGGCTCAGTTTGCACCCGTACGATGTCGCTACAAGGTATATGTGATTGATGAAGTTCACATGTTGAGCAATGCTGCCTTTAACTCGCTGCTGAAAACTTTGGAAGAACCACCCGATCGCGTCGTCTTTATCCTAGCCACCACAGACCCGCAGCGGGTGTTGCCCACCATTATTTCACGCTGTCAACGGTTTGATTTTCGCCGCATTCCCCTGGAAGCATTGGTGCAGCATCTGACCCATATTGCCCAACAGGAAGCGATCGCCATTATCCCAGAAGCCACACAACTGATCGGACAAATTTCCCAGGGAGGATTGCGGGATGCGGAAAGTCTGCTGGATCAACTCAGCCTGCTCAGTGACACTATTACTCCCGAGAAAGTCTGGGATTTGATTGGGGCAGTGCCGGAACGAGATCTCTTGGCATTGACTCAGGCGATCGTCCAAAATCACCCGGAACTGATGCTGGATCAAACCCGTCGTCTGCTCGATCGCGGACGGGAACCGCTGATTGTGCTGCAAAATTTAGCCAGTTTTTACCGAGATCTGTTGATTGCCAAAACTGCCCCGAGCCGTCAGGATTTAGTCGCCGTGACCCCGCCAACTTGGCAGCAAATGGTGCAATTTGTGCAATCGTTGGAATCTGCTTGGCTCCTGGCAGGGCAACAACATCTGCGCAGTGCGGAAGTGCAAATTAAGCAAACCACTCAACCGCGTCTCTGGCTAGAAATTACGCTCATGGGATTGCTGCCACAAAATTTAGCGATCGCAACAAAAACTGCTAATGGAGTGCAAAATACTCCCATCACCACCCCACAAATTACACCATCAATCATTCCAGCCCAAAAATCAGCACAACCGCATCCACAACAGGTTGCAGCACCATCAGTCACAGCACCAGCCATGCCACAGGGTCCTCCCCAGCCCTCGATCGCACCACCTCCCGCCCCTCGGAAATTTGAAGAGACGGCGGCGGCAAGTCCGAAAGTTTCAGACAGTCGGGTAACGCCAGCAACCCCTGAGCGATCGCCAGAAGAACAGACAGGTGAAATTGCAGCATCAGGTTTGGGTGCCGATTTAACAGAACTGTGGGAGCAAATTTTGGCAAATATTGACCAACCACCCGCACTAGGGATTATTAAACCCAACTGTCGGTTGCTGAGTGTGCGGGGCAGTGCGATCGAAATTGGAGTGACCAAGCGTTCCATGTTGGATATGGTGAAACAGCGTCAACCCTTGCTGGGTAAAGCCTGTGCAAAAACGCTGAAAGGGAATGTGAAACTAACGTTGAGGGTCGTAGAAGCGGCTCCAGAAGCACCGCCACCCCCTGCATCACCTGTGATGAACCCTGCACCTGTCCCCAATGGGGGTACTCAGGCTCCGATCTCTTGGGGGGCTGCGTCTGTCCCGGTTTCGGCTGCGGTGCCAACTCCAGATTTGCCGACTTCAGGTTCGCCGACTTCAGGTTCACCGACTCCAGGTTCGCCTATAGGTTCGCCGACTATGATGCCGATGGCTGCCCCGGTTCCTCTGCCCACTTGGAACGATGAGGATGAGGTAACCCGTGCAGCGAAAAGTCTTGCCCAGGACTTCAGCGGTAAGATTGTGGACCTGGAAGCAGAGGAAGCCCGATCGCCAGTGGACGAGGAGAGTGGGGTGGTGGAAGATGCGCTACTGGGGGGATTAGAAGGGGGATTAGAGGGGGGATTAGAAGGTGAGGTCGGAGATGATGGGGATGTCAATGTGCCGTTTTAAGACGGTGGGTCATTTCTACCGCTTGATTTGAGATGAGCGCGATCGAGGGGGTGAGAAACTTGCATTGCGTTGAAGTCACGTTCATTGAATTGCGACGAGGATGCAAGAATCAATTGATTTGGTATGATTCATAGCAACTTGGTGGAGAAGCACAATGAAATCCCAGTGGCAATGCTTATTTGAAAATCTTGGACAATGGCAAGGTTCGTTTACTTCCATGTCGATCGCAGGTGAGTCGATCGAAGAAATTCCCTCGTTGTTGATTCTAGAAGCCCTGGGAGAAGAACATGCCCGCATTACCCTCACGCGGGAGTCCCCAAAACATCCGCAACCCTTGGTGATGGACTTTACCAGTTTGGGTGCAAATTTGTTGTTTTTTGAGACAGGTGCCTTCTGTCAAGGTTCGATGCAATATGCGCCTACGAGTCCGTTTGGGGTGGAATTTGGTCTGATTCATCGCGATCGGCGGTTTCGGCTTCTGGCCATGTATAACGCAGAAAGTGCATTGGAAACCTTTACCATCATGCGAGAACAACGGGTGGGCAGTGATGCACCAGAACAACCCCCATTGCAGGTAGAAGATTTGTTGGGGTGTTGGCAGGGTTCCGCCATGACGCTCTATCCCGATGGACGCAATCCAAACGCCTTTACCACGGAGTTGACGATCGCCCAATCCGGTTCCACCCTCACCCAAACCTTACAGT
>JAYKGX010000257.1:0-14055 GCA_035285565.1 Synechococcales cyanobacterium
AGTGCCGCCCGTAACCCTAATCTCTTCATCACCATCATCAATATTGCCATTGACGCGATCGTTGGCAAATCGTCCCACATGTAGGTAAAGGGTCTCGCCATCCTTATGCGCCAAAATGGGCGGTCGCTTGAAGTCCACACTGCCAAAGTCTGCCAGGGTTCCCCGTCCTAGCTCCATCTCTGCATCAATCACAAACAGAATTTCAATATAAGCTCGGAAGAACCACTCTAGCCGCGCACTGATATCAAAAATCGCTAAGGGATTGCCATTATTAATTTCCACATTCGCCCCAATTTCACCGAAGCGCACCTTACCATCACGGTTGGGATCGTTCAAGTTAAAGTCGGAGATAAATTCAATGCCCCCTTCCACGCCCGCATCAGCAATTCCTAAGTTTAAGGAAGCTCCTGCGGCAATGCCCCCATTCAACACCAATTCGGCAATATCTACGCCACCTTTGAGGTCATCCAGGTAAATGCCATCCAGTAAATCCAGGAAACTCTTAGTATTTTTGAATTCCATCAAACCCTTCGTATCGTAGCCCAAACCCAGGTTAATCGTTGCCCCAAAGAAGCCGCGCAGAGTGGCAAACAAGGGTGGGAAAATTGGGAAAGATTGGGTATATTCAAACTGGAATTTGAACTCCGGCAGGCGATATTTCACCAAATCTGCATCCTGACCCAGCAGCAGTTTAATCACATTCACGGGTTCCAAAATTGGGAAGGAAATCCCCGAATCATCTGCCGCTGCCGCCGCAAAACCCGGAGCCAGCAACGCCGTTGGCTTTTTACCTGTCAAGCGATCGAGGAAGTTCCGCACTTTGGCATCGGTGCCACTGGGCAGTTTATTCAACAAATTACTGGGATCAGGAATTGCGCCCGCATTGCCTTGGCTCAGCGATCCCTGGGTTAAATCGACTCCCAGTTGATCGGCGGTCAGTTGTTGGTCGGCAGGGACGATCGGAATAATCAAGTTACTGCTGAGGCTGGCAATTTCGCCCAGGGCATCGATCAAGCCATAAATGTCTTCCACCGCATTCAAGAACGGCGTAATTTGCGCTTTCTTATCGTAGAGTTCGATCAGTTTTTTCAAATTCACCGTTTCACCCACCAGATCCGAAATCACGGGGAAACGCTTGTAGAGCAGACCATCATTGGGGTTGAGGAACCAATCTAGGGGTTGCAAATAGCTGCGAATCTTGCCTAAAAAGGGACCCGCAAAATCAGAAATAAAAGACCCTAAATCCAAGCCCACGCCCTTGAAGGCAAAGAAGGGTTTACCCAAATCCAACTTGCCCGTCGTATTCAACGTAAAGCCATTCCAACTGAGGATTAAGCCAGAGACGATCGAAGGTAAAATCTGCTGTTTATCCACCCCCAAACGCAAATCTAAATTCAAATTCGCCCGTCCAGCGATCGTTGCCGTCAGGAATTGATTAAACCGAGTCAACGCCGACAACATCTCCGAGAAAGGAAGTTTTGCCGTGGCTGGCTTGCCGGGATTGCGCAGATCAATACTTAATTCCAAGAACAAACCAGAGGCGTTCACATTATTCGCAATACTGTCTCCGCTCGACTCCTTCGCCTGTAGGGTCAAAAAGCCCAATTGTCCCGTCACATCTGCCTGGGCTGCGCCATTGGTGCCCACCAAATCCGCCACCGCTTTCAGCCGCACCTCACTCGTCTTGCTGGTATCAAAGAAGAAGCCGGATTGTTTATCCACGCCAAAGCCCAAATCCAGCGCCCAATCGAAGGTTAACTGCACTCCCGCATTCAGACTCAGACCCAAATTGGGTAACCCCGCATCAAAGCTAAAGGGTTGCGTATAGGCGATCGATTGTCCCAATTGGAAATCAAATTGGATAAAGGAATCATTCGTCCCCCGCAAAATTTGCACATCATCGAGAGCAACCCCATTGCCATTGCGATCGCGCAGCAAATTTAAATTAGAAAACACTTTAAAGATCGCCTGCCGCACAATTTTCACCGCTTCATCGATCGGATCGATCGACAGGGCAGCCAAATTCGCAGGCGTGGAACTGGAACCAAACACCGTACTTTGCAATTCCCGCAGGCGATCGCTAATTTCCGTTAAAATCCCTGCCCGGAACCCTTTGATAAATTGTCCCGCATCCTTCAGGGCATCGCCAATCAGGGGCAATTTCACGCTATAGAGTTGCTGGGTCAGGGCATCTTCGATCGTTTGCAAAATGCGATCGATCCCATCCACCATGGCTTCTGGGTTGGTTAAAATGCCCAGGGGAGAGTTGGCAATTAAATTATTGAGAATGGCTTTAAAGTTAATCTGATCCAAATTCGTCTGGACTAAACTGAGACTCCCCGTACTTAAAAAAGCACCTAGATCCGCGATCGAAATTTCAAGCTGTTGATTGCTTCCATCAGTAAAGGGCAGCCGAATAAACATAGGGGGTTGAGTTGGCGGCGGCACCGGATCAGCTACAAAACTCGCTGTTAAGCCCAAGCCAGAAAAACTACTGCGATCGCTGCCTAAATCATTGCCTGTCACCAGCACCTGGAATCCTGCCCGCAGCCCCGCCGTACCATTGGCAATCCCCAGTTGCGCCGGTCCAATTTGCGCCGTGAAGTCTAAATCTTTGCCCTCCAGGGTTGCCGTGACGGAAAGCCGACTGCCATTGGCTCCTGTGTACAGGAAAATTTTATCGGTGAGTTGAGCAGGAGTCAGGCTCAGCAGCGATTGGGAAATATCAAACCCCAGAGCTAAGGTCACCGCCCCCGTTAATTTGGCACTCAAATCCCCCGTGCTACTGGCCCCAATCAAATTGCTAAAGAAAGAATCACCGGTCAAATCTTTCAGATTCAGATCTAGCCCATAGGAAGTATTCACACTGCGTTGCATCAATACATCCAGTCGCAGTGCTGCCTGGGTACCACTAATGCTATCCAGAGAGAACAGGGGTACCGAACCTAGTTTACCGAAACTTTGCTCCAACAGCGTATTAATGGCTTGGATATTTTTAATGGAAGCAACAGCATTAGTAATGGGATCAAGGGCCGCATCAATGCGATCGCCCAGGTTGAGTAATTGATAGACACTTTGGTTCAGTAAGGGCAATGGTTTCTCTAACAGTCCACCCCCTGCTTTTCTAATGTATTCTTCAACGGATTTGCGTAGACCTTGCACAATCACATTGATATCAATATTGCGTAACTTGTCATAGGCTTCTAATCCGGTGAAGCTGTAGAGTCCCGGTTGAGTAGAGGCAGGGAACGGCGGCTTGAGCCAAGTGGCTACATTCGGCATGAGGGTAGGATTGGGCAGTTCGGCTCCATTGCGAATGACTTTAAAATTATTCTGAGGGCGCACCTGAAATTGCAACGTGCTGCTATAGGTGGTCGGAATCGCCAAGGTCGTTAGCACACCCGCCAGATCTTTTAATTCTTTGCGATCGCTTAGGGTCACGCCAGCATTACCCGTCATATTGCCACTGGCATTCATCACTTCCACACCTAGGAAGCCATAGTTAGCGATCGCGAGGGATTTCGTGCCATCCAGTTTGCCCACTTGCGCCGTCACCGCACCCGTCAGGCTGGTATTTTCCAGGAAGAATTTAGTAGCACGAGCTTTGGCAGTCACGGTTTTTCCAGCTTGGAAGCCCAGTTGAGCGATCGCACTGCCGAGGGGATTTTCAAGCTGAATTTGCGTAATCGTTGGATCAATCACCTTCAGGACAATGCGGTTACCATCGCCACGGAATTGCTGATTGGGATCCAAGAGTTCGATCGCCCGGAACGCCTTGACCCGATTGGCACCCAGGGCACTGTCTAAACTAGTATTGATATCCGTAATCAAATCATCAATACTCTGATTGGTCGTCGTTGTTGCTGCTGGAATCGTGACGGTGACAACGGTTGTATCATTCAAACGCAAGTCAAATTGTGCATCGCTACTGAGTTGACCATTCAAGGGCGTGGGGGAGGTCAGAAGCCCCAGTTGCGCATAAGCCGAATTCGTGGGACTGGCAATATTTACCTGCAAGCTGCGATCGATCAACAATGGCGTTGCCCCTGTGCGATCGACCCGAGGTCTGGCAGACAGGACAATCCGACCAACCGATTGGGGATTCGCTGCCGTGGGATCGATCGTGGAGGTATATTCCACATTGATAGCACTGACTGGATGAATTCGTAATCGCGTGCGATCGCTGCCTGTGTTCTTTGTCGTAAATCGAACAGTATTCGTATTCAGATTTGCTTCAACTAGATCAAAAATTCCTACTGACTGCAAAGCTGAATTAATATCAGCAATCAAGCGATCGAGATTTATGCCATTATCACTGGTTGCCGTCTTAGCAATCTTCACTAGCACCGTTCTAGCAGGCACATTCCCAATTCCAACCGTGATTAAAAAGCTGACATCCTGATCTAAAATAGCAGCGATCGGTGCATTGGCAGCCGTGATACTAACTGTTCCAGTTCCAATTTGTTCCTGTGGTGTTGTGAATCCTAATTTGGTGAATGAAGCATCGATTAAGGTAGGATCGATCGCATTCAATTGGGTATCAATTGCCCGTTGCACATCCCACACCAAATCATCAATCGATTGATTGCTACTATCAGGATTGACGGCGACATCCCCTAGAGTCTGGGTCTTCGTCACAATTCTGACGGGCGGGTTTTGAGTAGTATCCAGCCGTTCTTCCAACAAGGTCAAGTTAAAATTTGCGGCGGTGGTCAGTTGACCATTGGCGGGCAGGTTCGGTTGATTGAGGGGCGCACCCAGAATCAGATCCTGCGTGGGATTGAGATTAACCCCAAAGGTAAAGTTCATCTGGTTGGCAGCAGACAAACTCAATTTTCCATTCGGCACCTTAATCGTCTGTCCACCCACGGTCACATCCACGGTCACCGCTTGCACATCCGTCAGTCCCTGCAACTCGGCTAAATTCAACGGCACTTCTTGGGTAAATTGACTGTCAGCCGATGTAATCGTAAATTTCAGATCCTTGGTAGCAACATCATACAGAACCGCGATCGCCGCATCACCATCGCCTTCCTGTAAACGAGCCTGCAACAATGCCACCAATTCCTGAGCATTACTAAAGGTTAATCGAGCAGCCCCAAAGTTCAGACCGGTTCCCACCAGCGGTTTACGTGGATCAGCCGCAGAAAAGAGATCGATCGCAGCATTGGTACTCGAATTCCTGAATAGCAACCGATTTCCATTATTCGTCACAGAGACTCCGGTGACATTCGCCGCATTCAGAGCAGTATTGATATCGGTAATGAGGTTGGCGATCGTACTGTTATCCTGCGTATCTCGCGCTAGCACAGTAATATTATAGGTTTGGTTATTATGCACCACAGAAAAGGCAGCATCCCCCACCAGTTTCCCCGTTCCTGCCGCCGTCAGACTGTCATAGCTCACCAGATACCGTCCAATTTCTGCATGGAACGATCGCCCAAAGCTAATCGCCGATCCAAGGGTGGTTCCAGCCGAAAGCGGAATCACTGCATTTAAATCCCCGGTGGCACTGAGCTGATTAAACCAAGCACCCAACTGTTGCACCATGCCCTGCAATTCCCCCGCCGTCAGATTGGCAAAGTCATTGAATTGGCTGAAGTTAGCATCGGTTGAAATTGTCGGCGATCGATTGGTGCTGGGATTTTCAATCAACACAGCATCCGTGGGTAACCCAATCGTCACCGTGGAATTAGGCGCGATCGCCACTCCCGGCAGATCCTGCGCTTTGAGAATCAATTGCCCAGACACCTGATTATTGGCATCCGCCGTCAATTGCAGCATAGGAGTGAGGTCGCCCGCCAGCGCTGCCAAGGTTAGAGCATTGCCCGCATTCACTTGGGTCGTCACTTTAGCCGTGAGACTGAGATTGCTACCCGCTTGGGTGGTGTAGCCCATGATGCCCACATTCCCCGTAGCCCCCACCAAGGCTTGATTCATTTGCCCCTGGCTGACCAGATTATCCACCTTGACGCTAAATGCATCTGCCGCGTTTGGGTTGGCTAGCTTTAAACTGACGGTGAAATCGATCGTGAGTTGTGTCAGCAGATCTGCCTGTGCCTTCAGGCCGAGGTTGTAAGATTCAGCATTTTTGCCCAGATTGATCGCTAAGTTATTGCGAGTTTGTTGAAAACTATTGAGCTGGATCTTGAGGATTAAATTATTCGCATCGGATTGATCGACGATCGTCCACCCTGTAAGCTGGCTGTTTAAAAAGGCGACTAATTGTCCTGAGGTATGGATTTCTGTCACATTGTCTGTAGCGGGATCATCGGGATTCGTGCTGAAATAATTAACAGTTCTCGTTTGCAGTTGTCGAATCAATCCTCCAAGATCGATCGCTTCTCCTAGGGTATCGATCGCGGCGGGATTGGTTTGATTGATCAAGACCAGTTGCTGATTCAATAACCCAAAATTATCAACGCGATCGGCCCAAGTGGCTACTGCGTTTAAGCCTGAACTAAATTGATTCCGTTGGTCAGCATTGGGTAATCCCGTATTCGCTAAGGTAAATTGATAGTCTGCGATCGCCGCTGCATTCAATAAAGGTTGCGTGGTAATTTCTCCCGTCGCCACTTCTAGGGTCCAATTGCCCCCCTGAGCCGCGTTTCCGGTTAAATCCTGGGAAGCCGCCACATCAGCACCCGTGAACTGACTGACTTGCTGCAACCAATCCTGACCTGCCTGCCCTTGCCCCGTCCAGCACCCATAGACCAAAATATCGGCATCGTCAGAGAGCGATCGCCCCCAACTTCGTAAGCGATCGGCATTCTGTCCTAAATTCGTCGCACTCAGCACCGAGGATCCCAATTGAATGGCTGCCGCTGTCCCATGGGAAATCAGATGAAGGGCTTGAATATTTTGAAATTGGGCTAACAGGTCACTAATTTGTTCAACGCCATCTATTTCAGGATTTAACACCACAGTCGCAACCGGACGATTCACCGCCGCCGCGATCGCTTGGGGATTGGACACATGACCATCAATCACCAGCAATTCCCGAGGCATGACCCATTCCTGAGACGCAGGCGATCGGCTAGAGAGAAACTGCCACCGTTCAAAATCCGGCGTTTCCCACCCAGGAGATACTCTATCCGACAACAATGATGAAACCCCTGCCCCTGCCGCAGAAGAAGACCACTGCCAAGGAACCGTATTCATATTTTCAAGCCTCTCAAGCAACTAAACGTTGAGGAATTCCTAGCGTTGCTAGGGGATGGTCATGGAAGATCAACCGAACTGAAAGGAGAGATAGAAATTGGGAGCGTGGCAAACGGGGTCATGCCAGCCGTCAGTCGGCCTCAGCGGGGGATTCTGCCACTGGAAACTGAATTTTGAGTTGACTGGTTTGCTGCACCAGCCATTGCTGAAATAACTGTTCCTGCAGTTCCTGCTGTACTGCGCCGACCAATACCGCTGGACGATAGGCTTCAATCCGAAAGAGACAGGTGCGATCGCCCACTGCCCAAGGTCCTAAAATCTTCCCGCAGGCATCTGCTAAATCCAGATCGTGAAAGGGATCCGGCAGTTGATGGCAGCGCAGGGTTTGCTGTAGGGTCGCCGTTTCCTGAATATGTTCCAACGTAAAGGCTTTGACAATTTCTGTAAAGCGATCGGGATCTGCCAACAGTTGCGCTTGTAAATCCACTGCCAACGCCGCCTGCCGCAAGGCAATGCAGGAAACCTTCACCTCTGCTAAACTGGCAGACCGTTCTGCAAACACCTGTTCCAACTGAGGAGCCGCGATCGTCTGTTTGAGGTGCTCCAATTGCAGCTTGAGCGCCACCCGCCGCTGAAACATTTCGTGATCAATTCCCTGTTGCTGCAGCCATTGTTGAAAGACTTCCGGCTCTAATAATTGATTTTGTACCCGAAAATCGATCGCCGCCTGCTCCAGTTGGGCTAGAGAAATCGTCAGCTCAGAACGATGTTGCAATTCTTGAAAGACGACATGTTCTAACACAATATCTTGCAACAGGGGCAACAGCTTGCCAGACACCTGTAAATAGCGCAAAACTTGACCAAGAGACAGGATTTGCTCCCCAATGGCAATAAAGGGCTGTTCATCTAAGGTAGACATAATTTTTTAAAGAATCCTTGAGAAGCTCAGATAAAAGTTACACCCACATGGAAATAACTCCGCAAAAAGCAGAGTGTCTCTTCGCGCAATGGCATCTCCGTAGAATGAAATAGTATCTCTGTAGAAAATGAATCGATAACAGGGAACAACCCTTCGCAAAACAAGGCAAAAAGGAGTAATCAGGAACACGACGCAGGGTTATCGATATTTATTAGTATGGTCCAGATAATATCGAATGACAAGCATTTTGTGCGTGGTTTTACGGATCTTTACGTTATCCCTGACTTACTCCCCCTCTCCCTTTCTCCCAATTCAATGCCGAACCAACCCACTATCCGCCCAAGGCGATCGCCATCCGTGCCAGCGCTTCTTTTTCCAACTGTCGCACACGGCTAGGACTCAAATGCAACTGATCCGCCGTCTGGCGAGCACTGAGGGGTTCATGATCCTGCAAGCCATAGCGCAATGCCACAATCTTCTGCTGACGATCGGGCAAGAGAGCCAACACCTGCGGCAGATGATCTTGTTTGAGGGTTTGCATTTCCCAGCGTTCTGGGTGGCTTTTCGGATCATCTAGGTAAGCACTCAGCACCTGATCCTGATCATCGCGCAGGGCATGGTCTAAGGAAGTTGTTGGCACAATCTGCATCAGCAAGGTTCTTAATTTTGTCAACTTCATTCCCGTTACTTCTGCCAACTCCGCCAGCGTCGGCGATCGTCCCAAAGTTTGCGTCAGCGATCGTTGGGCTTGCTTCATCAAACTCACTTTGGTTAAGGTCGCTTCGGGCAGTCGAATTGTGCGCCCTTGATCCGCGATCGCCTGGGTAATGCGTTGTCGAATCCACCAGTAAGCATAGGTAGAAAACCGGTATCCTTTGGTAGGATCAAATTTTTCCACTGCTTTGATCAGCCCCAGCGTTCCTTCTTGAATCAAATCCATCAACTCAAGCTGTCCTTGATATTTCCGCGCCACCGCGATTGTTAGGCGTAAATTTGATTCGATTAATCGTTGTCGAGCCTGCTCTCCCAAACGAATTTGTTCTTGAAGTGCGATCGGTGAAGTCTCCATTGCCCCTGCTATTTCCTGACATTCGGGTTCCCGTGCTAAGGCAATGCGCAACTCTGCCTGTATCCCCAAAATTGAACGCCATTGTCTCACCTGACCACTATACTGAATTTCCTGTGCCGGGGTCAGAATGGGATATCTTGCAACGGTTTTTAACAAAGCCTGAAAAGCACTTGTCATTGATCAACAGGGAAAATAAGAATTAGGAGCAGAAATGAAGGAAGATTAGCCAAGGAGGGTCGGCTAAAATTGGCAGAACTCAGACAAGGGTCACAAACAACCTAGCAATCATAACCAAGCATCACTCTTCTAGCAATATACTCACTCTGTAACCGTTTTGCAATAGCAACCTAATTAAAATTCTGCCACAACCAATCAGATAACTCCAGATAGCATCCTCTATCCTCGGTCAGCCTTAAGGCGCGATCGAGCAGCAATGGAGCACTCAGCGCTGTGGGCAGACCCAGAGGGGGACAGGAGAAAAGTTCTCGAAACAGACTAAAATATGGATGAGATTCAAAGTACTCCAATTAAGATTAGACCAAAGGTTAGGATTACTGCAATGGTGACATATCAAAAAGATAAACCTGATTGGGCAGGAGAAGATTTACTATCCCAGATGGTCAACATCTTAATCAAAACAAAACCGATCTATGCATTGATGAAACAACAGGCTCGCCAAGTGCTGATTAAAACTGCTGAACGCAATGGCATTCCCTGGCGCAAGACCTACGAAGACCTCTGTAATTCTGGGATCCAACAGTCCCTGTCCCGTCACACCAATGCTCAAGTCCAATATCCAGATTACTATCAAGTGCCCTTCCATGCCTATGATGCGGGAAATCTATGCTGGGAAGCGGCCTTTGAAGCAGAATCGGCAACCTATTCTATGGCGCTACGGGTTTGGAAAGATGAACCCCTGACTTGGCAAGCTGCTCAGGATCGTCTGCGATCGAGTTTTCATCAAGTCCTAGACAATCACGGCATTACCCAAGTACAGGATATTCTTGATCTTGGCTGTTCCGTTGGCATTTCCACCCTAACACTGCACCGTTATTATCAGCAACATCAGACGGATCCCATTCGCACTGTTGGTCTGGATCTCTCGCCCTACATGTTGACCGTGGCCCAGTGGCGCGATCGCGATGGCGAAATTGCAGAATGGCACCATGGTAATGCGGAAGCTACTGCGTTCCCCAGTCAATCCTTTGATCTCATTACCTTACAATTTGTCCTGCATGAGTTGCCACGAAAAGCCACCCAAGCCATTTTCCAAGAAGTCAAGCGTTTACTGCGTCCAGGGGGATGGATCGCGATCGTGGATAATAATCCTCAATCTCCAGTGATTCAAAATTTGCCCCCCATGCTGTTTACGCTAATGAAAAGCACCGAACCCTGGAGCGATGACTATTACACCTTTGATGTAGAAGCAGCCTTGCGATCGATCGGATTTCACGCCGTCACCACCGTTGCCAGCGATCCACGCCATCGCACCATTCTGGGTCAAATTTAACTACCAGGGATTCCCAATTACTGTAAACGCAGCCCAATAGTAGGGATGACGAAAATCCGGGTCACTGATTTGGGCAGTTTCCGGCAAGACAAGGGTACGTCCTTTTAAGAGGCGAATTTCGGGGCGATCGATCTGTTCCTGCGATCGAATCTGTCCTTGAATCATCGCCACCTGGGCCTGCCGTAGGGCTTCATTCCGAGTGGAGGTGGTCGCCAGCAAATCGTAGAACTGACTGATTAACGCCGTTGTCGCCGTATCATTCACCGACCAAAGACTGGCAACCACCGTTTTAACCCCACTACGCACCGCCAAGCCTGCAAAGCCCAATTCTGCCTCTCGGTTGCCCAACGCCGTCTGACAGGCACTGAGCACTAATAAATTTAACGGGGGCTTGTTCCAACTCATTTGGCGAATTTGATCTAGCCGCAGCCGTTCATTCCAGAGTTGGATATAGGCATCCTTTGCTGATTCTGTACTAAAATCCGCATGGGTTGCCAGGTGAATGATCTGAAATGGTGTGCGTTGACGAGCCGTTTGCAAGACCTTGAGCGTTGCTTGCTCGTTTAAATAGCGCGTCGGTTGATGTTGCCATATCTCGCCAATGGTTGCCAGTTCCGTTTTCACCATGGGTAAGGGCACTTGATTTTGGGTAGATTCAGAAATCCCGATCGCCAGCAAGGGGCTACCCTGCAAGGTCTGATAATCGACCTGCGTCAGTCCTAAACTGGGAATGATCGCTACACCATACTGTTCCACCAAAAAACTTTTGCCATTATGCAACGCACTATAGGGCAAACTGCGTAAGCCGACTGATGGCAGAAAAATGAGATTGGTAATCCCTTGGGCATATAGATCAGACTCAATCGGCTGAATCATCCACTGATAAAGCTGCTGAGCAGATGGCAAATAGCTTTTAGAATGGGTTCGCATGGGATTCGTCACCTCGCGGCGAAAGGTTTTCACCAAGCTCATCAGACGATCCTGCGGCACCGCCACTCGTCTGCGAAAGCGCCCCCGAGCCGTTACCAAGATCACTTCCAACTCATTGGCATAGGTCTGTAAATAGACCAAAGCCGGACGCGTTTTAGTTTGCACTTCCACCCGCTGCATCAGCTCAACCCCATCCGTGGAATGAGCAGGCATGGAGTCTGCAAACCCTGCATTGACCATCTCTTGACTCAACTGATTATCTCGTGCAAGCACTTCAGTTGCAGACATATTGGAGAGAGGAGAGCCGATCGGTATCTGCGTTGGGGGAGGAGCGATCGTAGGGTCTACCGATTCCTGTTGAGGGATGACCGGATGACCAAACCGAAGCGCGATACGCTGTGCCCGATCGATAGTTTCCGGCGTGGGCGGCAGATCCAATGCAAACACCTCGTAGAGATTGATGGCTTCGCCTCGGCTAGGGGCAAGGTAGGTTAAGCGATCGCTCCGTCGAATGGGCACGGTCTCGTGAATGATGCCGTTCGGTCCAATCAAGATGCCGCCATTATTGGAAGCATTACTGCCTGGTCGGAGTCGAATATAGAGTTGGGTGGTATCGCGATCGGGATCCGTCGGCAGCGGTAATCCTAATTCTGCCAAGGTCACACTGGTTTGACGACCAGGACTGACGGGATGGTAAAGCAAGCGAGCCTCCCCAAGTTCTGGAAAACTGGGCAATGTATTTTCTGCCACGATCGTCAATTTTGGGTCAGACAATGGGCGATCGATCGTGGTTTCAGCCTGTACAGCAAATTCTCCTTGACTGAGAATAGATTCAGAATTAGGTCTACCAATTACAAAGCGATCGCGGCTGCCATTGAAAGTAGGATTTCCAATCAAAAAAGATTGATTACTACGCCCCCCCTTATGAAAGATTTGTAGCGATTCATCCACATGAATACTAGATGTTTCAAATCCGTCATCTTTAGGTTCATAGCGCACACCTGTAATCCGCACGGTTTCGCCCCGGAGCACCGCATTTCCCCCCCGTTGTCCTCCCATTGCCTGAATACTATCCACCACCACATTGCCAAACTGACTGGTGAGAAAGACATTGCCTGACTTGCCATTCGCCCGACCATTGGCTTCAATCTGCCGAGCTTGCAAATCTCCCAATGCCGTTAGGGTAATATTGCCTGCATTGTCCGTCTGGCGGGGTGAAGAAAAAATCAAGCTGGTCGTAATGCGATCGCCCTGAATCTCCACGTCTCCACCCAAGCTGAAAATGGGTCCCACCTGCACAGTACCCGTCTGTTGAGCATTTTGGCTCGCTAGCTGAACTTTCTGTCCCGTGGTTAAAATAGCTGCCACCGTTAAGCCATCTGATCCCTGCAAGGATACGGTTCCTGATATCGGATTTTGATTCACGGTATTATCAGAAGAATTCGGACTTTCTTCTGTGCCAGTAATCACAACCCCTAGATTCGTTTTTTCACCTTGCACCTGCACATCTTGATTGGGCGTGATAATATTCCCGATCGTCACTTGATTGGCAGGATTGCCCGCTAACCCTGTAACGGTCACAGCCCCAGCCTGACCATAGCGCATCGAGGTATTCAAACTTTGGGTCTGCACGATCGGTGCTTGAATCTCCAGCGATCGCCCTTGGGTTAACACTGGAGCCGGAGCCTGAAAAATCTCTTTTGCCTGAAACGTTAACGGGCCACCGGATTCAAAGGCGAGAAAACTCTCGGCGATCGGCTGTAGCAAAATACTACGATTAGCCCGAAACAGCGTCACCGTCTGGGAATTCACCTGGGAACTGGTTTGAATAATCTGCTCTCCCCAGAATTGCAGGCTCTGTTCTGCCCTTGCCGCCGTACCCGCATTGCTGACCAAGCCACTATTCAAGAGCGTCCCTGCTCCGGATGACAACACAATCCCCGTCCCCTTAAGCAGGACTTTCCCATCCTGAGTCCGTTCCAATTGGGGCACCATCTGGGCAATCGGCGCATTGGCAAGCAATTGAGGCAGGGTTTTAGGAGTCGCGCTTGCATTGCTGGGCAGCACCACTTCATAGCCCAGGATGGAACCCACAGGTGTCAGTTTGACTCGGTTGGAACCCGGCACTGCTGCGATCGTCACTGACCCACCGGGAGCCTGCACCCCCCCTAAATTCACGACGGTTCCGCCGATTAAACTCAGGCTTTGACCGGGTTGCACCGCTAATTGCCCCCGATTGAGAATCACACCGGGCGATTCTGGTGCAAACAAAAAGCCCGTCGGGTTGCCTAGTAACTGATCCGGACGATTGAGCGATCGCCCATCCCAGCGTCCATTAGCAAATTCCACCGCCGTTGCTGTACTGGCAGAAAACAGAGCTGGTAGATTTAACCTGGCATTGGCACCAAAAATAATCCCTTCTGGATTCATCAAAAACAAATTCGATCGCCCTTGACTCACCTGCAA